>JAPLSP010000711.1 GCA_026398575.1 Candidatus Sumerlaeota bacterium | reverse complement strand
CGCGTACGGGTGGCAGCGAAGCAGCGTCTGGCGCAACAATTCATAATCAATCTCCTCGAGTTCCACGTGCTCGTCGCTCAGCAGATTGTCTTTGACGACGCGGCATCCGGACAGATGGATTTCGCGCACGGTTTCGAGCGGTAATGGCGCAAGGTATTCCTCTACCGTCATCCCGAGAAAGGCGGCGTTAACGCGGGCATGAGCCAGATCGAGCAGCATCGGGCAGCCCGTCGCTTCGAGGGCGCGAGCCATGAAGAGGGGCGCCGTGCAGCCTTGGATGGAAGGCGGAATGATGGTTCCGCCATAGACATTCGTCTGGTTCTCAAGAAGAACTTCCAACCCGAAAGCCTCGCGCAGGATCGCCACATTGCGTTTCGTGTTTTCAATCTGCTCGTCTTCGGTCAACCGTTCGCCGAAGATCCATTTGCCTTCCATTGTATAATCCACGTGGCAATTGAACGCGATATGCGCCGAGAGATAAGGCGTATGCGTCATTGGAACCAATTCCATCAGCTCTTTCCATAGTTTGCCGGATTGATTGACCGTCGTCCTGGAAGCGAGCGCCAGGGTCAGATGCACCAGAAACTCGGCGCGCGGGAAACGGCGCAGGACGTCCTGCGTGATCCCAATCGAATTCCAATCGTTGACCTTGACGACTAATTCCGGTCGGCGTTCCATGAGCTTCATCAAATGAGTCGAATAATTGGCGGCAATGCGAGCGGGCGGTTGAGTCATCGTTTCACCTATCGTAGAGTTATGAGTTTCCGCCGGGTCCTGCGGAATTCGCCTCAAAAATATCGCGGAGATCGAAGGATTCCGTGTCAACCGCTTGATAATAATCGCTATCCATCAAGCGTCGGATAAAGAGCGCATAGAAGGAAACAAACCATCCAAGCGAGCAAGCGCCGATCATACCTATGAGGATAATCTCATTCTGATAGCTTGAAGCGGGCCCCGAGATCCCAAGCGGGATTAATAGTAGGAGAATTAGCATATAAATAATATCCCCCATAAGTGCGCCCAGGACAAAGCCTGCTATTGCGGAAAAACCAAGTCGAAACCATTGGTGGATCGCTCCGGAGGCGATTGCTTTGAATCGGGCCAGGAATGGCGTTCCGCGAATCGGACGCGAGGCCCACTTGCCTCCAACGGAAAGAGAGACGAAAATCGAATAGATCGAATCCACAAGGACGGCCCATTGAAGCAGGAAAATAATGATGACAGCGAAAACATAGTAGATCACATTGGGGGAGGAATTCGTCATTCGCATGGAAGCGAAATGCGTCGCGATAAGCAACGAAGGCCAGACAATTGCGGCGATGCAATGTCCCCGCAGGCTCCTGAGAATCGCGCCCCAGGCTATCCCCAGCGCGATATCTTTGGGCGCCATGCTCAGATGCCATTCCTGCAGATTGATGACTTGTGTCATCCGGCGCCACCAATGCTCCCATACGGCATAGCGCCAGGCGATGAGCATTGTTGGAAGAATAACGAAGAGCGCAAACGCCGTGAGGAACACGCTATCCAAAATCGAATAAATCCCCCAAATCGCTGCCGCCAAAATCGGCTGCATTAGATACGCCTCAATCGGCGCCGGCGGCATGGCCTGGGAGCGGCGGAACCACCGGCGGCGCCCGTAGGCCCGGCCCGCGAGAAATTGCGCCAACGGATTATCCCTGATCACGGTGATGGCGGGAAATTGCATGATCAGCCAGTTGGGATAAAATTTTGCGCGCTCCTGGTCCATGGCGGCAGTCGCCTTCCTTTTAGAGCGCCGGCGGATTGGCGTCGAGGATGGCGGGCAGATAATCCTGCACGCTATAAACCGCCCGCAGATAGGCGCGTGGAATCAAGTGGCGCGCGTGCAGCATGAAAAAATAAATACCTATCACCGCGCTGGCGGCGGCGACCAGCGCCACGCCATAGAGCGCATTGACCGGAATGCCCGCTTTGCTGATTGCGTTCGCGAGCGCAAGAAAGCCCAGCAGCAGCGCCCCGGCCAGTATTCCCAGCAGCAATGGCGTCCCCACTCTCAGCAGGCCGTTGGCCCAGCCATTGATGGCGTCTCCGAAGCGCGCGCTGAATCGTGCGGCGACATGGGGGATTGCAGCGCGCCGGGCTGAGAGCGCAATGGCTTCGAGCGTTGTATAGATCGAATCCATCGCCACCAAAAACTGCATCGCATAAATGCAAAAAACACCGGAGGCGGCAAGCAAGAGACTGGCGATATCCGGCCAATCGAATCCGCTGCTGGATAAACCGCCGAGATAAACCAGAACGCAGACGGGCAAAGACAGGACAGTGGCCGCAACGGCATGTCCCGCCGTGCGCCCGATCAGCCTCCCGCCGGCAATACCCAGAACAATTTCCTGCGGCCCCATGCACAGATACCAATCCATGAGTTTGCCATCCCGTCCGCATTCGCGCCACCATTTTTCGAACATGAAATAGCGGAAGAAGACCAGAACCACCGGCGAGAATAAAGCGCCGATGCAAAAAACCGAGGCGAAAACCGAGGCGAACAGGATCAGCATCGGGAGCATATAATAAGGCGCCGAGGCAATCGGCGCGCGCGCCTTGCCGCCCGAATACCAACGGCGCACTCCGTAGCCGCATCCACTCAGATAGAGCGCCAGGGGATTTTCCTCAAGCGAAGCGATCACCGGATAGCGCCGCGCCAGCCAGGCAGGGACATATTTATATTGATGTCCGTTCATCCAGCGCCCCTTGCTTATCGCGGCGGATTCGCTTCGATCACGTCCGGCAAACACTGTGTGACGTTTTCCACTGCGCGGCGGTATGCCGTGACAATCCGTTTGCTGCCGAACATCATATAAGCGTGAGTCAACACGCAGATCGCCGTCCAGCTCACGCTATAGAATATCATTAGCATCATCCCAGAAAGCTCATCGGATACCATGCGTGCAATTCCAGGAAATAACTTATCGAGCAAGTATGCGCCGCATAAAACCGCCGTAAAGCTGACTACTGCAGGAACTCCAGAGCGCCAAAGCGCGGAGCCCAAGCCGACGGTGACGTTGCCAAGGCGCCCGCCAAATTTCTGGAAAGGATCGGGCGAGGCGGCGCGCCGAATCGAGACGGCAATGGAATCCAACGTCGAATAAACCGTGTCCAATGCGATGATGAATTGAAATGCGGCAATCGCGCATGCGGCGCATATCAGGATGGTAGAGGATTCAGTATTAAACTCAGTAATCATATAGCTCATAATGACCGCCAAACCTGCAATCCATAGGAATGCTATCCGGGCATGCCATCTCAAACTGCCCAGCAACCGCCCTCCAGCAATGCCCAGGACAATTTCATCCGGCTTCAGGGACAAATACCAATCCACCAATTTGCCGCTGCGGGCGAACTGCCGCCATAGGCGCTCGAACGCCGCATAGCGCCACACGGGCAAAACCAACGGTAGCGCCAAAAGCGTTAAGAGTCCCAGACCGGACGTGAATGCGCTGGCGAATATCCCTATCGCGAGTATCGGCGTCATAAAATATGGAAGCGCTCGCAACGGCGCAAGGCAGCAGGTCTGTTTGAAGCGCGAAGGTTTGCGATAGCCGCATCCGCTCAGATAGAGCGCCAAAGGATTGCCTTCAAGCGAAGCGATCACGGGATAGCGCCGCGGTTGCTTGCTGCCGCTTTTGCTTCGATTATCTATTAGATTAGCGTAGCAAAAGCGGCAGCAAGCAACCGCACTCCAAATGCTGGCGCCGTTCCGGTCCGCATTGCATTTACCCTCTTTGAAAGAGACAGCTCGATGGGGGGCTCCACCAGCCGCGCCGGATTCAGGTTGAATTTGTGGAAATCCATTCCGGTTCATTTTCCCGGCGCGCCGGCGAGCGGTCCGGGATCAAACCGTCCGTCGCCATTGCCGTCGAGCAAGACTGGTCCCGTAATCGCCAGGAAGGGAACCTTGTCTTCCTCCCGCCAGCCGCGCGGCGCCAGAACCGGCCAGCGCGAAGGCGCCCCGAAAATCGCCAGCGACATGATCTGATCCGCGCCCGGCGTCAGCAGAACCACGGGAAACAGCGGCGACTCATCGGCGCCGCCCTGGGGAAAGACCGTCAGATTGCGGTTGGAGCGGATCATGATTCGTTGCAGCATGCCCGCGTCGGACAGAATCTCAACCGCCTCCACGCCCACCCACAGCGGGCGCTGAACCACGAGGTCGCAATCCACGCTTTTCCCCTTCGCCGCGCCCATCGCCCCCGGTTCGGCCCCGGCGAACTTCACGCGCGCAAAGGGCCCGTTGGTGATCAGCGTTTTTCCCGCCTTGAGGTTGCGCAGGATTTCAGCCACGTCAATCTTCGCCGGATCGTCCGTCGAGGATGGGACATAAACGCGCGGATAGCCAATCTCCATGCCGTTTCCGCCGCGCGAGAACGAACTCCCCGTCACGCCGAAGCGACTGCCTGTGCGCATCAAACTGACCGCCAGATGCAGGCCGCGCCGCCATTCGCCCAGCCGCCCGGCGCTCACGATCTCCAACAGATCGAAATCATGGCTGACCACGTCGGGCGACGGAAGTTTGCGGGTTTCCGCCGGCGCGAATGGATCATAGCCGGCGGCGGCGAAAAGGCCTTCCCCGGCGACGGACGCCTCGTTGAGTTGCACGAGCGCGCCGGGATAATGCTCGCGCAACAGGCGCGTCAGCTCGCGCGAATCTTTCGCCGCGTATTCCTGTTTGCTCAGCGCGGCGTGATCCGCCTCCGGCGGAACGGGGAAAACCAGATAATCTCCCGGCCGCCCCGAATCCGAAAAGCGAATGCGCTTGCCGGGAACCGTTTTGACCCAGGGCGCCAGCTTTGCGGCGACGGGATCGCGGCTCAGATCGGTGGCCACGCCGTCATCGCCCGTCACGATTATTTCCACGCCTTCGGCGGCGGCGGTGATGAGTCGGTCGGCGGGCGTCAGGAGGCCGTCATAAGAGGCGCGCGTCTTTGCGCCAAAGTCCACGCAAATCCATCCCCTGGTATCCACGACGCGCCGGAGCGTGGCGCGCACAATGTTTTCCTGACCCCCCTTGACTTGCAGCAACGTCTTGACCACTTCAAATTCCGGCCCGCGGCTGACGAAAACGTCATAGTTGCCCGAAGGCAATCGCAAGGTTCCGCGCCCCTCGGCCACACAAAGGCTGGACCCTCCTTTAGCCGTGTTCGGCAAACCGAAATCCACCGGAGGCGTCGGCGGGATCGGAGCAAACGTCAGCTTGGCGGGGCAGGGACGGCTCGTTTCCTCGTCTATGATCGAATAAGCGGTTTCGATGGCGGGAGGGACCAGAACGGTTTGATCAACCGTTTTGTCCGGCAGCAGCCACCGGGTTCCCTGCATGGCGACGGTGGGAGGGCGGTCCAGCGGCTCTCCCCACGGGAAGTATGATCCCGGGAGCGCCAGGAAGCGGAAATGCCCTTTGTCATCGCTGATGGTGTACGTGAAGGGCGACTCGCGTTCGCCTTTTTTGCGGACGGAAAGCACTTTGATAGGGCAATCGGCCAACGGCGCCTGCGTCGCGCCGTCCAGCACGGCGCCTTCGACGGTTCCGACGGCGTCTCCGCGCAAACGGTATGCGAAATCCGAGACCGCGGCCAGGTTGCGGTCGGCAATCAGCAGATAGCGTTCCCACGTCACCGCAGCGCCGGCGACGACGGATTGCGTGGTCAGATATGCCAGCGCCGACAGGCGCTTTGCTGGATCGGGATTATGCTGATAGACCATGTGAATAACGTTTGTGCTGGCGACGCCCAGGCAGGCGTCGCCCGCCCGCGTATATCCCCCGAGCCACGTCGCCACGCATTCGCCCGAGCTCTCCACCAGCCCGTAATCGGGAACGAACAACCGCAGATCGCCCCACGCCATCACATCGCCGGCGTAAAGACTCTTGAGCGGACGCGCCATGGCGTTGCGCAGCGTTGAAACCACGCGCACGGCGCGCGAGTCTGCGGACAATTCATATCGCGTCTCGACCGTCAGGTCCTTATCCATCAGCGATACGGCGCGAACAACGATCGCCGCATTGCCTTCGGGAGTTCCGCCGGGCGAGGCGACCTCCACGGAAACGGCCCGCAGGGGCGCTTCGATCTGCAAGGCGTAAGTAGGAACGCAAAAAACCAAAGGATCGAGAAAAAAAGGCGGGCGCCCGGCGTCAATCACCGCGCCGGCCGGGACTTTGCGTTCGGCCCCTCCCGGCGCCGCAATGACAAGCCGGACCCTGCTGTTTTCGAGCAGATAATCTCCCAGGCGCCCTTCGGCCCGCGGGCCGAAACACAGCTCGGAACGATGCTCGATCTTCTTGGCGCGCGCCGGCGCGGCGGATGAATTAAAAGCGCCCAGCGCGACGATCGCCATGACCGCCGCAAAGATTGCGTATGGATTGAGTCTTTTCATCAACCTTCCGTCCTTGTATGCCGTGTCCCGCTCCGCCTCCCGACGGCGGACGGTTCCATTCCTATTGGGTTTTCGTGATTTGGGCCAGCGCCTGCGGCATGCAGTCAGGGCAATACGTATGGCTGAGCGCCGCGCTGCGATTGACCAGCTCTTCAAGAAAGATCCATCCCTCCGGCGACTTGACCTTGTGGCAGATGCAGCAGACCGTATGGAACAGCACTTCCTCGCACATGAGCAAAAATCCGGTCACCATGTAGTAATCATCGCGCGACAGCGTAACGACCATCTTGAATTCCGTGTGGTACTTTGTGCGCGCCGGCGTCCACTTGCCCTCAAAGCGTTTCACATCTTCCGAGCGCAGCCGGGTCGCCACTTCGCGTATGGCGTCCTTTTCCCGGATCAGATCGAGAACCGAAAGACCCGTCAGTTCCTTGTCGTCGTTGATGAGCTTGCAGGCCGCCGGATTGAACAAACGGACATTGAGATTTAAATCCGCTTCGATCAACCCCATGGAGGAGTTGAAAAAAATGTTCTTCAACAAACTCGCCTCGTACCCGATGTAAAAATTCGCTTGAGAGTCCATCGTCCTAACCCCTTCTGAAAGATAATCCCTAAGCCTTTGCGATACCCGTCATCAGAATATCAAACCCCGAGCCCAGCAGAAAAAGAAAACTGACCAGACCGTTCATCGTAAAAAACGCCGCCGGAACGCGCGACAGGTCGTGCGGAGGCGTCATCCAATGCTCGACCGCCAGCACAACGCCGATCGCCAGAATTGCCAGCAGTGTGCCCGTTCCCAATCCGGCCGCCATCCAGAATCCGAGCAATCCGAGGAAACTGATGACATGGGCTGCGGATGAAACGCGCAAGGCGCCGGCGATCCCCATCGCGGCGGGCAGGGAATGCAGCCCGGCGCGCCGGTCAAACTCAAAATCCTGGCAGGCGTAGATGATGTCGAACCCGGCGGTCCACATCATCACGGCCAATCCCAGAATCATCGCCGTTGCCGCGCCTTCGAGCGTTCCGCGCACCGCCAGCCACGCCCCCACCGGCGCCAGCCCCAGCGCGGCGCCCAAAACGAAATGCGTCCAATAGGACCAGCGCTTGACGTACGAATATCCCAACACAACCGCCAGCGCCAGCGGAGACAAAAAAAAGCATAGGCGATTGAGCATGGCCGCGCAAAGGATAAACGCGCCGGCGCACGCCAGCATGAACATCAACGCAAACTCCGGACTCAGCCGCCCGGTCACCAGCGCCCGGTCGCGCGTGCGAGGATTGGCGCGGTCGAAGGTCACGTCGGTCCAGCGGTTGAACGCCATCGCCGCCGATCGGGCAAAAACGCAGGCCAGCACGATCAGGATGAATACGCCGGGGCGCGGGATTCCTCGCGCCGCCGTCAGCATCGCCGCCAGCGCAAACGGCAGCGCGAAGACTGAATGCTGGAACTTGATCATCTCAAGGACGGTGGCGATGCGCTGAAAGGCTGTTGGAAGACTTAGATTTTGCATGGTTTTCAGTTTTCAGTTTTCGGTTTTCGGTTTTCAGCTTTCGGTTTGTCGGACGCGTCAGACCGGTCGGACGGGTCGGACCGGTCCGACAAGGTCATCCAGCTCATGATCCCCGCCCCCCGCCCCTGACCCCTGACCCCTGACCCCTGACCCCTGACCCCTGCCTTATCCGGGCTTTCGCGCGATGTAATCTATCCGCATGGTTTTGGCGCTGAGCTTTGACAAAAAGCCGCTATCGCCTTCGTAAGAGGCTATCAGCTTCAATCCTGCCGCGCGCAGCATTTCAACGATTTCGCTCCTGGCATAGCCGCGAATCCGGTGCGTCTCGTCTATGCGCGCGAACAAGCCGTTGTCCTGCCGGATGAACCATCGCATCTGGACCGAAGCCACATCCGGCGTGGCGTCTTTTTTCTTTTCCCAGATGCCGAAGTATCCCTTTCCCTCATGAATCTGATCGCAGTAGTCAAAGAGATGCCGCGTCTGCCAGGGCGTCACGACGTCGAAAAGAAAATATCCTCCAGGCTTCAAACCCTGCGCCACTTGTTGAAACATCCGCAGCAGGTTCGTCCGCCGCGTCAGGATGTTGAGCGAATCGAAAAAACAGCTGGCTACGTCGCAGGGCTCGGGCGGCTGAAAATCCCGCATGTCCTGCTTTTGTGTCTGAACCGATGCTCCTTGTTCGCGGATTTTGGCGCGCGCCACTTCGAGCATTTCCTCCGAAACATCCGAAGCGAATACCCGCCAACCTTTGCGCGCCAGGAAACATGCCACCGTCCCTGTGCCGCCGGCGATGTCGGCCCATGTCCCCGGCGTCAATCGCAGATGGCAGAGAGTATCTTCGATCAAGGGCGCCTGGCGCTTCTCGAAGATATCCGCCATCAAATCGTCATAGATTTGCGCCACGCCGCTATACGGAGCGACGGCCCACCTATTGGCGGCGTTTTCCATCAAGTCAGAACCTCGTCTCCCTTTGCTCAAGCGCTTTATCGGCGGCAATCAGCTCGGCGCTGAATATCCCGTGAGGGGCGCTTTGCGGTCAATAGACAAACGCAATATGGTAGGCCGTCCGCTCCGTCGGACGGCCGTGGCGCGCGATGGCCGTCCGACGGAGCGGACGGCCTACCATGCGGCGCCAAATTGGAGAGAACCCAATTTCTTCGCCCTGCAGCAAAGGGAATGAACTTGCAGAATCGCTACATCGCGAAGTGGCGCCGCTGGCGGTCAGAGACCGAGGGCCAGGCGGATGACTTCAACGGCCAGTTGATTGATGGCGTTCATATCGGGTCCGGGCGGCAAACGGGAGGCATGGAAGGCCTGCTCGGCGGCGGCGAAACCGCGGTCGGCTTCGGCTTTGACTTGTTCGAGCGTCCATTCGCCGCGTTTGATTTCCAGCAGTTGGCGCGCGTCTTCGCGCTTGACGCGCAGACGGCCTTCTTTCAGGAATTCGATTCCCATCCGGAGCAGGCGGATCAAGTGCGCGGCGTTTTTGCAGTCGTAGCCGAAATAACGGACGAGCCGCTTGCGCTTCTCGCCCATGTATTTTTCGGTGGCGTGATGCGTCATCTTGTGGAGTTGGGAAATCGCATATTGGGTGAAGGCCTTATAGACGTGACGCCCGGCGAATGCATCGCGGCGTTCGATCAGCAACCTTCCCGCCGGCGTCAGTTTCAAATAATTCGATTCATCGAGCCACAGCGTCATCAGGACGTCGGGATTGCCCTTGGCCAGCAGGCGGATGTACTTGCGCGCCTCGTAGATGACGATGTCCCATTCGCCGTGTTTGATTTCCTTCGTGCCGCGCGAGCCGAATTCTTCGAGGCCGAGATAATATTCCAACGGCGGAACGCAAACGGCGAGCGCGTCCTTATCGGAGACTGCATCCGGATCGGACGATGGCGCGTACGTGCCAAAGGCGATGCTGCCGCGATAGGCCGCAAGAATCGCCCATTCGTTCAGCCAGGGATTCGCAGATAATATTTCATCGGGAATTCCCATTGTAGAAACCTTTCAGGGTTCACTGGAGTTTGGACATTCTTTCCCCGAAGGGGAACTACAATCATAGCCGTGGGTGAAGCGAAGCGAACCCACGGTGGCGGCACGAGGAATCATCGGTCCCCGAAGGGGGCCAACGTCGTCACGGAAGCAATCCCGATGAAGCGCGCAAACGAAATGCAGTCGGCTGTCCGATCCGTGTTGGCCCCCTCCGGGGACCTGTTTTCGCACTCTTCGTTTCCGTGGGTTCGCTTCGCTCCACCCACGGCTATGATAGTTCACCCCCTTCGGGGGATTCAAATGTCCAAACTCCAGACCCCCTTCGGGGGATTCAAATGTCCAAACTCCAGACCCCCTTCGGGGGATTCAAATGTCCAAACTCCAGACCCCCTTCGGGGGATTCAAACGTCTAAACTTCAGAGAATCCTATCAGAGTTCATAAAAATTACCGCGTGTTCTTCACAGGATTGCGCTTCGCTGATCCTGTGCTCTGGGGTTCAATCCTTTCAGGATTGATCCAAAGGCAAACGTCGCGCATCCGCGGGGAAGAGCGCATCGTGGTAGGCCAGATCGCCGTGCGCGATATGCGCCGCTTCGCGGCAGCCGCCGTCGCAATCATACGCGAGTCCGCAATCCGCGCACGCCTCCGGCAGGTAGCGCTTCTGCGTGAAGCGGGTCCAGTATTCGTTCAGTTTCAGTTCCTCGATCTGATCAACGTGGTTCAGCCGCACCTCGGAATGATTGCAGGCGCGGACGTATCCTTCAGGGCCGATGACAAAAAACTGGATCGCCGCCGAACAGCGCGTTCCGACGGTTATTCTCTTATAAGCCGTGGGATCAACGACGCATTTGGGCAGTTCGGTTCCGAGCGAGCCGAACCGCCCCGCTTTGTCCAGGACATCTTCCGCCGTGTCCAGCATCGTTTTGATTTCGGCGATCGAAAGGCACAACTCGGCGTGGCCCAATCCGCGTCCGCCGGGAAGGAAGCGGTTCATCAGGAGCTGATCGGCGCCGGCCAAGAACGCTGCGGCGATGTTTTCATGCAGTTCCGGCAGGTTCAATTTCGTCACGGTGATGTTGACCACCGTCTTGAGGCCCATCGCCTTCGCTTCGGCGAATTGCTGCAAGACGTGGTCCGCATTATCCACGCCGGTGTGCTGTTTGAATGTCCGCAGGCCGGGCAGGCTCATGCTCAACTGCACTTTGTTTTCGAGGCAGAACCGCAGGACCGACTGATCCACCAGCGCGCCGTTGGAGAGCAGATAGAGGTTCGGCGGCGCCATGCGCGACTGCAACTCGTCGTCCACGGTTTCGATATGCTGGCATTGCTGCCGCCCTGCGAATTGCAGCAGATCGAAGACGTCGTCGCGCAATAAAGCCTCGCCGCCCGAGAATGAAAAATTGCAGACGCCCATGGCGCAGAGTTTGGCAATCACATCGCGCCATTGAGTCGTAGAGAGCTCAGGCAGACGTTTGAAATTTCCATTCTTTCGTTCCCACGGGCATGAACAGAAGAAACACTGGTGATTGCAGCGATACGTCAGCTCGACGACGGCGGTGGAAGGGAGGAAAGAGGGGGCGAGCATTGCCATAGGTGGATTCCGATATAGTCTTAGCGCGGTAAGCTGCAGCCAAAAGCAAAATGAAAAATGAGCGATGATAAATCGAAAATGAACGCTTTATTTATCATCGCTGGTTTCCCTGGTAATTCCGAGCAAATAACGCAGGCGCGGCAATTCATTCATCAATGGCAATTCAACATCGTTGGAGGTCGTGTATGAGAGTTTCCCTTTCAAGAAGTCGCGCAGCATACACAGATCATGTGATTTAATAGGGACAATAGTGAATGAGGTTGCATGATCATAAGCCAGCGTCAACCCTAGCGTACCCGGAGTCGCGCCGCGCGCGCATTTCTTGCACATCCGGCTTTCATCGAGTTGGATGGCGCCGTTTGACAGCTGCTTGATTTGCCTGGCTTCATTGCGGGATGAGTCCAGCTCTCGCACACGCCATGACTCGCTCTTGGAATAGAGCGTCCTTTCTCTACAAACAGGACAGATATATTCGGCATCATAAGAAGGCGAAGGCATAATCCCATAGCACATCGCCCCCATCCGGGGCTGCGGCGGCACGTCCTTTATCAGCAAGTCATTCAACATTTTATCCACTTGCTGTTTTGACAGCGCATTCATGCGCGCAACCGTAATGGACGTAGGGACGGAGGTCGCGCCGCTAGAGCGATTCGTTTTCCCTTGCGCATAAACGCCGCCTGCCAGAAGCATCAGAATAAAAATGGCGATCAGAACGAGCGGAGTGACAGGCACGGAATCTATCTCCTCATTTTTCCTGCTTTTGGTTCTTCTCCTGATTGGCTGGCTGGGTTTGCTCGGTAAGCGATAATCCCAGCAACTGGCGCAGCCGGGACGATTGGGATTTGAGAGGCAGTTCACCATCATTGGATGTGGTGAAGGAAGACTTCCCATTGAGGAAATCCCGCACTAACCGCAAATCTCGGAAATCTACAGGCGTGACCGTGCGCTTGGCGCCGTCGGCATAAGTCACTTTCAGTGTCAGGTCGTGGGTTGTAGCTGAAGGCGAGCATTTCTTGCAGAGACTGCTCTCGTCCAGCGTGATGGCGCCCTTCGAGGCCTTTTTAATTACGTCTGCATCCAGACGGCAGCCTTTGAGTTCCTTTGCCACCAGACGCGCTTTGTCCGCGGCATAGATTGTTTTTTCGCCGCATACGGGGCAGATGTATTCCGCGCGCTGCAGCGGGGGCGACGGCGTATAGCACATCGCGCCCATTTTAGGCGCCGGGGCTTCTTTCTTTTCCAAATTGCCGAGCATGTCTTCGATTTTTTGTTTGGAGAGCGAACTAACTTGCCCGACTGTGATAGTGGAAGTCGTGACAGATTGGATTTCCCGCGACTTGGTTTGCGAATAGGCGCCTCCCGCAAAGAGAAGCAAGGCGAGAACGGCAACCAGGATAATCGGAATAGCAGACATGGCAACCTCATGCCTCTGGCAAGATTGAGCTCAGACTTGGGGCTTAAATAAAAAAGCCTTCCCCCTATTGCTTTGACGCCCACGGTTCAATAAAGTTCAATGTTTTTTATCCTGTTTTCGCGATGATTGCCATTTGTCTTGCACAATAGTTTTTGCGGCGGCGGCGGTCAAGCGGCTTTGAGTGGGAGGCAAAAGGATGGGCGCATCGCAAGGCAGTGATTGGAAGCTGCTGGTTGTGTATTGACAAAACAATGGATGACAAAACAATGGATGACAAAACAATAAAGGGATTTTTATGGATGAGACGCCGGAAAAATCGCGAAAGATGGCCTTGACTTTCGTGGCGCACAGTTCTCATGGTTCCTCAAGCGTTCTGCTTGATTTTTCTCTTGTTCCCGTTGGAGCCATTCTCATGAGTTCCCCTCAGTTCATCCATCTTCATAACCATAGTGAATACAGTCTTCTGGATGGCGCCTGCCGCTGCAAAGCCATGTGCGAGCGCGCCAAAGAACTGGGCATGCCGGCCTTGGCGATCACCGATCACGGGGCCATGTTTGGCGCCGTCGAGTTCTATAAAGCCGCGCGCGAGGCCGGCGTCAAACCGATCATCGGTTGCGAGTTTTATATCGCCCCCGGTCCCCGCACAGTCAGGGAAGGGGGCGAACGGGCTTCTTCGAATCATTTGCTGGTCCTGGCCAAGGACATTGAAGGCTACCATAACCTTATCAAACTTTGCTCAGAAGCCTACGCCAGCGGTTTTTATTATAAGCCCCGCATAGACATGGACCTCCTGGCGCGGCATTGCAAAGGCCTGGTCATCGCCTCGGCGTGCCTGAAGGGAACCATCGCAGCGGCGCTCCTGCAGGGTGACATGAAGATGGCGCGTCGCTTTGCCGACGACATGATCGCCCTCATCGGGCGCGAGAATTTTTTCATCGAGCTCATGGATCACGGCATGGCGGATCAGCGCAAGGTCAATCCGCTATTGATCCCGCTGGCGCGCGAATTCAACCTGAGAACGATCGCCACCAACGACATCCATTACCTGAAGCAGGAAGACTGGGAGATGCACGACATCATGTTGTGCATCGGCACGGGCAAGAAGCTGTCGGACCAGAATCGCATGCGCTATCCACAGCATGAGTTTTATTTCAAGACGCCCGAGCAGATGACCGCGCTCTTCCGCCAGGTTCCCGAAGCACTGTCGAATACGCTGCGGGTGGCCGAAATGTGCAACGTGGAGCTTCCGCTGGCGCACGGCGCCGCCGACACCAGCAAATTCCCCAAATTCACCGTTCCGGAAGGCCAGACGGCGCAGGAACTTCTCAGGGAGCTGGCGGAAAAAGGTCTGGCGGCGCGTTATGGCGCTCCGCTCGGAGAAGTTCAGCGCAAGCAGGCCGAGCTCGAACTCGATGTTATCCATCAGTCGGGCTTTGATGACTATTTCCTGATTGTCCAGGATTTCATCCAGTATGCGCGCGAGCAGGGCATTCCCGTGGGACCGGGGCGCGGTTCGGGCGCCGCCAGCATCATCGCCTACGCCCTGGGCATCACGGATTTGGAGCCGCTGAGCCACAAGCTGATCTTCGAGCGCTTTCTGAACATCGAACGTCTTGAGCCGCCCGACTTCGATATTGATTTCTGCGCCATCCGCCGGCAGGAGGTGGTGGAATACGTCCGGGCAAAATATGGCGAGCATAACGTCTGCAATATTGTCACGTTTGGCTCGCTCAAGGCCAAGAACGCCATCCGCGACGTCGGACGCGTGCTGGACTTTCCGCTCGACCGCGTCAATCCGATTTGCGGCATGATTTCTACAAACCCCAAAGCCACGATTGACGGGTGCATGTATGGACAGACAGACAAAGATGGGAAAGTTGAAATCGAGGCGAATGAAGATCTCCGGCGGCTATATGAAAGCGATCTGGACGTTCGCAAACTGATCGGATTCGCCCGGCAGGTTGAAGGACTGCACCGCAATTGCGGCGTGCACGCGGCCGGCATCATTATCACGGACCGCCCCGTCAGCGACTTGATCCCCGTCTTCCATCCCGGCGGCGATAAGAGCCAGCTGGTCTCGCAGTTTGCCATGGCCGAGGTCACCGAGTCCGGCCTGCTGAAAATGGACTTCCTCGGCTTGAAAAACTTGACTGTCATTGACAATGCGATTCGCATGCTGGCCCGCAACCGCGGCGTTACCGTGGATTGGGATCGGATTTCGCGATCCGATCCCAAGACATACGAGTTCCTGCGCACGGCCCAGACAACCGGGATCTTCCAGCTGGAATCCGAGGGGATGCGCAAAATCATCCGCGAGATGGGGCCCACCTGCTTTGCCGACGTCGCCGCCGTCGCCGCGCTTTATCGTCCGGGCCCCATGGAATTCATCCCGGTCTTCGTTAAGAATAAAAAGAATCCGGCGATGGTCACATACCCGCATCCCATGCTGAGCGAAATCCTGAGCGAGACTTATGGCGTGATCGTTTATCAGGAACAGGTCATGCAGATTGCGCAGACGATGGGCGGGTTCACGATGGGTCAAGCCGACAAGCTACGCAAGGCGATGGGCAAGAAAAAAGTGGACGTGATGAATTCGATGAAGGGCAAGTTTCTCGAAGGGGCGGCCGAGCGGGGCGTTGACGCGACCACGGCAAATGAAGTTTGGGAGTTGATGGCCAAGTTCGCCGAATATGGTTTCAACAAGGCCCATACCGTCGCTTATACCGAAGTCGCTTTCCGCACCGCCTACCTCAAAGCGCACTACCCCATCGAATTCATAGCGGCGCTGATGACCAACGACAAAGGCGACACCGACAAGCTGGCCGTTCTGTTCGCCGAAGCGCGCGACATGGGCATCAAGGTTCTGCCGCCCGACATCAATGAATCGCAGGCGGATTTCAGCGTCGTGGGCGGGGCCATCCGGTTCGGCCTGACCGCCATCAAAAACGTCGGCGAGGCGGCCGTGGGCGAAATCGTCCAGGAGCGCGACGGCGGCGGCCCTTTCAAGAATTTCCTGATTTTCTGCGAACGGACGGCGGCGCGGGGCTTCAACAGCCGCATGCTGGAATGTCTGATCAAGGTGGGCGCCTTCGATTCGCTGGGCTACAGCCGCGCGCGTCTGGTCGCGGGCGCTCCCGACGTTTTTGAAGCGGCCCAGGTGGCCATCAACGAACGCAAGGCCGGACAAATGTCGCTTTTCGGCGAAGCGGCGGCGCAAGCCAACGGCGGCGCTTCGCTCGAGGAATCGCCGTTGCCCGACGTGCGCGAATGGACCAACGAGGAAAAACTGAATTTTGAAAAAGAATTGACCGGCTTCTTTATCTCGGGCCATCCGCTCGACGCCATCGCAGTGGATATGCGTTCATTTGCGACGGCCCATGCCGCCGACTTTGACCGGCTGACCACAGGCAGCGAGGTCCGCCTCGTCGGACAGATCGGCGAGGTACGGCGCATCCTGACCAAGACCAAAAGCGAGCCGATGGCCTTCTGTCAGATAACCGATACGACGGGCGCCGTGGACGCCGTCGTATTTCCGCGCAAGCTCAGCGACCTGGAGCCCTGGCTGATTAACGGCGACCTTGTTGTCGTCAAAGGCAAGGTCAATGAGTACAACGGCGCGAAAAGCCTGATCGACGAGGATATCGTCAAAGCGCAGATCGCGCGCGAACGCCTGGCAAAATTCCTTGACGTCACCCTGCCGGTTGCGAGTATATCGCCCGAGGTGATCGGACACATCAAGCAGGCGCTGAGCCGCTATTCGGGCCGCTGCAAAGTGCGCATTGTCGTTCAGAACGGCAGCGGCGCCGTCAAAATACAGGCCGACAGCCGCTTCAGCGTCGAGCCAAGCGATGAGGTGCTGAAGGCGCTGGAAGCGCTGCCGTTTTCGAAGACACTGCAGTTCGCGGAGAGCTGAGGGATGATGAACGGAAATTGCATATCACGGTAGATGCGAAATGCGACAGGCGTTTCGAAAGGAATAAGGGCTTATGAATGCGACAAAAGAACAAGCGATTCAAGCAATCCAAGGATTGGATGACGATTGCACCTTGGAGGATATTCATTACCACCTATATGTGCTTGAGAAGATAGAGCGAGGTTTGGAGGATGTCCAAGCTGGACGGGTTGTCTCACAAGAAGAGGCTAAACGGCGGGTGGAAGAATGGTTAAAGTAATTTGGACAGAAAGCGCGCTGATGGATTTGGGATCCATTATTCGCTATATAGCTCTGGATTCTCCTGTCTATGCTCGGAGAATTGGTTTCAAAATAATTGCAGCGACAGAAAATTTGGAGCAATTTCCTTTTTCTGGCAGGAAAGTTCCTGAATATAATTTAGACAATATTCGAGAGATCATATTCGGTTCTTATCGCAGGATTATTGAGTAGATCAGTTGCTTATTGCCTCGCTGGAGAGTTTCCAGTTACTTCATCACAAGAGGAATGCCTATGTGTCCCGTAACGTTCGATTTCGAGCAGCCCATTGCGGATTTGGAGGACCAGATTCGCGCCATCGAGAAGCAATTGCAGGAATTGGGCGTCGCCCCGGGTCCTCTGGCGGATTCCTCCCGCAAACCGCTTATGAAGACCGAGGTTTACGACACGCCAGTCGAATCGGACGAGACTTTAAGGAGCTTCGGCGCTGTCAGCGAGCGCGAGCGGTTGGCGCGCGATATAGACCGCCTGAAACGGAAAATGAACAAGACGCGCAAGGAGATCTACGCCAATCTGACTCCCTGGCAGCGCGTCCAGATCGCCCGGCATCTCGACCGCCCACACAGCCTTGACTACATCAGCATGATCTTCTCCGAATGGAACGAGGTCCATGGCGACCGCCTCTTCTCCGACGATCCGGCGATGGTCACGGGCTATGCGTTTCTCGATGGACAGCCCGTCGCCATCATCGGCCAGCAGAAAGGCGCGAACACGCGCGAAAACGTTCAACGCAATTTCGGCATGTCCCATCCGGAAGGTTATCGCAAAGCGCTGCGCATCATGAAGGTCGCCAACAAGTTCCACCGCCCGATCATCATCTTCGTGGACACTCCCGGCGCCTACCCCGGCATCGGCTCGGAGGAGCGCGGCGTGGCCGAGGCCATCGCGCGCAACATGAAGGAGATGTTCGCGATCGAAGTTCCCATCATCATCTGCGTCATTGGCGAGGGCGCGAGCGGCGGCGCCATCGGCATCGGCGTAGGTGACACCATCTTGATGATGGAAAACGCCTGGTACACTGTTATTTCGCCCGAAGGTTGCGCCTCGATCCTTTGGCGCGACGCCAAGTTCGCTCCCCAATCCGCCGAAGCTCTCAAACTCACGGCCAAGGACCTGCTCGGCCTCGAAGTGATTGACGACATCATCCCCGAGCCTGAAGGCGGCGCGCATCAGAACCGCCAACAGGCCGCCGACAATGTGAAAGCCGCCCTTTTGCGCCATCTCAAGCATCTCCGGAAAATACCCACCGACGAGCTCCTCAAGGGCCGCTTCCAGAAATTCCGCAAGATGGGGAAGTTTATTGAGGGATGAATATCATCTGTAAGGTTTTGATCCGGAGAAGAGATTGAGACAAGGAGCCTATCTTATGAGCCAGGAAATCGAGAAGCGTCCTGCGAGCGGACATGTTTCTCCGTTCGAGCGCATCAAGCGCGTGAATGAGGCGGGATTTGAGTTTTGGTCAAGCCGCGATTTCGCTGAAGTGCTGGGATACGGCGATTATCGCAACTTCGAGTTGGTTATATGAGAAAGCGCAGACAGCTTGTTTCAATAGCGGCCAGCGTATCGAAGACCATTTCGGTGACGTCACCGAAATGGTCGGCATTGGTAGCGGAGCAGAGCGTTCCATCAAAACAGTTTTTATGTCCCGCTATGCATGCTACCTCACCATTCAGAATGCCGATCCGAGAAAAGAACTGGTAGCATTAGGTCAAACTTACTTCGCCGTCCAGACGCGGCGGCAGGAGTTGGCAGATAAAAAGCTGGAAGAGGAGTGGCGTCTGCTCTTGCGCGAAGAGATGCGAAAGCATAACTTGCAGCTGGCCGATGCGGCCAAGAATGCAGGAGTCATCGAGCCGCTGGATTACCGGCTTTACGCATGAAGCCATCAGATAGCGCCATGCTTATATTGAGGAAATTGGATAATAATGCCATATTATTATAGAAAATCATGAGTCCCACTCTTATGGAAACCACTAGTTCTTCCAGTCTATTGCATACCGCCTACAGCCAGCTCGATTTTGCAGACTTAACGGAAACACAATTTCTGCCCGCTAGCCGGAAATCTAGCGATTTTAGCACAAAAACTTGGACTGATAAAGGCGATTGGCTGGCTCTTGCCAGCGAAGTTGGCGCTGAAAAAGTTTTTTTCCTTGAAAACAATCCAGTTATTATTTTTGCTCACTCAGATACGGATGATGAATGCGTATTGAAAAGGCTTTATCACCGAATATGGAGTATGGCGCGACCACGCTTGCTGTTTCTCGCAAGACCCGGGGAACTCGCAGTTTATGATTTGGCCCATAAGCCTCCTAAACCGAAAGATGAATTTCGCAAATTTAAACCTCTAGCAATTGCTCATACCACAGCGCAAGTTGCAGAAAACCTAAAGCGTTTTCGGCGCGAAGAGATCGAATCCGGCCGTGTCTTTAAGTTGGAAGAGCGATTTGGCAAGGACTTGAACCAGCGTGCGGATAAAGCTTTGATTCATGATTTGAAGCTTGTACGAAAAGAATTGATAGAAAGGGGATTAGGCGGAATAAATTTAAAACATGCTCATGCTCTTATTGGAAGATCAATCTTCATCCGATATCTTGAGGATCGCGGAATTCTTACCGAACAGTATTTTCGGAATGTGGCTGGAAAGCATAAGAAGGGGATGGATTTTCTCAGCCAAAAATCACCTCTTGGATTAATATTGGAAGAAGACCAACATGAGCCGATTTATCCCCGAATCTTGTTAGATCATAGCTTCACCTATGCGCTATTTGGGCAGCTTGCTTCAGACTTCAATGGAGATATGTTTCCAGACATTACCCAAGAATCGAATGTCGTAAAACAAAGCCATCTCGACTTAATTAGGGATTGGATGTACGGAGACGCAGGGATACAAAAGAAGCTCTTTTTCTATGCGTATCGTTTCAAAATCGTTCCCATTGAGCTCATTAGTAGCATCTATGAGGAGTTTTATCACGAAGAGAGTGGCAAAGAAAGCGCTCATGGAGCATTCTATACTCCGCCTGCTCTAGCAGAATTTGTTTTGTCTCAGACACTTACGACTGAGCGGCTGAAAAATGCGCCAAGAATATTAGATCCGGCGTGCGGCTCAGGGATTTTTCTTGTTGAAGCCTTTCGCAGAATTGTTCGTTATCGCATAGTCACGCAAAAACGCCGTCTTCGCTTTGATGAACTAAAAAAAATCCTTCGCGATCAATTAGCAGGAATAGACATTAATCCTGAAGCTGTTCGCATTGCAGCATTCAGCCTTTATTTAGCAATGTTGCACTACTTGGAGCCTCCGGATATTCTTGAGCAGATCCGGCAAGGGAATCGCCTGCCTTATCTTGTTGCAGATGATAGAAAGCCTGGTTCATTTAATTGCCTTGTTTCCGCGAATGCTTTCGACACTGCATATTTTGACAACAACCCATCCCTCAAAACACGGTTCTCTTCGGAATGCGCTGATGTTGTGGTGGGGAATCCCCCCTGGGGTTCTCCTGGGAAAGAAAGCAGCAAGGCGAGAGAGCAGAACCAATATGCTGTAGAATGGTGCGTGAAAAGAGAGCTTCCCATAGGAGATAGAGAAAGCTCTCAGGCATTCATATGGCGCGCCTTAGATTGCCTTAAACCTCATGGCATAGCAGGTTTGCTGGTATCTACTGGAGTCTTCTATAAACATCATCCTAAAAGCATTGCTTTTCGGCAAAAATGGTTAGACGGGTGTCAATTGACATCAGTATTCAATTTTGCTCACGCAAGGCAGGTTTTCTTTAGTTCAGTTATATCTCCATTTGCAGCTGTATTCTTCCATAAAAGATTGCAGCATGAAAAGCCTTATGCAATACATTACTGGTCTGCTAAGCGGACAAGGATTCTAGATGGTCTTCAAGCGATAATTTTTTCTGCAAATGACTGCCATCCAATAATGCCAGAGGAGGATTGCTCAAATTATAAAATCTGGAAAACATTGTGGTGGGGCAATCATCGCGATTGGCATCTAGTTTCATATCTTATGAATTTTGATGCTCTTTCTTCTCTGATAAGCTCTAAAGGGCAAGGATATATTGTTTCTAATAAAGCAATTGATGCTAATTGGTTACAGAAATATAAAGTTTTGCCCAAAGAGCATTTTTATCGATATGGCCCACTAGACATGGGAAATCTATATAAACCACCTGATAGAGTATATCGCAGGGGCACGGAAAATATATATAATGGGTTGCGGTTATTAGTAGGAAGGGGCATTGAGGAGGATTGCCAACCGAAAGGTCGGATAATTGCACGAGTAGAAGATAAGTCATTTGCATTTACAAATGCTATTCACGGGATAAAATTGCATGGATTGAATGAAGATAAATATAAAATCCTGTTGGGGATTTTATGGTCATCGCTTGCTAGATATTTTTTCTTCATGACAACAAGTAATTGGGGTAATTGGCATAACGAAATTGAGCTAGATGATGAATTGTTATCAATGCCAATTTGTTACCCCAAAGATACTAAATTGAGTAGGCGAATTATTAATATTGTAGACCAATTGCGTGAGCATGCTTTTCGGGATGATAATCTGATAGTTTCGGCCCCTAATCTCAAAATAATGACTCGCGAAAGATGCCAGAAATTAGAAGCCGAGCTTGATGCAGCTGTATTTGAGCTTTATGGACTTGGCGATG
>JAPLSP010000338.1 GCA_026398575.1 Candidatus Sumerlaeota bacterium | reverse complement strand
GTCGCACATTATTTTGTCAGGCCTTTCCCAGCACGCCAAGATAGCTTGGCTGAAATGCGCCCTTAGCCAGTCAGGCAGTATTAACGCGGATTCATCAGGCTCATGCCCATCAGGCCGACGATGGTTTCGGGTGACAAGGTTTCGAGCGTCACCTGATCGAGGCTGATCCCGGACCGCAGGCGGCAGTTGAGGAGCATGGCGCGGCAATTATTGCCCAATTGCACAGTCGGCGGCGGTTCCTTGGGCAGGCAGGCGGCGTCGCGTTGATAATTGTAGTCAACCCCGCCGAAAGGACACAGGCTCCAGAAATTGAACGGCGGAACCAGCTCCAGTTTTTCCTCTACGCCGTCGGCATATTTCAGCCGCAGCTCGGCATTGGCGATGCGCACTTGCATGGGATTGGTGAAGCCGCAGATCAAAAACCAAAGCGCGTCGCCCTGGCGTTTCATCGGGAAGGTGATTTGCCTGGGCCAGTTATCCCATTGCGATGTGAATGCGATGTTCATGGCGCGGTTCTCCCACAGGAACGGCGCTCCTTGCGGCGTCAACAACTGGCCTGAGGCGCCCACAAGTTTCGCCGCTGCTGTGAGATCAATCTCCGGCGGTTTGTTTTTGGCGTTCAATGACATCTGCCACGTGGAATACCCGTCCACTGCCAGCCGCAGCGAACAGGTCTTGGGGCGCGGCGAAAGATATTTCTGCTTGAAAATCGCGCGCACGTCGCCATTGAGCGCCGGAGTTATATCCAGGCAATCCCACGCGGCGCCCGCGGGCACAGTCTTGAGCGTCTTGGCGGCCTTAAGGCGTTCGGCTTCGGCGTCGGTGACCGTAAACTTGAATCGTTGCCAATGCTCGGTATCGCCCGTAGCCACCCGCGCCAGGACTATATGCTCACCCGTGTTCGTCGTGACGACGCCGGTCAGTCTTCCCTCCTTGATCGTCAGGCGATCCAAGACGCCTTGGGGATCGGCGTAATCCACGACTTTGCCTTCCGGGACCCAGAAGGCAATTTCCTTGCCGCTATTTCCCGCCAACGTTTTTGCCCCCGCAAACGGCAAAGGCTCTGTCACATTCACCTCGATCTCAGCGGAAGCTCCGTCGGCCACACGTACTTCCACCAGGCTCACGCCAAAACCCGGCTGCATCTTCCATTCGGATGCCGCGCCGTTGACCTTCACTCCATCAATGTGTTTTGCGCTCACCGGGATTTGGACGAGCAGGGGCGCGCGCCTGGCCAAGTCCACTCGCAGGCGCGTCACGGCGTCCGTGCGCTGGAACCGCAGGGAGAAATCGGGGGTCTGGATCGAGGCCGAGTTCCACGCCTGCGGAAACTGCGGCGCGACGGTGACCAGCCCGTTCGGGTAATCGGGCCGGTAACCGAACAGCCCTTCGACCACAGTCCGGCAAAACATGCTGGCGCAATCATTGAAATCGGTCCCGCCATTGGGAAAGCCCAGATCGCCGGGAACCGGACCGAAGAACATCATTTGTGGAAACGTCCCGCGCAACAGTTCCCAGCCTTCCTCCGCAAGGCCCGTCTGGAAACAGGCCAGCGCCAGGTGATAGTTGTCGCCCGGCCACATCTCGCGCACCGACCAGATCGAGGGGACCCACGCGGAAGGCCAGCATTGCACGCCGCCGTAAGGCATGGCGACCCGCTCGAGTTCCCATTCGGTGTAGTGGATGGATTGCGCCGCTTGTTCGCGGCTCAACAAACCGACGTCAATCGGACAGAATATTCCATAGAGCCAGCACGATTCGTGCAGCCGGCGGTATCCGGTTTGTTCGCGGTATGCGCCGGGATGGCCGCGCTGCGGAATCCAGAGCAGGTCAAAAAATCCCTTCTGAATTTTTGCCATTCGCGCCTGGTGAAATTCCACGGCGCGCTGGTCTCCGGCCCGCCGCGCGAGGTCGAGGGCCGCCTTGTGCCCCTGGTAGGCATAAGCGGTTTCCTCGGAGGTTCCGCCGCCGTTGTACCACTGATTATCCGTCGGCCAGGTGTTGGCATAGCTTTCGTAGATGCCGTCATCATCCGGGTCGAAGCAATCCTTGATATATTCCAGGTGTAGTTCCAGCGCCGGCCGCAGCAGTTTCTCCAGTTCCGCGTCGCCCGTCCAACGCCAGGCATGAATGAGCTGATCGAAGAACTGGCTCTGCATGTCGTAGTGCCACGGATGATGAAAGTCCACGCGCCCCTTGCCAAACAGGCGCGAATCCAGCCCTTCGCAAGAGTAACCGTACTTGGCATCGGCCTTCGGCGTTTTTTTATCGGAGTCCTTGATCTGCCGGGCCAGGCAAAGACCGGCCTGGGTTTTGACCCGGTCATGCCATCCGTAGGCTGTGCCGCCGTAGATCGTCCGCCATCCCAGCAACGGCACTCCCCAACGCATGCCGCTATGGGTGAAAATTCCCTCGCGAAACACGCCGTCCATCACCGAACCCGAGACCCCCACTGCGGCGTTCAACCACGGGTCCGGCGTTTCCACGCGCACGCGCTTCCCAATCGCCTCAGCCCTGGCCATGCCCGCTTCGAACGCTTTGGCCGGCGTGTTCTGCGCTGTTTCCTTCGGCGGATTGCTTCCGGACGCTTCGAACTGCCAATAGACCTCGCGCTGGTTATCGAGCGGAATGGCGCCGGCGACGATGGGTAAATCCCCGCGCTGGCTCGCTGCCATGACCAAAGGCTTTTCCCAGGCGCCGGCATCGGCCACCCGCAGCTGCCCCTCTGCGCTCACCTGTCCGGTCACCTTCGCCCGGCGATTGCCGGGCGGCGATTGCACGACGAATTGCACATGACAACGATTCTGGTCACGCATGATCA
>JAPLSP010000128.1 GCA_026398575.1 Candidatus Sumerlaeota bacterium | reverse complement strand
GCTCGCAGTCTCTTTTCGAGATCGTTGCATTGGATTTAAGTTTACACCTATTCGTGTAGATGTCAAGCCAATCATTGCGTCGGACTATTAGTGGCCGCGTCGAAGCGCTTCAGGAATTGATCTGCCCTAAGCGCCACCTTTTTGCGGGTGTTCTGAAGCTGTCTTTGAACAAAGAGGATCACCGGCTTCTTGTTCTTGATCAGATCGAAAAACGCTTCGAACGCGGCGATGGCATGGCCAATGGCCACGTTGCGGCATTCGGGGGTTTTGTAGTTGGCTTTTTCGACTTTGAGGATTTCGCGCGCGATGCACTCGGCCATCGCGGGATGCGCGCGGGCGATCTTGGCGGAGCCTGCGATGACGCTGGCAGCGGCGACCATATCGTTACCGGTAATGGCGGAATAATAGCGCGCGAAGATTGAGGCAAAGCGTCCGTCGGTGTCTGCCGGCGCGAGATTGGATATTATCTGGATCGCGCCCCATTTCAGGATTTTGTTATCGCATTCGAGGAACTCGACGATGCGGTCAAAGAAGGGGGAGACCTTTTCGGGATTCGTCTCGCTGAGGATCATCAGGGCTTTTTCGCAGCCGAATTTCATCCGGGCGGCCTTCTCGCACATGCCGTCGAGCAACAGGGCGATGTCGGCGTTTGCGGCGATCATTTGTTTTGCGATGGCGTTATGATCGGCGCCTTTCACAGCGATTTTTTCCAATAGCGATTCGGTTGGCATGTAGATGCTCCATGTATCCGGATGATTGCTGATAACGCCAAAGAGGCTTGCGGCGCCAGCCCAAAAACTGCAAAAATGTGGCGGGTCGAGGGAGCGAACTATGAAGCCCTTCAATCGTGAAATGATGCGGAATGCTTTTATCTCCGCAGTTTTTGCGCTTATTGCCGGTGTGGCGGCGGCGCAAACATCCGTCTCCCAAATCCGCCAGCCGACGGAGCAATATTTTCCTCCGCCTGAAACGCAAGGCGGCTGGCGCGCGCTGGTGAAGCCGAATCGCGCTGCGTCGGCGGCGGAGAAAAAAGCCGTGCACGAAAAAGCGGAGCTGGATTGGGACAAGCTGAAAGCCGGGCAGGATTATTGCGCCGGCTTCGAGACGCCGAACAGCCTCCTCGTCATCCGCCACGGATGGATCGCCGGGGAGTGGAACAACTACTCGAATCCGCGCGGCGTCGCTTCCTGCACGAAGTCGGTCACTGCGCTTGCGATGGCGAAGTTATTCGACCTGAGCGACGCGGGCCGGCTGCCCAAACGCATCTCCATCGAAGACGAGGCATGGCGCTTTCTCCCGCCCGAATGGTCCGCGCCCGATCCGGCGCTGAAAGCGATCCGCATCCGTCACATGATGACAATGTCATCAGGGCTGACGCCCTATGACGGGCCTTACAAGATAAATTACTTGCAGCAGGTCTTCGGCCAAAAAGTGGAGGCGCCGCCGGGCACAGTCTGGGCCTATGCCTCCGTTCCGGTGGACCTCCTGAGCCTCATCATCGAAAACGTCACCAGCGAAACGGAGGAGGCGTTCTTCAATCGCGAAATCAACGCGCCCATCGGCGCCGCGCCGGTCAAGTGGGGCCAGTTCAACGGCCATTCCAGCGGTTCGGGCGGTCTGGGCGGCCCGTTCTACCTTGCGCGGGACTTCGCGCGACTTGGCTACATGGCTCTGCACGATGGCGCATGGGAGAAGGACGGACAGCGCATTCAGGTCATCAGCGCCGAGCGTATCAAAACCTTCACGCGCTGGGCGCCGTTCCTGGAGAAGACGACATGGCGGCAACCCAACTTCGCCTTTGAGCCGCACGCCAATCAATACTACGGCCATCTATGGTGGACAAATCGCACGGGCGAAGGCATGGGCAATGCCGCGCCGCGCGATGCCTTCTACATGTCCGGCTGGGGCAAGCAGGCGTGCTTCATCGTGCCGAGTCTCGACATGGTTGTCGTGCGGATTGGCGCCGACCGCAAGCTCAACGAACATCCGGAATTCTATCACGAGTTATGGAACCGCCTGATGCCGGCGGTGCTGCCAACATCGCTGTCGCCGGCGTCAGCGATATCAGTGGCGCCTGAGCCGTCTTCATCGTCCTTGTCGTCCTTGCCGTCGTTGCAGTCCTTGCCGTCCTTGTCAGAATCGGCGCCTGCCGTCGCCTCGCAAGCCGCGCCGCGCGTCATCGAGCGCTGGGACATAAGCGAGTTCACCTTCGAATCTTCGCACGACTATTCCAATCCTTTTCGCGACGTGGAATTGACCGCGTCATTCACTCACGCCGCTACAGGCCGCCATCTTGCTGTCCCTGGCTTTTATGACGGCAGCCAAACTTGGCGCGTCCGCTTCATGCCCACCGAGACCGGCGAATGGAGTTTCGCAACGCGCAGCGCCGATCCCAATCTCAACAATAAAACCGGACAGATGGAGTGCATTGCGCCCGCTAAGCCTTTTCTTCACGGACCCTTGCGCGCCGAAGGCTATCACTTCATCCACGCCGACGGCACGCGGCGATTCCTCATCTGCACGCGCCTCACCTGCCAGTTCGCCGAGCCTGCGACGCGGCAGCGGACCATCCGCTTCCTGAAGGAACATGCAATCAACCGCGTGCTATTCATCATGGGCGGCGCAGCCGGCACGGTGAAGGACCTTTTCAGTCCCGGCCCTAATTTCGACCGCTACAACCTCGAAAAATTCCGCGCCATTGACGCGTTCATTGATGAGATGCGGCGAGAGGACGTTCTGGCCGCGCCTTACTTCTATTATTTCAATGACAGGGTCCAGCGCAGCATGACGCCCGAACAGGATCGCGCCTTTCTTCGCTACGGCATGGCGCGATTTGGAGCATACTGCAATGTATTGCCCGTGCTGTCCAATGAGGTGGAACAGAAATTCACCGATCGCAAAGACCCGGCCTATAATCCCAAGAGCCATGAATGGGCAAACCGAATGGGAGCTTATCTCAAGCAGCTTTCCGTCTTTGGGGCGGCGGTGACTGTGCACAACCCGATGGAAACAGATTTCGCGACGCGTCCTGGTTTCTATACGCTGTTGCGCGACTGGCCGTTTCCGTGGGCGGACTACATGTTGCGTCAGGCGCAGGTCGGCTCGATGGGCGCGCTGCCCGAGCTGAGCGACAGTGTTCCCGAGTGCAAGAATCCCACCTATAACGACCGCGCCTACGCGCGTCATAACCAACTCATCTGCGATTTGCGGCGTTTCGGCATCCCCATCATCAACGAAGAACCCGGCTACGAAATGGAAGGGATGAGTTGGGACGGAAAAAAGCGCGATCCGCGTCCCTGGAACTCCCAAACGCCCGATACGCTGCTGGCGACCTTCTGGACTGCTGTTTGCGGCAGCGGTTATGTGATGTGGGGAAATCCATCCACTTATGAACCGGGCGATCCGCTTCCGCGCATCGAAAAATCGCCGACGCCGCGCATGCTCCAGACACTCGCCGGAGTGATGTCGCGCGCGCCGTATTGGGAAATGACGCCCGCCAACGATGTTGTGACTTCGGCCCCCCGCGCGTTCGACGGCGTGGACTATCGCAGCAACTTCGCCTTGGCCAAAGCCGGGCAGGTCGCGCTCGTTTATAGCCGGCATGGCGGCGCGATGGAGGTTAGGGTGGGCGTTGGGCAATGGCGCGGCGTGCGAATCAATCCGCGCGATGGCAGTGAGACCGCAATAGGTGAATTCATCGGTCCGGTCGCGAAGATGCGTTGTCCCGATGATATCGAGTCCATTGTGATTCTAGAAATTTTGAGTCGCAAATTCAGTGAAGCATTTTGACCCAGGGATGAACGTAATGCGGTTAGGAACGGCGCCAGCTTTT
>JAPLSP010000543.1 GCA_026398575.1 Candidatus Sumerlaeota bacterium | reverse complement strand
CTTGCGGTAGCATTCAAGCCCGATATAATCGAAAGCGGACTGGAAAACGATATTGAGTTTATAACTGCCAAGGAGTGGAATGATGAATGCAATCAAGTATCTTGTCGGGCCGGCGATAATCGGCGTGTTGGCGCTGCTGATGATGGTGGCCGAGCAATTCCTGGGACTCTTCCTGATTTCGTGGGCCGGCTTCCAGGCGTGGGCGTTGTATTTCATGGCAGGCGGCACGGTTCAAAAAGGCGCCAAAGCTTATCTGGCTTATGTCGCGGGCATTATCGCAGCCATCATCATCATCTTGGGCAACAACAAGCTTCAGGGGATGTTTCCGGGCGCAAAGGCTTACATTCTGCCCATGGTCTGTGGCTTCGTGGCCTTCTGCGTGATATGCTTTGAAAAAGTTCCGTTGCTTGATTTCATCCCTGGATGGTTTGTCGGCGCGGGCGCGTATTTCGCGCTGGCTATGGGCGCTATGAAGATCGAAAATTATTCGCATCCCAAAGTTTTCCTCTATCTGGCGGTGACCGGCCTTTTCGGAATGGTCTGGGGTTTCGTGACCGTTCAGGCGCGCACGCGCTATGGCGCAATGCTTGCCCGCAGCGCCGCCAAACCATAAATCATAGCGAGGCGCCTTCGTACATCGCGCCAATAATGTTTTCGACTTCGATGCGAGAGCAGGAGTGATTCTATGCTGTTTGATTTCCGAGCAAGAGCGGGGCGGGGACTGTTTGCATGGGTGGCATTGGCATTGGCGTTGACAAGCCTTCCGCTGATGGCGGCGGGCGAATCTGCGACATCGGATTCGGCGCCTCTTCCCAAGATTATCGGCCTCTCCCACATTGCGGTGAAGGTTAGCGACATCGAGAAGGCAATCCCGTTCTACCGCGACTTCCTCGGTTTCGCCGAAGAGTTCCGGCTGAACAACCTCAAAGACGGCTCGCTGATGCTCGTCTGCTTCAAGGTGAGCGAGACGCAGTCAATCGAGGTTTTCACCGGTCTCAAACCCGGCGAGAACCGCCTTTATCAGATTGCGTTCCAGCTCCAAGACGCTGAGGCGATGCGCGCGCATCTGTCGAAGAACAACATCCATACGCCCGCCAGCATTGGCAAAGGCCAGATAAAGAATTTCAACTTCACCGTCAAGGACCCAAGCGGCTACACCATCGAGTTTGTGCAATACCTGCCCGACGGCTGGACAATCCGCGACAAAGGCAAGTTCCTGCCCGATACGCGAATATCGGAGCGCATCACGCACGCCGGCGTCGTCACGACCGACGTGCTGGCGGCGAATCATTTTTATGGCGACGTGCTCGGGATGAAGGAAACCTGGCGGGGATCGTCGCGCGGCGACGCGATATCGTGGATTCACCTGCGGCTTGCGCCCGCCGGCGACTACGTGGAGCTCATGCTCGACCCCAAAACAGCGCCGCATTTCTGTCTGGAAGTCCCCGACATGGAAAAGGCGAAGGCCAAACTCGAAGCCAGTTCCTACCGCACGAAATACGAAAAGCCTATCGAGCTCTACATCGGTAAGAATCGCAGGCGCATCATCAACCTCTTCGATCCGGACGGGACGCGCGTCGAGCTGATGGCGCCCAACACCATTGACGGCAAGCCCGTCCCCCCTTCCGACGCGCCCCTGCCCAAGATTTGAAGAGAAGATTAATGCGGATCGGCGGGGCGCCAGCTTTTGGAGTAAGGTGGCTTGCTGCCTTCTTTTTGGCGTTTCAATGGCCCTGGCGCTAAAAAGAAGGCGGCAAGCGGGAGTTCGCAGCGAAGCGAGAATCTCCGCTCTTATACTCCAAAAGCTGGCGCCATTTCTATCCGCATTACGTTCAAGCCCAGGCCAATTGACCAGGCGTCAGCGATTCATTTTTTCAATCATCTGCCGCGTTTTGTCGGCATTGTAGTTTGCGGGTTTGGCGGGTGTTTGATTGGCTTCGAGTTCCTCGAGAGTAGGCGTCTTCGAGGGAACGCCGTCTTTGGGAACTTCGGCGCGGGCGAGCCAGACGAAGGCGTTGAGAAGCGCTTTGCGATAGCTGTCCTGCGCCAGGTTCCACTGCGTGTGCAGCCCGGTGAAGCCGAAGCCGCGTCCGCCGTCCGGGCGCTCGAAGGCCCATCCCAAAGCTTCGGGCATCCCCATGCGCGCGCGCACGTCGGCATTGCCGCTGCGCGCGCCGTCGGGGCCTTTGCGCGTCGAGTCCGGCGGAATGGCGCTGAGGACCGGCGTGACGTTTTTCATCTCCGGGACAAAGCGTATATGATAATACCACTCGTCCTGAATCTTGAACGGCTTGAGGCCGCGTGTGATGGGATGATCGGGGTAGGATTTGAATTCAGCGTCCCACGTGGGATTGACCGACCAGTTCACCTCAAAGTAGCCGCCGATCCATTCGAGCATCTTTTCGCCCGCAGGCGCCTTGGGGACTTCCACCGTATAATGCAGGCACGCCAGTCCCACACCTTTTTTCATCAGTTCTTCCAGTTCCTTCAGATGCTGGCTGACCAGGCTGCCGCCGTCGCAGAACAGGACAACAGCGCTGGCGTCGGCGAGGACCGCAGGATCCTTCGGCCACCCTTTCTCGCAGGCCACGGCCTGGATCGAAGGCATGTTCTCATTCAGCAGTTTGGCAAACAGCATGCACCCCGCGCCATGCGCGTGCAGGCCGAAGCCATGGCTCTGCGGTCCTGCGATGAAAACAATTTTCTTTTTGCCAGTCGCCGCCGCCGCGCTAGTGGCGCCGGCGCCCGCCGTCTCTTCAGCAGCCGCACACCAAAAACCGCTGAGCAAAATAGCCGCCAGAGCCCAGCCCGCGAGCCAATTCGACGATGATTTTCTCATGCCAATCGCTCCTATAATAAATTCGCCGCCATACCTCTTTGTGTTCTTTGTGCTCCTTGCGGTTCTTCGTCCCTTGGGTCCCTTAAGTCCCTTGGGTCTCTTCCCCCCATCGCCCCTACTTAGTGAAATCCCCGTAAACCGCCTTGATGATCACCAGCTTGCCCTTCTGGCCTTCCGTGGGCAGCGTGAGCGTTTCGTTTTCGGCGACCGAGGCCTTCAGTTCCTTGCCGTCGAGGGTGTATTCGACGCGCAGTTCCTTGACTATGCCTTCGGCAGGATCGGTGAAGTTGTCGTTGGTTGCGTCAATCGTGAGCTTGTCGTCCTTGAGCGCTTCCTTGAGTTTGGCCGTGACATCCACTTTGCCCGCGCCGGCGTCTGCGGGTTTGGCAGAGCCCGCCGCCGCGCCTGGCGTTGCGCCCGCAGCGGCAGCGCCTGCCTTCTCGGCGTCTTTGGAGAGATCGCCATAGACCGCGCTTGTGATCTCCAGCTTGCCTTTTTGCCCTTCCTTGGGGAGCTTGAGGGTTTCGTTCTCGGCCACGGTCTCGGTCATCGCTTTGCCATCGAGCGTGTATTCTACGCGCAATTGCTTGCCGATGTTAAATGCCGGATCGCCGAAATTGTCGTTGGTCGCTTCAATCGAAAGGGCATTGTCCTTGACGGCTTCCTTGACTTTGGCGGTGACGTCCATCTTGCCTAGGACGCCATAAACAGCTTTGCGGATTTCCAGCTTGGCGCCTTCCTTCTTGTCTTTGGCGGGTGGAAGCGTCATGGTTTCGTTTTCAGCGACGATCGCGCTCATCTGTTTGCCATCATAGGTGTAGTCCACTTGCATCTGCTTGACGATGCCGTCGGCGGGATCGCCGAAGTTGTCGTTGGTCGCTTCGATCGTCAAGGCATTGTCCTTGACGGCTTCTTTGACCTTCGTCGTGACGTCGGTCAACTGCGAGGTTGTTTCTTGCGCCTTTGAGGCAGGGGCGAGGAGCAGGCTTGCGGCCAGGATGATGGCGGTGGCGGATAGCGCGATGAAATACGTGGGGCGGATTTTCATGGGTCTTCTCCCTTTCTTGGGGTGTTTTTTTTAATGGTCTTGTGGTGGTAGCTTGTTGTCCGTGTGTCCGTGTGGTGTCCGTGTGTGTCCGTGTGGAGTCCGTGTGGTGTCCGTGTCAGTCCGTGGGGATGTTTAGTTCTTTTAATGTCTTGCGCAACCAGGCGAGGGACTTTTCGATCATGGGGCCGCCCTGGCCTTCGCATTCCATGCTCAGCGTTCCTGTGTAGCCGTGGTCGCGCAGCAGTTCGAGGCATTTGCGGATATTGCCTGCATTGACGCCGTCGCCGATGGCGCATTGGCTGACGGCGATGCCGGTCTGTGCGCCGCGCGTGGCCGCCGCCAGCGACTCGGAGACGTCTTTGACGTGCACATGGCTGACGCGCTGAATGAAGCGCTTCAGGAATTCGACCGGGTCCTGCCCCGCGATGAACGTGTTGCCGGTGTCCATATTCATGCGCAGGCAGGGGCTTTGGCAGAAGTCCAGCATCTTCGCCATCATGTCGGGCTTCGTGGTGAAGTAGCCGTGCGGCTCGATGTTGATGATGATCTGGTACGCTTCGGCCACCTCGATGATCTGCTCGTATTGCCGCTTCATGTGATCGAGCGCCGCCGGATCGTTCAGGCGCTCGGGCTTGTGCAGGCCGTCGGTCGTATCCACGCACGGGCAGCCGATCAGCTTGGCCCAGCGGATGGCGTTCATGACATAAGGCACGCCGCGCAGAGGACCGTCTTCGTTCGACAAGGGGTAGGCCGCGTCCACTTGCGAAAAACTGACACCATAGCCATCCATTTTCTTTTTCAGCAGCGCCGGGTCCTCATACATCGCGACGTGCGGCTGATATCCCAGGCCATGAATCCAGCTGACTCCGTCAATCAGCCCGCATTCGATTTTGCGAACGTTATTTTTCTGCGCCCACTTCAAACAGGCTTCGAAACTCTGATACGAAGTATTGAACGCATCGGTGTGAAATCCGATCTTCATGCCGGTGGCTCCTTTCACAGATTGGGGCGCAGCCGCCGAAGCGGATGGCGCCGTCGTGCTGGAGGAATAGATTTGTGACGAACTCTGGGCGACGAGCGATCCGCAGCCGCTCAGCGCCGCCGCCGCCGTCATCGCAGCGGCGCCCGCCAGCACCTCCCGCCGGCTCATTGCCAACGGGGATTTGTCATTCGTTGATTCATCCATAAGCGCCTTCCTTTGGAAATTACTGCTGCTTGCCACTGGAGACAAATGCACTCAGAAGCGGCGCCAGCATTTGGAGTGCGGTTGCTTGCTGC
>JAPLSP010000559.1 GCA_026398575.1 Candidatus Sumerlaeota bacterium | reverse complement strand
CAGATTGGCGCCGAATAGTAGGCCGTCCCGCTCCGTCGGGCGGCCTCGGCGCGCGATGGCCGCCCGGCGGAGCGGGACGGCCTACTATTCGTGGCATACCTCACTAACATCATATTTGAAAGGACATTGTTATGAAAACGAAGCATCTTGTAAGATGGCCTATTCTGAGTGCGCTGGTGGCCGTTGGCGCGCTGGTCCTTGCGGCGGACGATGGCTGGCTATCGCTCTTCAACGGCAAGGACCTGGAAGGCTGGGAGCAGCTCAATGGCAAGGCGAAGTATGAAGCCAAGGACGGCGCCATCGTCGGGACGTCGGTCCCCGACAGCCCCAACTCGTTTTTGTGCACGAAGAAAAAATTCAGCGACTTCGAGCTGGAACTCGAAACCAAGGTGGATAAGGAACTGAATTCGGGAATCCAAATCCGCAGCGAAAGCAAATCTGACTTCAAGAATGGCCGCGTGCATGGCTACCAGGTGGAGATTGCCGCCGGCGGCTTCTCGGGCGGCATCTATGACGAAGGGCGGCGGGCAAAATTCCTGAACGCCGATCAGTCAACGACTGCGATACGCGCGCTGCTCAAAGAAAAAGAATGGAACAAATTCCGCGTCGTCTGCCAGGGCGACCGCATTCAGACGTGGGTCAACGGCAAACAGGTGACCGATCTGAAGGACGATGTAACGTCATGCGGTTTCATCGGCCTTCAAGTGCACGGCGTCGGCAAGCGCGCCGAACCGCTCACAGCGCAATGGCGAAACATCCGGCTGCGGGAACTGCCGCCTGCCGATAAGCCGAAATAACGCTGACAACGGAGGCGCCATCGCCAAATACGAGTTACGGCGACCACTCCCTGATGAATTCCAACCGGCTGGTCTTGCGAACCAGACACCGGGGCCGGAAGCCTTTTCGCGCGAGGGCGGCGATCACGTGTCCCCCCCACGAATCCCGATGCGCCCGTAACGAGGACCGTTTTCATGGGTGTCAAACATCCCGCGCTCAAAGTCCGCCGGATTCAGCTCCCGGCGTCGCGGAACTTCTGTTTCTGTTCGGCTTCGCCTCGCGCGAGGAAATCTCTCTGGGACTACTTTGCGCTCCTGACCGTGCTTGGCCTGGCGGCCCGCCGGGCTTTCTTCTCTGGCGCCGTGGGCGCCAGGGGGGCGGTGAGTTGTCCGTAGAGTTCGAAGAGGTATTCGACGCGTTCGCGTTCGTTGGCGAAGGGCTTCGAGCGGTAGCAGCGGTCCACGGCGCGGTCGAGTGCTTGGTGGGCCTTAACGAGCGCGGCCGGCGTGGCGAGGGGATCGTAGAGATCGGCGAGCGTGTCGCCTCGACCAATGTGCTCTTGGCGAACGTCAAGAACCCTCTGCGCGCATTCCTCCACTTTCGCCCGCCGAGCTGGGGTCGCATCCATCGGCCACGGGAAGCTGTTGTACACGATGTTGCTGGAGTACTGGTAATCGCTTTTCATTCGCCCGCCAACCCGTCTCAGCCATGCCATGTGCATTTTGCTCGCCAAGACACCGAAATGAAAACGTGAGGCTTTCGGCATTACCAGCGCGCTGCCGCTGGCGATCACACTGGATGGCAGGAAGCCGATCGGGAGATAGTCTCGGTTTTCCGAGGAGACCTTTGGGATCAGCAGGTAATCGCAGTCGGGTTGCCGAATCTCGCCAAACAGGTGGGGCGAGGCGGCCAGGTCGTTTGTCGCTTTCCTCCCGCTGCTCAGGCGGAATTTCCTTACCTTCTCGGTCCGCTGGCGGAGGCGTTCGCAACCGCGAAGAAGCGCCGTGGGCGCCTCTACGAGCCAAAGGCACCATCGCGGGGTTGCGTTGATATACTCCTCACCGCCATAGAGATGCCGGAGGTAGGGCTTTAGTCCTGGGCACTCCCGAATCAGTGCTTGTCTTTCTTCATCATCGACGATCAGCCCTTGGTCGTTTCCCGCCTTGCGGTCCTTGTCAATCATCATGCTGCCGTAGTTGATGGGAGGGACGTTGCACAGTGGGTTGGTACGGTTGCCGATGATGATGTCGGGGGCATCTGCGAGATAAGGGTTGATGTTCGCGGCGGGTACTGACTTGGGTTCGCCTCGGATGTCATCGTAAATGAAGATGGTCTTTGCGTTCGTGTCGAAAGGCGCAAAGCCGATGATGACCACATGAACATGGGCAGCTCCTCTTGCTTCGCTTTGCCAGGCGAAGGTTGTGTGGGCGAAGTGAATCTTAAGCCCAAAGTCGTTGAAGAGCCTTGCCCACAGGACGCCGACCTGTTCTCCCTGGGAGATGGAGTTCGTGGAGACGAAGGCGCATCGGATGTTTGAGTGTTTTATGTACTCGCCCGCTTTGACGTACCAGCAAGTGACGTAGTCGAGAATGCCGGCCCCTTTGATGCGGTCCCAGATGAGGACGTGATCGCCTTTCTGAGCCGCGTTCTGTTCCTTCTTGCCCACGAACGGTGGGTTGCCGAAAACGTAAGAGCATTCCTTGGCGGGAAGAAGTTCGTTCCAATCGAATCGCAATGCGTTCGCGCACTTGATGTGAGGCGCAGCGCGAAGGGGAATGCGTTGGAAAAGGTTGCCCGTGGCAAGGGAGAGTTCAATGTTCATCTGATGGTCGGTGAGCCAGAGGGCGGTTTCGGCAATGCGGGCAGGCCATTCGCCGATTTCGATGCCGTAGAACTGGTTCACGTCCACCTGCGAGAGTTTGGCGAACTCGTCGGCAGTGAAGGCCTCCGGTTGGTCTCCGGCGAAGTCGTTATAGAGGGCCTTGAGAACTTTGAGTTCGAGCCGGCGCAGCTCGCGGTAGGCGATGGCAAGGAAGTTGCCGCATCCGCAGGCTGGGTCGAGGAAACGCAGGACGGCAAGTTTCTTCAGGAAGGAGTGAAGCCGGTCGGTTCGGCGGGTTGAGCGGTCGCTCTTGATCCTGTCGAACTCCGCGCGGAGTTCGTCGAGGAAAAGACCACGGATTACTTTGAGGATGTCGCGTTCGGAAGTGTAGTGCGCGCCAATCTGGCGGCGCGCTTTGTCGTCCATGATTCCCTGGAAGAGAGAGCCGAAGATGGCGGGTGAGATACGCGACCAATCGAAGCGGCAGGCGGCAACAATGCGGTTGCGCATGTCGCGATTGAAGCCGGGTGTTGGGAGATGTTCCGCAAAGAGTTCTCCGTTGACATAGGGGAACGCGTTCAAGTCATCGTCCAGGTGGAGGGAGCGCCGTTCCGAGGGCGTATTCAGCATGTCGAAGAGAGCGTTGAGCTGAGGCCCGAGATCCGAGGCGTCTTCGCGGGTGCGATTCTGGATATAGAGCTCAAACTGACCTGCCTCGAAGATGCCCGTGTCATCGGCGAAAAGGCAGAATAGCAGACGCACCAGGAGGCGCTCCAAGGCCTCGGGTGGATAGCGTCCCTTGGCCACGGCGTCATGCAAGTCGGCCATGATGGTGGCGGCCTTGAGATTGGCCTCGTCCTGCTCGCCAAACGTGTGGGTTTTCTGGCCGATGAGAAAAGCGAAGTGTTTGATGTGTGCGTGGAGATTGCTCAGCCGAAACTCGATGCGATCGTAGCGCTGGCCCCGCCAAAGGGGGAGTTCGAGTTGGGTGTCGGGTTCCAGGTCGTAGAGGGCGATGGAGACGAAGTTGCAGAGGAGGATGTAGCGGGGAATTTCGTCCTCGCGGCCAGATGCGGCAAGTTCCTGGATATACTGGAATGCCTGGGATTCGGCCTTGTCGAGGTTCTCGCCCGCGCTCTTATGCTCGGCCAGGAGACGGCCTTTCCAGAAAAGGTCTATGCGGTGGTAGGTGTTCTTGAGGCTCTTGACGGGCTCCTCAAAAGAAGCAACCGTGCGGCGGCGGATTCCGAAGACTTGGAGGAATTCGTTCCAAAAAGTTTGGGCTTCGGCACGTTCGTCCTGGGCGCCCTTCCATTCTCGGGAGAAGTGGATGGCGTTCTGGCGAATCTCGTTCCAAGAAAGAGCGGGCATGAATCAGAGCATTCCTTCCGTGACGGCTGATTGACCTGCCAGAATTCGTTGGACAGACCGCCTGCAGCATCGCCATGACCGTACTGCTCGGCTCTCCTTCGCCGGCCTTGTTGTCGGCGATGAGGCGGCACGCCAGTTTCTATATGTTCGCCACTCGCGTGATCTGAGATCGGATCAGGCGCCGACCTTTCCGGCGCGGACGGCGCGGACGCGGAACCAGTACTGCTTGTTGCGTTCGAGGCCCTTGGATCTCCATCTCGCTATTGGCGCCGGTGGCGCTGCCGGCTATCAGCGTGAGCGGCACGCCGCTGAACTATTGCGCTCAGTGAAGCGCGCCGTCCATCGAATTCGCAGACATACATGGGAGATACCCATATACCCGAGAAGATTCAGCGCCTTGCTGACCTTCTGAAACTTCTCGAGCGCCGGATCAATCTTTCCGGGGTGGTTTTGCGCCGTAGGATGCGGACTCTTCCTTTACGAGCAATGGTTCGGCATCACGAGCCGCGATACGGCCGCGCCGACGAAACTCGGCGCCCGCACGGTTGAAGTAGGCCACCCGTTCCTCGGATGACAGGTCCTTGATCTCTTCATAGATCTTCGCCTGAATGTCGTGCTTCATCTTCAGGCAGTCAAAACCGGGGATGGTTGGGAATCTCTTCCAGAATTCCTCATTCATGGAACCTTCAATCCTTCCGGTGGGCTTTCGCGCTGTATGATGCGGACTTTTCCTTTACGAACAGTGGCTCGTTCTGCGGCGTCGTGAGACGGCTACGCCTGCGTAATTTTTTCGCTCCGGAGCGGTAGTACTCCAGACGTTGCTCCTGGGTCATGTGTTTCGTCTCTTCGTGAATCTTCGCTTGAATGTCGTGCTTCATTTTCAAGCAGTCGAAGCCGGGAATAATGGGAAATTGTTTCCAGAAATCGCTATTCATTGAAGTTTACCTTGGAGAAAAGAGTCTATGACCCGGCGCGAATCTTCAGTCCAACCTTCGACCGTATCGAAGCACCACCGAAGACCGAGGTGTCCAAGTACAGGCGCCATTTCCGGTTCATATCATCACCTCCGCCGCGATGCTCCTGTCGCAATCGAAAATAACAACCATTTTCACACAGACTGCGCGTTTGCGCGTCGTTGAACTATTGCACTGCGTGAACCGCGCCGTCCATTAAATTCGCAGAAACGCATACGTTTGGAGGGGCATTAATAGCGCTTCAACGTGAGCGCGCCGCTGAACTGGCCGTTGGCGCCGTTGGTCTCTTTAAGGAAAGTGATAAAGGGGCCGTTGAATCCGGCGAAGAACTCCTGGGCGTCGCTGTTTTCGATGATTTTTCCGGTCGCCTTGAGTTTGGACAGAGTGTACCATTCAAATTTGTCGCTATTCATTGTTATTGCGCTGATATGTGTGACCGGGTCCGTTTTTTGCGCAAAGACATAAGTCTCTATGAGAACGCGAGCGCCTTGCAGTTTTGCGACTCCCATGGCCCGATAGGTAATGTCGGCATCGGGCTGCGAGGGAATGGACGCGGCGAGCGTTGCGATTTTGAGGAAGCCTTTCTTCGTGAGGCGATAGGCGATGAAGGTGAAATTCAGAGGACTCGCGGCGGATTGGGCGTCTTGCATCTGAGCGTAAGAAACGATCAGCGTATTTCTTGAGAAAGCCTGAAGTTGTATGCCTTGATAAAGGCCGCTCAAACCGCTCAGTTCGGGCAACGGACCTTCGCAATACGTCTTGCCATTCTTGTTCTTCGCCGTCGCGCTGGCGGAGAGCGTCTGGCTGCCGCTGGTTTCGATGTTCAGAGCAATCAGATCGCCGCCGATCGTATAGTCGCATGCCGTGGCGTCCTGCACCTTATGGGTCCATCCCTTGCCAGAGAAGGGCTTGTAGGTGAGCGTTTCGGAAAACTTGTCGCCGGAAGCCGCATAGTCCGTAAGAACAACGGCGCCGTCGCCTGTGAAGCGGACGTCTTCCTGCATATTGCTGACGGCGCCGCAATCCAGCGTCTTGCCCGAGGATTTCAGTTTGGGAAAGCGGTATAGATTGATTGCGACCGTTCCGGTTGTGTATCGCTCGGCGGAATTATCCGCGGCAGTCATGGTCCGGATCACGACATTGCTGGAGTTTCCGCGAAAGCCCAGGCAGTCCACGATGCGCGTTGTCTGCGTATCCACCGCGAGCTCGCCGCTATTCTTGATCGCCTTTTTGCTGGCGATGTAGCTGACGAATTTCCAGGTGTCCGCAGACTTGATATCGGCCACAAATTGATTGCCGCGAAAGGCGTCCGTCAGTAAGGCGTGTCCCAATATCTTGGGAATGCCCGCCGCTTCCGCCAGCGCGCCCGAAAATGTTTCGGCGTCCTTCTGATTCTTTATGCTGATCCTGGCGGCTGTAAGGGTGGCGGTCGAGGCCGGGGAATCATATTCCGTTGTGAGGGCAATCATCTTGCCCTGATTGTCCACGGCCAATTGATCCACGTTGGCAAAGGTGTGCGTGATGTCAATGCCCTTCCCCTGGCTCCAAGCCGCAAGCAGGCAGAGTGAGGTTGTTGCTGCAAAAAAATAAATCCCTATGCTTTTCTCATTCATAATATCCTCTCCTTGGGGCTTGCAGGCTTTAGCAACACGCAAACGCTGCGCTTCTTTTAGCGCATGCAATTTCCCAGTCAATGGAAAAACTCAAGCGCAGCTGATCCCGGGCGTCTATTGATTCCCGGGCACATCCCGCGTTATAGCTTTGCAGTAAGCCTTAAGTAGGGTCCAGCGTTCTTCTTTGAATTGGCGGCGACTGGTAGGCCGGCCCGTTCCGTCGGGCGGCCACGCGCGCTAATACTGCCCGGCTGGTTCATGAGCGCGCGGCGCCGCCCGACGGAGCGGGCCGGCCTACCATTCGCCGCCAATCTTGGTAGATCACATTTTTCCTTTCTCGGCGAATGCAGGCTTTGGCCTTGCCAAGCTGCAGCGCGGGACGCACCCTTGATTCCCAAGAGAGGCAGATTGGCCTTGAGCAGCTGCCGTGCAAGCGGATAATTATGCTCGCGCGCGCATACTAACGACATATCGGAGCAATCAAAACGATGACCAGGAACAGACCGGTATATTCCCTGGCGGCAAGTATTCTGGCCCTGGCGCTTGCCGGCGTAGCCGGGGGCGCGGGGACAATGCCCGCCACATTCGCGGCGCCTGCCCCATCCCCGGCGCCCGACGCCCCTGCCGCATCCAGGCTCCAGCGCTTCATCACGCGCTCCGGCGCCAAACTGATGGACGGCGACAAGGAGTTCCGATTCATCGGCGCCAACATGCCGGGATTGATCCTGCCTTATGACTGGACGCTCTTTCTGCCGGAGCGGCTGACACTGCCCACGCCGTGGGAGCAGGAGGATGGCTTCAAGACTCTGGATCAGATGAACCTGCGCGTGGTGCGGCTCTGGAATCTGCCGATCCGCGACCCCAAGGCAAAAACCGAGGGCGGAAAGATGACTTGGCATTATGTACAAGGCCCTGGCCAGTTCAATGACGAGTCTTTCAAAGTCGTGGATAATATTCTGGCGTTGGCCAACCGCTATGGCGTGCGCGTGGTCTTCGATTTCACGGCGGAGTCGGGCAGCTACCTCGGCGGCATCCAGAACTATGCGGCGCATCGCGGCAAAAAGACCGGGGAGTTCTACACCGATCCGCAGCTGAAGGAAGACTACAAGGCCACGGTCCGCTATGTGATCAACCGCGTCAACACCATCACAGGCGTGACTTACAAGGAAGACAAGGCCATTCTCGCGTGGCAATTCGGCAATGAAATGCACAGCGCCACGACGGAATGGCTGGCGGAAATGGCCGCTTATATCAAGAGCCTCGACTCGAATCATCTGGTGGCCGAGACGCGCCATCGCCCCGGCGCGCCGATGGTTATTGACCCAAATATTGATCTCTATACGCGGCATCTCTATGGAAACTATCCGGGTGTGGGCGCAGGCTGGCCCGCCGCCTGCCGCAAGGAAGTCGCGTCCCTCAAAGGCCAGCGCCCGATGTTCATCGGCGAATTCGGGCCTTATATTGACGGCAAGATGTTCACGCATGACAACGTGGTGGATAAGACGCGCGAGTTTCTGGACTACGTTCGCGGCCAAGAAGGCATGGCCGGCGCGATGATCTGGAGCATGTATTTCCACCATCAGAACGGCGGCTTCTACTGGCACCAGATCATGACCTACCCGAGCGTATGGTCGTATCACTGGCCCGGCTTTCCGAGCGCCGACGCGCAGCGCGAGCAGGGCGTCATGAACGCCATGCGCGAAACGGCGTTCCGGATTCAGGGCTTGCCGATAGCGCCCGTGCCCGCGCCCGGCGCGCCCGAGTTGCTGCCCATTGGCGAGACGCCGCTCTTCTCATGGCGCGGCTCGGCGGGCGCCTCCGGCTATGACATCGAGCGCGCGCCGCAAGCCGGAGGCCCGTGGGTCGTGATCGCAAACAACGTCTGCGACGCCGATGTGGCCTACCACCCGCTCTTCAGCGACGCCACCGCCCGCGCCGGACAGACGTGGTTCTATCGCGTTATCGCCCGCAATGCTTCCGGCGTCTCCCAGCCATCCAACGTCGTCGGGCCTGTGCAAGTTAAACGCGTCTGCCTCGTTGACGAATTGCAGGATTTCTCCCGCGCGTGCGCCAAATCCAGCAGCCTTACCCTGACGAACGACTACAACGCCGTCTATGCCGAATATCTTTTCCGCGCGAAAGCCGCCGCCAATGAATGGCTGGCCTATCGCGTTCCCGGCGCCATCGAGTCTGTCAGCGTTGTTGCTTTCTACAACGACCCCAATGCCGGCCCTGCTTCGGAATTGAGCCTGCAAGTCTCGCCGGATGGCGCAAACTATACCGACCTCAAGCCCGAGCGCCGCGAACGCCATTTGCCCAGCCCTCCCGGCGGCGCCGCCGGCAAGCAGAAACGAGTGATGGTCGAATATCAAGCCGCCACGCCGGCAGGGCAGCGCTTTGTGAGAATCAAATGGAACGGGCCGGCGGAGCTGGATCGGGTGGAGATATATCACATAGGAGGCGGTTTATGATATTTGATGTTAAAGAAATCCCCGAATCGGCAGCTATGAAAGAAGTCCGAGAATGGAAACGCATTCGCAATGAGGAAGTTGCCGGCCTGCCGCCGCACGAGGCTATTCTTCGAATGATGGACTTAGCTGACGAACGCTCCCGCGAAATGATCGAGCGTATGGAGCAGATGAAAATCGCCGGAACGAGCCCGAGGCTGAAAACGATTTCATAATCCATTCCATAACAGCCAATAGCTTCCCGCAACCAAGGTTGGCTGGAATATCTTTCGGCAAATCGCAGGATGCGTTGTTTAGGATTTTGGCGCCTATGACCACTTTTGTGATGAAAGCCTCTGCTATTATCCTTAGCCTTTCTTTTTTGAGCGGCGGCGCAGCTTCCGTACAAACATCAACCACCAGTACCCTGGAGCATAAATCCCGCGGCGTCACGGACCAGGAAATGCTGGCGGCGCTGGACCTTGAGAGGCCGGAGTTGTTGCCCGTTCGCGAGGCTTTATCTCGCGATGACATCGCGGCGGCAAAGATAGCGTTGGCCAGGCATTTTCAAACTCGCCAGAAACCCGTCGGCCCCGTCATCGCGCCCGATAGTGGCGGCGCCGCGCGCAAGGATGCGGATGAAATATGCGAGCATATTTTCCGGTTTGTCAACTGCCCGCCTGCCAAACTGGAGCGAGCCATCCGATGGAATGAAGACCCGCCCGACTACGAGCAATGGCCTATATGTCTCAACCGCCACTTTCACTGGATCACTCTTGCCCGGGCATACACCGCAACCCGGGACGAAAAATATGCGCGGGAGTTCGCGGCGCAGGTGAATGGCTGGACCGAGGCGATGCCGGTCTTCATCTCCAAGTCGTGGATCGAAGGGCCGTTTTTCGATAAGGGCAAATCCCCTCTCTCGCTCGACGCCGGCATCCGCATGGCGCAGACGTGGTGGCAGGCGTACGGCGCATTCAAGGACTCTCCTTCCTTCGACGTCGAGTCGCGCTGCCGCATGTTGCGGTCGTTCCTGGACCATGCGCGCTACTTGATGGACGCGCGCGCTTTCCGCCCGCAGAGCAACTGGGGCGCGATGGAAACAGCGGGGCTTTTCACACTGGCTGTCATGCTGCCGGAATTCAAGGAATCGAGCGTATGGCTGCGGACGGCAAAAGAACGATTGACGCAAACCTGCCGCAGCCAGTTCTATCCCGATGGCTCGCAAATCGAGCTCGCCACCGGCTATCACTGGGTCAGCGTCTCGAATTACTTGAGCGTGATCGAATTGGCGCGCCGCAATAACGTCACGCTTCCGGACGGCTTTGCCGCGGGACTGGAAAAGATGTTTGAGTATTTCGAGGCCATCGTGATGCCGGATGGCCGCATGCCTTCGCTGAATGACGGCGGCTGGGGCAAGATCGGCGCGTACATGGCCAAAGGCTTCGAGCTGTTTCCGCAACGAAAGGACTTTGAATTCTTTGCAACCGAGCGCAAAGCGGGCGCCGCGCCGGACCATGCGTCATGGAGCCTGCCCTACGCCGGTTGGCACGTCATGCGGACAGGATGGGGGCCGGATGACGACTATCTGTTTTTTGAAACCGGCCCTTACGGCGGCGGCCATCAGCATGAGGACAAACTCAATATCCTTGTCCACACCGGCCGCAAGACCATTCTCACCGAGGGCGGCAATTATGACTATGACCAGTCCGACTGGCGGCGCTATGTGCTGTCCACGCGGGCCCATAATACCATGCGCGTGGATGGCCTTGACCAGAATCGCCGCACGCATCGCGAGACGTTCGTGGTCAAGACGCCGGAAGACGCGCATTGGCGGAGCGGCGCCGATTTCGACTATGCCATGGGCCGCTACGATTCCGGTTACGGTCCGCGCAACGAAGTGCAGACAACCCACACGCGGCAGGTCCTGTTCGCGAAACCCGACTACTGGATTGTCGTGGATACGCTCCAGCCCGGCGATGCAAAGGAACACAGTTACGAAATCCTGTTCCACTTGGACGCAAACGAGGCGGTGGTGAATCCCGTCACGCACAGCGTTTCGGTGGATGATAGCGGCAAGGGCCTTTCCATCCTGCCGCTGCTGGAAGCCGGATTCACGGTTGAGATTGCGAAAGGCCAGACGAAGCCCGAGGTTCAAGGCTGGCTGCCCACCGGCCAGCACAATGTATTGCGTCCGATCCCCACGGCGATCTTTCGCTGGAAGTCCAGCGGTCCGTGCGGTATGGCTTTTATCCTGGCGCCGCGCCACCCACGACAAGACGCTTTCCCGTGCAAGATCAAACGGCTCACACCGGCCTCTTCGGAATTGAATGTTGAAATCGCGCTGACCGGCGGCGGCAAAGACAAGCTGCTCATCCAAACCGAAGCGCCGAATGATTTGGAATTCGTTCGATTCGACAGCGCAGGCAAGGAAACTCGGAGATTCAAATCTGCCAACGCATCAGCAGGCGG
>JAPLSP010000659.1 GCA_026398575.1 Candidatus Sumerlaeota bacterium | reverse complement strand
GTTCGGGAAGTCGGCGCCGTCTCGCAGCCATTTCCAGAATGTGTTGCCGTTCGGCGCGGTTCCCCTTGCGGTCAGCGTGATGAGCGAGTTCAGCGCATACGAAGCAACGAACTGCGTTGTGACGGTGGTTTGATTGTATTTGTCCGCAGGATAAAGAGACACAACTGCGCCGCTGGCCGGATTCGAGGAGGCCACCGTCAGCAGCGCGGTATTGGCCGGATGCGTGTAAACCGCCGTCATCGTATGGTCGCCGTTCATCGAACACAGCACGTCATGGTACGTGTTGTTCGGGAAGTCAGCGCCGTCCCTCAGCCATTTCCAGAACACATACCCATTCGGCGCATTCCCCCTGGCCGTCAGCGTTATCAGCGAATTCAGCCCGTACGAGGCAACGAACTGCGTCGTACCGGTGGTTCGGTTAAATTTATCCGCCGGATAGACAGAGACAAACGCGCCGCTGGCCGGACTCGAAGAAGCCACAGTGAGCAGAGCGGTATTAGCAGGATGCCTGTAAATCGCCGTCATCGTGTGGTCGGCGGCCATCGAGCATAGAACATCGCGATATGTGTTGTTCGGGAAGTCGGCGCCGTCCCGCAGCCATTTCCAGAATAGATACCCATTCGGCGCATTTCCCCTGGCCGTCAGCGTAACCATCGAATTCGGCACATAAGAACAAATGAATTGCGTCGTCCCGGTGGTTTGGCTGTATTTATCCGCTGGATAAACCGAGACGAAAGTACCGCTGACTGGATTCGAGGAGGCCACCGTCAGCAGTGAAGTATTATAGGGATGCGCGTAAACCGCCGTCATCGTATGGTCCGTATCCATCGAACACAACACGTCGCGATATGTATTGCTTTGGAAATCGGCGCCGTCCTTCAGCCATTTTGAGAACACATAGCCGTTCGGAGCGAATCCTGTGGCCGTCAGCGTAGGCAAAGATCGCCAGACATATTGGCAAGCAAACTGCGTCACGCCTTGGGTCTTGCCGCTTTTGTCCGCCGGATACACCGAAACTCTTATGCCGCTGTCAGGATTCTGTGAAGCAACCGTCAGCGTTGCCGGATTCCTGTAGTAAATCGCCGTCATTGTGCGGTTAGCGTTCAGGATTACTTGTACCGTACGCGCCTGATTGCCCGCAAACTCGGCGCCGTCTATGAGCCACCGATAGAATAAATTCCCATTTGGCGCCACCAGCGGCGCCGTCAGCGTCACGGTGGTGTTGTGGTTATAGATTCGCGTGAATTGCGTCGCGCCATTGCCTTGTCCGCCATTATCCAGAGGGCTGACCGTTATCGAAACGTCGCTATTGGGATTTTTTGATTTCACGGTAAGCGCATGAGTGTTAATGGCGAAGATGGCCGTCACGCTGATGTTGGTCGTTACGTTCGTGTCCGCGCGGGCTGCGGTCAGGACACCGTCGCTCCACTGGAAGAAGTGATAGTTTGCGGCGGGAATAGCCGTGACGGTCGTGCCTCGGGCGCCGTGGTTGACCGTCTGCGAAGTGGCGCCGGTGATCGAGCCATTCGGTCCAGTGTTATATGTCAGGATATATTGGTTAATGGAAAAACTCGCCGTCACGGTGATGTTGGTCGTCACGTTCGCATCCATGCGCGGATTGCTCGTGGCGCCGTCGTTCCACTGCACGAAGTGGTAGCCGGTATTCGCCACGGCCAGGATGGCCGTGCCACTTGCGCCATAATCTACCGTCTGAGGTGTTGCGCCGCTGATCGAGCCATTGTTGCTAGCGTAATAAGTGAGAGTGCGGGGCAGATGCTGTGTTTGTCTGCTCGCGCTCGTTCCCAGGGCTGTTTCCACATTGTCGCCATTGCGGGCTTTCACTGTGAATGAGTACACCGTGCTTTCGGAAAGTCCGGTTACGGTTTTCGTGCTCCAGGCGGCGGCGGTCTGCCAGACCGCGCTTGCGCCCACCGAACCATTGGCCTGAACCCATATACGGCCTGATCCCGCGCCGGGCGCCTCCGGCTGCATTCGAATGGCATACACGGTTCCCGGGGGATTGCCGTCTCCCGCGCCAATCGCCACGTCAAGCGACGCCCCTGTCGGATTGCCCACCACGGGAGCGGCGGGCGTGGCAGCGAGCGTATAGCGGCTGATGTTCGAGGTTTTATTGCTCAAGCCTCCCGCGTTGCGCGCGCGCGTCTGGAAGGCGTATTGCGTGTTGGTACTCAGGCCGTCTTGCATCCAGTTTTGCGCATTGGCCGCTGTCAGGGTGATGCTGGTGCCGGGCGCCACCGCGCCGGGGGCGGCAAAGATCTCGTATCCTGCCTCATTGGAGGCATTATCCCGCCATGTCCAGACAATGGATCTCTGCGTGATGCTCGTCGCATCGGGATAGTTGGGCGCGGCGGGAGGATAGGGGCGCAATACAAAATCCACCTGTTGCGTTCCGGAAGCCGCCGGGACGCACGCCGAGGCGGACATGCCGGCGCCGGGCGCGCTCGCCGTGAGTGAAACGAAGGAATTTGGAAGCGCGGAAACCGACAGCGAATAGGCGCCGCTGCTGGCGGTCACGGTTTGGACAGTGTTCAGGCTCTCGGCGCGGATGGTGGCGCCCTCAATCGGCAAGCCGTCCTCCGCGCTATAAGCATGTCCATGGATCGTTGCCGATAGCGTTTGCGGCGCTTTGGCCGCCAGCAGGAATTCATCGCTCAGCGCGGCCGCCGCGGTGTATTGGCGCGTCGCGGTCTCGTAATCGGCGTGAGTCACCGTTACCGTGTAAGCCGTGTTCGGCAACGCCGTCGCGCTCAGACTCGCCTGCCCGTTGGCGTCGGTGATGGATTGCCCGATGGTTTCGGCGGTCAGCGTGACCACCGCGCCCGCAATCGGTTGCAGTGTCGCCACGTCCAGCGCGCGCGCATCGAACGCCATGGTGAAAGTTGCGGGAGGAGTCCATGGCAGCGTAAAGGCGTAGAAGATCGAAGTCCAGTCCTGGGTTGTTCCATCCGCCTCCACGCGCTGCACCTTGAAGAAGTAGAGCGTTTCAGCCGTCAGCGCGGTGGCGGTGTATTGGTTGGTCAGGATGATCGCCGGATTCACGCGCTGGAAGTTGTCCAGATTCCCCTGCGACATCAGCAGGTGATAGCCTGTATTGGCGGGACTGTCTTGTGTGAAGATTGGGGCATGTGAGACGCCTGCGATGCGCTGCTGCAACGCCAAACTTTCGCCCGCAGGAGTATCCCATGTGCAGCTCATGGAATCGCTGCCAAGCGCCGACGCCACACCGTTGTTTGCGACGAAGGGGTCGCGCGTGTTGATGTAGAACTGATGGCTCGTGTCGTCGGGAAGCGGAAAACCGTCCGCCGCGATTGCGCCGGAGATGCGGATCGTATTGATCCCGTCGCCGGTGTTCGTGCCGATGGTATGGGTTCCCTGCCAGGTGGTCGGGCTGATCCATCCGGGCGCCGGCGTCGCCATGCGCAATTGAAAAGGATCGTCCAGGCCGAACGTGACGGATGGATTGATCGCGGTATTCATGCTGGCCGTATAGGTGAGCGTGAACGTGGTCGTGCCGATGGTGGTGACGCGCGTCAGGTCGGGCTTCACGCGCCAGGCCCACGGCGGGCCGCCCGCGCGCGGCGCCTCCGGAACGGTGGAACTAGTGTAAGGCCACACGTTCAGATTCCACGCCCCGGCGCCGTCCTTCACATCGTTGATGAACGAGAGATTCGCGCCCTCGGCTTTCGTGGTCAGTTCGTCCGTGGCGATGGCGCCCCAGTAGTTGCCAGTAAAGTCGCGCATGCCGCTACTCAGGCTGACCGTATCCTCCGCCGCAAACCCCTGATTGCCGAGGATGTTGCTCTGATTGACCGACACCAGATTAAGCAGCCCCGCCCCCGCGTTATTGGCGACCAGCGAATTATTAATCGTTCCTGATCCGACGGATCCGCCCGATCGGTCCGATCCGACGACGCCATCGCTGGCATTGCGCGACACCGTGCAGTGCGAAAGGCGCACAGGCGCAAGCGCGCCCGCGCCCCGGTTCCCCGAAAGGGTCGTGTCGAAGAGAGTCCCGCCCACGGCGCCCGGCCCGCCGTTGTCCGAGACGCTGGTGTTAATTACCTGCGTCGCGCCCGCGATGCCCGCGCCGCCGTTGCCTGTAATAGTGCAATCTCCCACCTGCGCCACATTCAGCACGCCGGTCGTGGCATTGTTCCGCACTTCGCAGCGTATGGCCTGCGCGCCATTCATCACGCCCGGCCCGGCGTTCGCGATGACGGTGCATTTTGCCGCCGAGCCAAGAATGCCGCCTCCGTCGCCCGTCGCGCCGTTGTTTTGCACATCGCAACTGGTGGCGGCGCCGCGCACTCCCCAGCCGCCGTTGGTTCGTGAGATGCTGTTCATGACGGACGCCGCGCGAATGCCGTCGGTCGTGTTGCTGTCCGCCGTCAGGTTTTCCGCTGCGCCGGTCAAGTCGAAGCCGTGGCCCCAGTTCGCGTTGCTCTGGCTGTCCTTCGCCGATACCGCAGTGAGACCCGTGCCGCGGTTGCGCTCCGCCAGAATATTTTGCAGCGCTGCCGCAGGCGCAATAATCCCCGGTCCCCAACAGGCCGTGGCCGAAGTGTTCGTTACTGAAGCCAATGTCCCGCCTGAGGCATCCAGACCCGCGCCATACTGCTGGAAGAAGCAACAATGTTCGATCTTGCTGCCCGCCGCCGCGCCGTCCAGCTTTACGCCAGAGCCGTTCTCTAAGATCAAATGCTCGAAGCTCACCGTCGCGCCGCCCGCGATTTCAATCCCGCCCCAAACGCTACCAGGGAAATCGGAATCCCATTCCATCTCGTCCGGGCCGATTTCGCACTTCGCGCCAAAACGTGGGTGACCGTCGCCATCGAAGCGCTTGACCAGCGCACTGTAGGTTACTGGCCACTGGGTGCTATCATTCGGGCACCTGATCAGCGCGCTGTAGGACGTTTCTGGGTCATCCGGGCCGAGGCCAAGACCCTTCATGGGGGAGCCAGGCTGCAGGTGATAGTCGTAAATTTGCCAGTTCGCAGGAGCGGTGAAGACCGTTGTCACCCCTTGTGTTGCCCCCCGTTGTGTCGCATCGCCCGCCAACAGCATCGAATCGGTAGTATAGGAGAGAATCGGCGCGTAGGCGCAGGCGGTGGGAGCGCCCAAGTCGTTCCCTACCTGAACCACCCATCCCGTCAAGTCGCGGCCAGCCATATCTATCCCACTCACGGTCAGGAAGGTTCGGGTTGTCGCAGGATCGAAGGACAGGGCGGATACCGCGCCGGAAACGATCACGCCGACGAATTGCGGGTCGGTATCCACATTGTTCGACCCCACGCCCGCCCAGCCTCCAGCGATATTGTTGTTAGAGACGACGGGGGTTCCTGTGCCGTCATAGCTGACCTGCCCGGCCATTCCGGCGCTGTCGCGGAAAATGCTGTTCAGGACCCTTGGGGAACTGTCGCTGTCAAAGTGAATCTCGGATCTCCCGGCGGATGTCGAGTTTACCAAGACGTTGTTTGAGATCAGTGGGGAAGCGTTGCGGCACATAATCCCGTCGGGGCCGGCCGGAGCCAGGTTTCCCGAAAGGACGTTATTGGAGAGCACCGAGGGAGAAGGATACATGCAGTTGTAGAAAATTCCGCCGCCAAAGCTGGCTGAGTTTCCCCAAATGCCGTTGTTGTAGATCGCAGGAGAAGCGCCGTAGCAATAAATCCCGCCGCCCATGTAGGCCCACGAATTTCCAGAAATGACGTTGTTGGAGATCGTGGGAGAACCACTTTGGCAATAGATCCCTCCACCGCCGCCATAGATGTGGCTTATCGAGTTTCCGGAAATAATGTTGTTGGAGATCATGGATGAACACGATAGGCTGAAAATACCGGCAGCGTATGGCGATGTATTTACCAAAACGATGTTGTTGATGAGCGTGTCGGAAGAGCTGCCGCAGGCAATCCCACCGCCCGACTGGCCTGCCCAGTTTTCAGAAAGAACATTGTTAGAGATCAAGGGGGAAGAGCCGTCGCTGCAAATCCCACCGCCCCAGCCGTAGTATATCCCGCCTGACGAGTTTCCGTTAATGACATTATTGGAGATCGTGGGAGAGCCACCACTATAGCATAAAATCCCGCCACCACTATCCTTTACCGAATTTTTTTCAATGATGTTATTGGAGATAGTGGGGGAAGCGTTCCAGCAGTAAATCCCGCCGCCGTAGACTGCCGAGTTCCCGACAAGAACGTTATTGGAGATTGCAGGAAAGGCGTACAAGCAGTAAATCCCGCCGCCACGCCCGTCGCCTACCGAGTTTCCGGAAATCACATTATTTGTATGCCTTTAGCCGCCTGAAGTAGGTGATGAAAATAATTTTCATAAACCCGAAAATTTAACTATTGTGACGTGAGGCCTTTATGTAATGTCCGTCTCATGACGGAACAAATCACCGAGCACTACCTGCTGCAGCTG
>JAPLSP010000206.1 GCA_026398575.1 Candidatus Sumerlaeota bacterium | reverse complement strand
GCCGCCGTTCGGGAGGCGCTGGGCGCTGGAGCCGATGTGGCTGAACATGCCGTGGCTGTTGACGGACCGGTAGCTCCAGACGATCTGATAGGAAATCAGGCGCGGCTGGTTGTGCGTGTCATGGTCGTAGGTCTCGCGCCGGTATCCGGCATCGGGCGGATTGACAGACTTGCCCGTGTCGCGTCCGCTCATGCCCAAAGTCCAAACCGCCTTGCCGAAGTTTTGCCTCAGCAAGACCATCGTGATTTCATAGGTCGGATACCTTCCGCCTCGTTCCCGTTCCATCCCTCCGTTTCGCCAGAGGTGGCCCCTAATTTGTTATCTGGCCCCTGACTTCATTATTTCTTGAGGAATGACAGTCCGGCATATACCTTCAAATCTATCAGTTTTCCCATTCTCTCTTGTCTTCTCAGCCAATGATCAATTGTGGCAAGAGGAACTTCATAAACTGTGAGGCATTCTCCCTCCGCCTTTTTTCCTCGCTTCTTGCTATGCCGAATTGATCCGTCTTTGAATTTTTCGACAGCGCCATCTCCAATTGCGCTCAATTGTCTTGCCATGCATATCACGTTCAGCTCATCCGTTGATCCCGGCAGAACCGCAACACGGCAAAGAATCGTCATCACTCGGCAGTCAAAGCCCGTTTCTTCTTTTAGTTCGCGTTTCGCTGTCGTTTTCAGCGATTCATGCTCGTCGGCTTCAGTATCACCAACGAGTCCGGCTGGCAGTTCAATGACGCTCTTTCCGACCGGAGGGCGAAACTGTTCGACAAGAAGCAATCTGTCTTCGTTCGTGACGGCAACAATTGCAGCGCCTGTCCGCGATTTTGCACGACTTACATATTCCCAACTACCCTCTCCGCCGAAGAAGAGCAGATGCCGTCCCTTGAGGAGCATTTTGGATTTTTTCACTTTTATCACCTTCTTCTCGCGTTGATGGGCCATAATAACGACGAAGCCAATCGCACAAACCATCCAGTCCGGGAAACAGGACGCGTTCAGTTATGTTGGCTTGATCCAATGCATCTCTAATATCGCTCTTCATATCAGCCGGAATAATGATCTTTTCATACAGTTTAGGATGCTTTTCCAGCCAAGTCTGCGGGTTGGCTTCGGCGCTCGTCATCAGCGAGAACATGCAATACTGGTTGACGAATCGGTTATCAATACATGGAGGTTCGAGGAACATCATGAAATCGCCATTCGGCTTTCCGAGTGCGTCGAGATCATCCAAATTTGGCAGCCAGTCGGAAAGCTCGTCCACAGTGAACACTTTTGCAAGAAGTGGACGCTTATGCGGCGCCTTTTTCGGGATGTGCTTTTTGTTGAGAAGTTTGTTTAGATCTTCGAAATTTACCGCCCAAATTGCACCATCTTTGTCATAAAGCTTGGTATTTATGGTTACAAAATGCAACGCAACTAGGATGGAATTAGTCCAATCCATGAGTCGAGTAGGCAGGCGATGATGTCGGGCAATAACCATAAGCGGCCATATCGACTTTCGGGTGTCTGCGTCAATTTCAGCATACTTCGCAAAATTGCGAAGCAACAGTGGCTCCAGCGCGGCGGCTTTCTCCTTCAAAGTGCGTTGCAAGTCAGTCGTGAGTTTCCAACTACTGTCGGGCAAACCACGGAAAAGGCGGCGAGTACGATAACGTCCGAGATCGTCCCACCAGTCTTTCTGGAATTCGCCCCCAAAGATTTCGCTCCAGCATTTAATACGTCTCTCGTTCCGAGCATTCTGACCTTTAGGTCGCGATCCAACGGCTTTTGAATTCAAGTTGTTCGTGTTTGCTGTCTTCATTTCGTGTATGTCTCCTTAACCTATTGCCATAGATGGAATTGACGCTGGCGCGGCTTATTATCTCGTCCTTGTTCTCCTATTCCGCTCAACTATTTCACGGGCGTCATGTCTGGAACAGATGCCCGGCAGCGCAGATTTGTCGATTGCGGGGGTTGCGGGGTCATCGCTTGAAACTTAAAATTTCATTAGTTGCCTTGCGTGTTTTCGATGTTCATGTACGCCGCCATTCTTTCCAAAAGTGATTTCGCCGTCAAAGGGAAAAAGGCCGTCGGAAGAATTGAAGAATGGTTTCCTGCTGTGCAGTCATTTCTCGCGTTGGTCGTCGCGGGGTGGACGGTCATCGCGATTGCCGCCGCCCCGTCCACCACCTCGGCCATCTTGGCCGCGGCGTTCTTGGCCGTCACCTTTCCCTTGGAGGTGATCGCCGGGCGGGCGGCGCTTGGGATAGACGTCGAGACCCTGTGCAGCGCGTTCGGTGATTGTGCCTTTCGGGGTCAGATCGCGGCCCTTGAGCGCGGGATGATCAGCGGCATAACGATAGGCGCGGAAGGCGGAGTTGGTCATCGGCAGGACGTCGCCGAGCGTTTTCACTGCGCCGGCCGCCGTTCGGGAGGCGCTGGGCGCTGGAGCCGATGTGGCTGAACATGCCGTGGCTGTTGACGGACCGGTAGCTCCAGACGATCTGATAGGAAATCAGGCGCGGCTGGTTGTGCGTGTCATGGTCGTAGGTCTCGCGCCGATATCCGGCGTCGGGCGGATTGACATACTTGCCGGTGTCGCGGCCGCTCGCATCGAGAAACGGGGCGATCTCGAGCGCGGAGGACTGCGGCGTGCGCTGGTAGAGATACTGGCCGTTGTTGAAGACCATGATATGCCCCGCGCCGGGCAGGCCGGGGCGAATCCAGTGCGCATCATGCGCGCCGCCCATCTGTTTGTGGCCGGAGGACGCCGAATCCCAGTTCTCCAAAATCTTCGGCGGGTCACCCTGCGCATAGCGGGCCGGATCGCCGAACCGGTAGAGGAAATCGCCCGACGGACTGGCGGCCTTGGCGATGCTCGCCTTCGGATCGCCGGAAACAAACGTGCCGTCGTGGTCAATCACATAGAGCTCGCCCTGCACGGAGTTGATGACGATGTGGCCCGACTCGGCGTTGTAATCCATTGAGTTGCAGTGCAGCCAGTCGCGTTTGAGCGGACGGCCCGGCATGTTGATGTTGATCCGGCCGGGATGGCTTGCGATGGTCTTGCCCTGGCCGGCGTAGTTCGGCTTCGTGGCGTCAATATCCTGCACAACATGATCGAAGAAACACCATTCCCACACGACGGCGCCCTGCATGTCCACCTCGACGATGGCGTCCATCTGTCCATCGCGATATGGGCCATTCTTCGGATCGGCGCCGGCGGCGATGGCCTGCTCGTGCGAGATCGCCTTGTTGGCGATGTAGAGCGTGGTAGGCGCATTGAGCTTCTTATTGAAGATGCGCCCCCAATCGTGATGCGGCGCATAGCCCTCGCGCTTCTCGACGTATTCCCAGATCATCTTTCCATCCCAGTCCACTTCCTTGAATCCTTGAAAGCCGCTGGGGTCATCCTTCGACGCGTCGAGCACATTGCCGTTGTCCAGCAAGTGCGGATTGGTCCCGACGGGCCAGGTGTGGACGACGCGGCCTTCCATGTCGAGCAGGTAAGTCCGGCTGCCGACGCCGAAGAGCGTGTAGCCGTTGAAAGCCTTCTCCTTGTCGCAGAAAAGCAGTTCGGTAGGCCCCTGCAAACGCTCGTAAGCGAAGAGCGGTCCGGCGATTACAAAGGAAAGCAGAAGAAAGCGTTTCATGGAATCTATCTCCCTGGCTGCAATGTTGCCGGCCTTTGGATTTGCTTCTGCCGGCGCATTCGAGATTATGGCTTCGCTTCCGGCCGGCTCAAGTTAAGAATCCTTAATATATCAAATCCTTGGATACAATACCGCCCCGATTAAAATAAAGTGAGCGTCCCCAAATTACAAATTATCATGTCGCGGCTATTTCCACATATCCCCCTCATATCTTACTGGCATTCTGCCCTATACATGGGGTAAACTTGCCAGCTGTAATGAGGTGGAGCGAGGGGTGGCCCAGCATGTGATACGGCTCGAAGTTGGCGCTGCAATCTTCAATTGGTCCGATGCAAACCATTGGGCATCGCGCTAAGCGCGAGGAGGATGCAAATGAAAAGTCGAACCGCTTCAAGTTTTCCGAATCGCGGCACGATCACGCGCCGGCAGTTTGCCAAAGGCGCAGCCGCGGGAGTGATGGGCTTTCCCTCCATCATTCCGTTTTCCGCTCGAGGAGCGGACGGCGCAACGGCGCCAAGCAACCGCATCGGCATTGGCTTGATCGGAGCGGGCAACATCAATAACGGGCACCGGGAAGTTTTTTTGGCCGAAAAGGATGCCCGCCTTCTGGCGGTTTGCGATCCGATAACAGAGCGGCGGATAACATATCGCAATCGCATTAATGCGGTCTATGGCGGCAATGTCTGCGCGGATTACAGTGATTTTCGGGAAGTGTTGGCGCGGCCGGATATTGATGCGGTTTGCATCGCTGTCCCGGACCACTGGCATGCGGTCCTGGGGAGCGCCGCCATGCGCGCCGGCAAGGATCTCTATCTGGAAAAGCCGCTCACGTATGCGGTGGCCGAAGGGCGGCAGATTATTGAGACTGCCGCCAGGCTGGGGCGAATTCTACAAACCGGCCTGCAGCGGCGATCCAATGGCCGCTATCGGTATGTCTGCGAGCTGGTTCGCAACGGGCGGATTGGGCGGTTGACCAATATTGAAGTCGGGATTATCGGCATCAACGGCGGGCAACAGGTTGGGAAACAGTATCCCGCATCAGCGCCGCCGGAAGGGTTTGATTACGAACTCTGGCTTGGGCCGGCTCCATGGGCGCCCTATTGTCCCCAGCGAATCATCAAGGACTACTGGTATCATATCTCCGATTACGCGAAGGGCTTTATCCCCGGCAATGGCGTGCATTACGTGGATATCGCCCAATGGGGCATCGGCGACGAAGTCAAGCCTGTGGAAGTGGAAACCCCGCTGTCCGTCTTTCCGCCAACCGGGCTGATTGACGCTGTCTATGCCTGGCGTTCGGAAATCCTTTATGCCAATGGCGTGCGAATGAGCTACAGCAGTCTCGGCAAGCCGCATCCAGACGGGATCAAGTTCGTGGGAACCGAGGGGTGGATCCACATCAACGTAAGCGGCGCCGCGACTGCCAGCGCTCCGGGCATATTGCAGTCTGTCATCGGCCCCAATGAGATCCATCTATATGCGAGTTCAGAACCGCATCGCAACTTCCTCGACTGCATCCGGACGCGCCGCCCGGCTGCGGCGTGTCCCGAGATCGGGCACCACGCCACCACCACGTGTAATATCGCGGAAGTCGCGGCGCGGGTGGGGCGCAAAGTGAAGTGGGATGCGCAAAAGGAACGTTTCATCGGCGATGCCATGGCCGACCGGCTGTTGATACAACCAATGCGCGAGCCTTGGTATATGTAACGACTGCCCTAATGCGCGCTGCATGCCGGTCATTGCGGCAACCACTTTGGCATTGGATCTGGCTTGGGTCATTTTGCACACTCTCTTTGTCATTGAGAAGATGCTTTGATGACAATAGGAGCGTGATGAAACGACTGGGAGGACCGGTCTGTATGCGCGTATTTCGATCCTGGTAAACGTTATCGTCTGTGAGTGCGATGGCGTGGATTCCCAATCGTCCCTTCGAATACCTTTCAACGAAGAAACGCTCGCCACACTGAAGGAATGGAAGGAGCGCTACAGAGGCGCCGCACGCAAGACTTGATGTTAACGCCGGAGTTTGGGGTCGAAGAAATGCTTCTCGACCATGGCTTTAACATCGCCGCCGTAATCCGGATCGCAGTAGTCTTCTAGCGCCAATGCCTTGAGCACACCCTCAACTTCCGCCGGGTGGCTGCTTTGTTTTTCCCAGTAGAGAAGCCAGGCAGGATGTTGCGGAATCTCCTGCTTGAAGCCTGACTTGACGCGGAAATATTCGGGATCCTTGATGCCCGCGACGACGCGATCAACGAGCAGCGCCAGGCGATGCGTATGCCTTTAGCCGCGCAAAATGGGCACATAAAATTCTGTTCGGCACAGGCAGCGAAGGCAAGGCGAAAACATCCTGCGGCGCGTGGATGACGCGGTAATGAACGAACAGGGATGACTCGATGGTAGTCTGGCAAGACAAT
>JAPLSP010000640.1 GCA_026398575.1 Candidatus Sumerlaeota bacterium | reverse complement strand
GCCGCCCGGCGGAGCGGAGCGGCCTACCACATGGCGCCAAACTGGATGCGTCCTTGATTCCGTCAAAAAAGTTCTTGACGCCCGGAGTCCGGGCATGGATATTCTCCCCTTATATAGCATGTTATATAGAGGCGCCATCATGAACGCTCAAATCGTGAAACCCAGAAAATTCTCTCCCAAACGGATCAAAACCATCCGCGCGGCCTTGGGATTGAGCCAGGAAAGCTTCGCCGAACGCCTCGGATGCACCTTCTCCACGGTCAACCGGTGGGAAAACGGCCATTTCAAGCCCACCCGGTTTGCCGTCTTCCGCCTTGAGAATCTCGAGCATGAGGCATTGCGCAGAACGGCGGCGCCGGGCGCCGCTTTGAAGGAATCGCCGGAAATAGTCTTGAAAAAAGAGCCGAAATCCAGCCGCTCCCGCCCTGAGCGCATTGCCGTCGCCACGCGCAACCGCGTCATCCTCTTCGATCCGGCCACGCCCGAACAAGCGCTCGCCGAGCGGAATTTCCTGAACGCGCCGGAGGACCTGGGGCCGATCCGCTCGATCCAGTTCGATTATCTTCATGAGAAGCCGGTATTGCTCCTGGGCGTGCGCAACGGCGTGATCCTGACGCCGCTTTTGCCCGGCGCGCCGGCGATACGCTTTTCATTCAGCAAAGTTTCGGGGCTTGGCTATGGGACCAACAGCGCCTGCATCAACCATGGCTATCTTTATGCGACGCATTCGGAATACGGCTTATGGCGCTGGCGCGTGGATCAGCCCACGATCGCCGAACGGCTCTTCCCGGAAATTCTGAGCAGCAAGCAGACGGTGCGCTGCGTCATGGCGCTGGACCGCGAGCGGATGATGTTCATCTCCGACAACGAGCTCTACGCCTTCGATAAAGCGGCGGAGACGCCGAGCCTGATTTATGAATCTCCGTATGGCGCGCGATTGACCGCGGTCAGCCTCCTCGAGCATACGGTCTATATCGCCGCCAGCGACGGGCGCGTCGAGCGCTACGACCTCGTCTTCCGCCGCCAGGAACCGCTATTGAGCGATGAGCGGACGCATCTGTATTCCGCGCGCATCGTCCGGTGCATGAATACGCCCTTTCTCGCCCTGGGGACGCGCAATCCGCAAGCCCTGCTCATCAGTCTCGACGGCGAAAACGAGCGCATTGCATACACAAGCGGCGCGCATAATTTGCGCCTCGTTACGGCCACACGCGGACATGTCATCGCCGCGGATTACGACCTCAATAATCTGCTCATCTGGGAAGCCGATAAGCCGGACGCCCCTTCAGTCTGCATCCCTCTGGCGCAGAGGCTGAAACACCACATCCAGGACATTTGCGCGATCGGAGATACGAGTGGCAATTCGGGAATAATGCAAAATGCAAAATGAGAATGAGAGGGTTTAATGTAAAATGCAAAATGAGAAATGAGAAATTGAAAATGAAGACTCTGCCCGGCAAACGAGAACACTGCGCGAATATCTTTGGCTGCCACCGCGAAGGGAATTCATTTCTCATTTCTCATTTCTCATTTCTCATTTTACATTAGGCCTTCTCATTTTACATTTTACATTGACTGCAAGAATCAGCGTATGTTCAACCCTGGCGACATCATAGAGCGGTATAGCCTCATTTCGCTGCTGGGCGCAGGGGGGATGGGCGAAGTATGGCTGGCCGAAGACACGCAATCCGGCCAGAAGGTTGCGCTCAAGCTGCCGACCGATGCCGATTATATCACGCAATTGCGCCGCGAAGGGAAACTGCAGCTCGCCCTTGATCATCCTAACATCGTCAAGGTTTATCATCTCGCCATCGAACACGAGCCGCCGTTCGTAGTGATGGAATACGTCGAGGGAATGAATCTGCGCGCGTTGATGAAAGAAAAGGGCGCGCTGCCGCTTGGCGAAGCAGTCCGCATTATCGAGCAAATCTTGAATGGCCTGGCTGCGGCACACCGGCGCGGCGTCGTCCATCGCGATATGAAACCCGAGAACGTCCTGATCGGACGCGATGGGCAGGTGAAGATCACAGACTTCGGCCTCGGCAAGGTGGTTCAGGACCTGAGCATCTCGCTCCTCGCCACGGGCAGCATGCTTTCTTCGGGGGGCGGTTCGATCGCCGGAACCTATGACTACATGTCCCGCGAACAGCGCGCCGGACAAACGATCGGACCTCAGGCGGATGTTTATGCCGTGGGATTGATCCTCTTCGAGCTGCTGACCGGCGCGCGCGCGGCGGGCAGCCTGCAGCGCATCCTGCAGCGGCGCAATGTGCCCGAATCCATCATCGCCCTGATCCTGAAAGCGGCGGACGTGGTGGAGAGGCGGTTCGTTGACGCCTCGGATTTCCTGCGCGCCTTGAAAATCGCACACGAACAATCCGCTTCCGACGCCTCTGGCATACCTGCTTCCGCCGCTGCCGTCCAGCTGGCACGAACAGAGATTCCTTCGATGGGCGCGGAGCCCATCTCTTTTCCCGTCTCTTCATCTGTGACTCCACGCGTCTCTTCATCCGCCACTTCGTTCGCCTCTCCATCCGCTTCTTCGCCCTCTGCGGATTCCGCCGACGGCCATGCGCCCAAAGGCTGGTTGGCTGGCGCCACTGCGGCAGCGGATATTCCCGAAATGGAATCGCTCGACGAGGCTCGCAAAAAAGTGCGGCCTGCCGCAGGCGAGGTTCAATTACGGTCGAAAACAAGAAAGAGGAAAAAACGGATTCTTGCCGCAGCGGCAATAGCGGGCGGCTGCTATCTAGTTTATTGGGTGATTGCGTTATTGAACAGCGGAACGTCAAATAAGCCGGCGCCCTTTGGCGGAAATGCTGAAACGGCGCCCAACATCGCAAGGATAAGCCCCACGACCGCAACCGCAATCAATAATGCGCCGGGCATTGCAAGTTCCGCGACAATGCAAATATCGCCGCAAGCCGCCGTGCAAACCAGCAGCACGATTGCCAAGATAGACGCGGCAAGCGCGGCGACAAGCGCTTCCCAGGGGGGCGTCCTGGTCTCGAGGCTGAGCGCCCCTGTCGTTCTCAACGCCGTCCGCCCCACGCCCGCCTTGCGTATCGTCTCCACAACTTCTTTTGCGGCTGATACTGCAAAACCTTTGAAGAAGGCATTCCTGAATCTTGGGCGAGGCGTGAAGATGGATTTGGTATGGATCATGCCGGGCGCCTTCCAGATGGGTTCGCCGCCCTCGGAATGGGGACATGACGAGAATGAATCGCCGCAGCATCGGGTGACGCTGGATGGATTCTGGATGGGTGAGACGGAGGTGACACAGTTGCAGTATATTATAGTCATGGGAAAGAATCCCTCGTACTATAAAGGCGAGAATCAGCCCGTAGAATGCGTTCTGTGGAATGACGCGGTGGAATTTTGCAAAGAAGTTTCGCTCATGACGGGCAAAACGGTGACACTCCCGACGGAGGCGCAGTGGGAATACGCCTGCCGCGCGGGTTCATCGAGTCGCTATTATTTCGGCGATTCGGATACCCCCCTGAAAGAATATGCCTGGCTCCGTGGCGCCAATCAAACGCATCCAGTGAAAACAAAACGCCCGAATGCCTGGGGGCTTTATGACATGCATGGCAATGTTTGGGAATGGGTCGCGGATTGGTATGGTCCTTACACTGCCGCAAGCCAGACAAATCCAAAAGGTCCGGCAACTGGCACGGATCGGATCATGCGCGGCGGCCATTGGAACGATACCCCCTTCAATTGCCGCTCGGCGAAACGACTCAGGTACAATGGCGCGTTAATAGGCAATGGCAATGGATTTCGAGTTGTAGCTGGCGCGGACGGGTTCAAGTGATCCTATAGATTCCCGGCTTGTTTCCTTTTTTATCGCTACAGGTATGCAAAGGCCTAATTAATTATGAATTCCGCATATAGATCGAGTATGTGCGGCAACTGCGCGCGGAGGGGCGCATTCAATACGATCTCGATCATCCGAATATCGTCAAGATCATTGACCTCAACACGGCGCATACGCCGCCGTATTGCGTGATGGAATACGTGGAGGGCGAGAATCTGCGGCAGCGGCTCGAACGCGAAGGCGCGCTGGCGCCTGGGCAGGCGCTGGAATTCATCCGGCAGATTTTGATGGCATTGCATGAGGCGCATTCGCGCGGGATCATTCATCGCGATTTAAAGCCCGAAAATATTCTGCTTGATCTTCAAGACGCGGTGCGGATCACGGACTTTGGCCTGGGCGCCGTTGGTGAAAATGTGACGCGCTCCATCCTTTTCAGCAGCTCGGGCAGCCGATTGATGGAGCGCGGGACCGGTTCTCACTCTCCGAATTCTTCAATGAACAGCGCCTCCGCCGCGGGCGCTTCCGCCATGGGCAGCATTCAGCGCTCGGACAGCATGGGCGCCGGGGACAAGGCAAATGCGCTGGTGATCGGCACCTACGATTATATGGCGCCGGAACAGCGCGCGGGGAGGCATGTGGATTCGCGCGCGGACATCTACGCCGTCGGCGTCATGCTGTGCGAAATGCTGACGGGCGCCCGTCCCGGCGCGAACATCGAAACGCAGCTGGCCGCGAGCAAGGTTGAGCGCCACGTCGCCGAGGCGGTCCTGACCGCGCTGGATGAATATGAATTCCGTTTCCCATCGGCGGCGGATTTTCTGCGCGCGCTGCGGCTCGATGCGCCGCTCTTGACGTTTCGGAAATCGGCCATGGGCGCGGCGGGCGATGCGGCTCTGGAGGAATATCTGCAATCGCTCGGACTGCGGATGAAGCTGATCGAAGGCGGCTCATTCACCATGGGCAGCAATGACGGCGCGGACAACGAACGCCCCCGCCATCGCGAAGAGGTCGGGCCTTTTCGCCTGGGGCTTTATCCCGTCACGGCGCAGGAGTATTGCCTCTTTCTCAATGCCGAAGGCGATGGCCATGGCGAATACATCCGCGAAGGCAGGCAGGCCGTGTTCGAGCGCGTGGCGGGCGTCTTCCGTCCCGTTGGCGGCTGCGAAAACTATCCGATGAATTTCGTATCGTGGATCGGCGCGGCGGCTTTTTGCGAGTGGCGCGCGCGCCTGACGGGACATCCATTCGCCCTGCCCACCGAGGCCCAGGGGGAATACGCCGCGCGATCGGGCCGGGATGATTATGAATATCCATCGGGCGCCTATCCTCCTGCGCCAAACGCCGCGTGTTTCGGGCGGCATTGGGTGAACGTGCGCGAAACGCTTTGCCCCGTGTCGGCGCATCCGCCCAATGCGCTCGGGTTGTATGCGATGGCGGGCTTTGTCTGGGAATGGCGCCGCGATCCTTTCCTGGGCGACTATGCCAACACGGCGCAGATGATCAGTTCCGAGTTCCGGGTTCCGGGTTCCGAGTTCAATGCCGCGTCGGGCAAGTCAGATGCGGGCGCTGGTCTTCATCATGCTGTCGCAAATGGGCGGAATGGAAAAGGCCACACCTATTACGTCGTTCGTGGGGGCTGCTGGTCCAGTCCCGAGTCCGAATTGCGCTGCGCCTGCCGCAACGTTCAACCCAAAGGCGCGTGCTCGTCCGGCATTGGATTCCGAATCTGCCGGAAGCCGTGAAGCAAAAAACTATGCGTAGCTCCGCAGCATGCTTAGTACTCCGGCTCAGAATTACGATCACGTATTCTTACCTAAGGGATCAAAACAATGCTGGCGCCGTTCCTATCCGCATGAATCTTTTCTTCCAGCAAAAATATTCGCATCTATTTTATGTTATCATATTTACGGATATGAGCGCTTAGCCAAAATAAATTAGTAGCGTTTTGCAGCATCCCGATTTGAGCCTGCTTCAGCAGGCTCTGGAGTCTGGGCATTATTTCCCCGAAGGGGAATTACAATCATAGCCGTGGGTGAAGCGAAGCGAAGCCACGGTAGCGGCAGGCGGAATCATCGGTCCCCGAAAAGGGGCCAACGACATTACGGAAAGAATCCCGATTTGAGACTCGCAAACGAAATTTAGTCAGCTGTTCGGTCCATGTTGGCCCCCTTCGGGGACCTGTTTTCGCGCCCATCATTTCCGTGGATTCGCTTCGCTTCACCCACGGCTATGATAGTTGACCCCCTTCGGGGGATTCAAATGTCCAAACTCCAGAGCCGGCTAAAGCCGGCTAATACGCACGCGGCGCCAATTCGCGCCTTGACATCCTCAGAAGCAAAGGTAAGAATTATTAAAGTAATACGTTGACGGACTGCGGCTTGGTTCCGCTTTTGGGAGCCGACGCATACAGCCGCATGAAAAGGAGTTGGCTGAAATGCGAATCACCAGCAAGGGACAGGTAACCATCCCTGTCAACATTCGGAATCAGTTCGGCTTTCTGCCCGATACGGAAATCCGATTCAAAGTGGCAGGCAAAAAGGTGGTTCTGGAACGGGCGAAAACATCTCTCAATCGGGGCAGCAGATTAATTGAGGGGCTGCGCGGCAAAGCAACCAAGGCGTTGACCACAGACGAAATCATGGCGATGACGCGAGGCGAATAATGGAGATTCTGGTGGACAGCAATGTGATCCTCGACGTCCTGACCGAAGATCGGGACTGGTTCGCATGGTCCGCCGGGACGCTGGAGACGCATGCTCAGACGGATATTCTTTGCATCAATCCCATTATCTATTCGGAGGTTTCGATCAGTTTCTCGCGGATTGAAGAAGTGGAAAACGCATTGCCAGAATCCATATTCCGCCGGCGTCCGATTCCCTGGCCCGCCGCTTTTCTCGCGGGAAAATGTTTCGAGATTTATCGCCGGCGCGGGGGAACGAAGCGCTCGCCATTGCCTGATTTTTTCATCGGCGCCCATGCGTCCGTCATGAAAATCCCGCTGATCACCCGCGATGCGACAAGATATCGAACCTACTTCCCGCGACTGCAATTGATTGCTCCTGATAAGTGAAAATGAAATACGCAGAGAAAGCAAGCTTGACCTGCGAACAATAAATACGTATTATTAAAGCAAATAAATACGTGCTTGGGAGTTTGCAATGAGTTTCGTAAAATTGACGCTGAGCGCGGATGAACGCGTTGTTCGCAAAGCTAAAAAATGGGCGCAGTCCAGAAAAACAAGCATATCCGCGCTTTTTCGCGGATATATGGAACGCTTGGTGGAGCAGGAAAAAGATGCGGAAGGCTTGGGACCGCTGACACGCCAGGCCATGGGACTGGCGCGATTGCCGCAAGACAAAACCGACCGCACATTAATGGAAGAAGCGCTCATGGCAAAATACGGGAGAGGAAGATGAATATTTTCTTGGATACGAATATTCTTCTCGATGTTCTCAGCCGGCGGAAACCATACGATGTTCCCGCCGGCAGGATTTGGACACTGGCCGAATCCGGCGCTGTCAATGCTTTTGTATCCGCCATTAGCTATAACAATGTGTATTTTATCCTGCGAAAGCAAGAAGGCCGTGAATGCGCGATGAAAGCAATGAAGCTGATGCGGCGGATTTTTCAGACGGTCGCAGTGGACGAAAGACTATTGGATGAGGTTATTCGCGAAAATCCTCGGGATTTTGAAGATGCCATACAATATGCGTGCGCCCTTCGATGCCGGGCGCGCTACTTGGTGACTCGAAACCCCACGGATTTTCCCAAAGGAGGATCGGAGATTGTTTCCGCGGAGCAGTGCGTGGAGTTGGTTCAGGCAATAGGGGGGCGCTGATGGAGCCTTCCAAGCGTATCCCCATCGCTTCTCTTTTGCCCTCCGAGCCGGCCTCGCCGCATCCGCCGCGCATGAAGCGCGCGGATTGGCGATGGTTTTGGGCGATCGCAGGACTCGCGATCATTCTTCGATTGGCTTATTTCACCGGCCACGTCAAGACGGTCTATTTCTCGCAGCCCGTGCTGGAGGCGCGGCTCAACTACGAAACGGCGCAGCGCAGCGCAGCGCGCGTCGAAGGGATCGAGGTTTCGACCTTTGAGCCGATGCTTTATACATGGATGATGGGCGTGGCGTATCGCCTGATCAATCCGCCCGTGCGGCTGGCGTTCACCTATCTGCTGCAACATGCCCTGGGCGTTTTGACGGTCGTCCTGGTGTTTTTCACGGCTTTTCGCGTGGCGGGGCGCCGGCCTGCGATCGTTGCCGCGCTATTGACCGCCGTCTATGCGCCGCTGGCCGCCTTGTCGAACGAGGCGCTCCCCACCGCGCTCATTGCCCTCGAAATCATCGCCTTGCTGTATTTCTTGATTTGCGCCGCCACGTCGCGCACGCTGGAGTACTTGTTTCTGGCCGGAGGGGCTTTTGCCGCGTGCGCGCTGACGTGGCCGGCGATTTATCTTTTTTTGCCCGTGGCCCTCGCGCGCCTGTGCACGATGCCGCCTCCCGTGCGCGCCAAAGGGCCGCATCTGCTGATTCAAGATGAAGCGATGCTTCGCGGCGCCAGGCGCTGGGCAGTACCGGCGGTTTTTTTGATCATCCCGGCGCTGGCGATTTTGTTTCACGGCGTGGCGACGTCGGCGCTGGTGGGGCGCTTTGACCCGTTTCCGTGGCGCGGAGGGCCGCTTTTTTATCTGAGCAATGGTCCGATGGCTGACGGCGTTTTTCTCAATCTCCCGGCTATGGCGCATCAATGGGACAACGAATTCATCCGGCCCGCGGAGGCGTTTGCGCGCGAGGGCGCCCCCCAGAGCGACGAACCGCTTTCTCCCTTGCGGCTGGGGCTTTTCTGGTATGGCAAAGCGCTGTCTCAAATTGCCGCCAATCCCGGGCGCTGGCTGTCGCTGATGGCGAAGAAAGCGCTGCTGCTCATCAGCCAGACGGAAGGCTACAATCAAGTCAGCTATTCTTTTTTGCGGGAGATCAATCCGTTCGCCCGCATCTGGCCTTCGATTTATGGCCTCATCGCGTTGTTTGCCTTGCTGGGTTTTCAGGCGACGCGCAATGTTCCGTGGTTCTGGCCGCGCCATTGGGTCTGGCTGCTGGTAGCCTGTCTGGGAGCATCCGTGGCGCTCTTCAATGTGGACGCGCAACAGCGCGCGCTGCTGGTTCCGGTCCTTTCGATCATGGCGGCCCTGGGCGCGCAGCGCGCCTGGCGCCATCTGTGGCGGTCGTCTCGCCGGCGCGCTCTTGTGCGATTCGGGCTTCCCCTCATCGCCGTGCTCGTTCTGATAATCTTTGTGGATTGGTTCGGCATCGGACGGCGGCGTCAGGGGCGCGATTGGTGGAACTATGCCTGGGCCGCGTACCAGGCGAATGAATGGAGCGCGGCGGCCCAAGCGTGCGATCGCTCTTTGGAGCTCGGCGAGCGAAATGCGCAGGTTTACGTCTATCGCGGCGATCTCTACATGCACGATAACAAAACCAGCGAGGCCATCCGGTGCTACCGGCGCGCCATTGCCGCCGATCATTCCTACCCGCAGTCCTATTATGCGCTCGCGATGCTGAATCTGAACCGGGAAGACTACGCGCAGGCGGCCAGCTTTCTGAAAGCGGCGCTGGAGCGGGCGCCGAAGTCTCCGGAATATCTGGCCGAATTTGGATTGATCGCATTGCGGGCGGGCGATCTGGATCTGGCGTTCCATCATCTGAATCAGGCCTACGCCTGGGCGCCGGACAACATCGCCGCCTTGGCAGGATTAGCCGAAGTCTATCGGCGGCAGAACGATCTGGCCCGCTATGAAAGCCTTTATCGCCGCGCGATGACGAAAGACGTCGCGCAGACCACGCTCCAGCTGAATCGCATCCGTAAACCCATCAGCCCCCAGGCGCTCGAAGCGCCGGCTTTCCAAATCCCGCGCAGTCTGGTGGAGGAAGGCGCCAGAGAGGTATTCAACCAATGAACGGGCAGCGCAGTGAAATCATCGTGATGGGGTTGGACCCGGGGTTGGCGGCATTGGGCTATGGCGTCATCGCGACGGATACGATCCAGTCGCGGCTGATCGAATATGGCGCGCTGACGACGCCGGCGGACGAGCCTCTGGCGCAGCGGCTGCGGGCGATCTATGTCGCGATCAGCGCCCTTGTGGAGAAGCACAAGCCGGAGTTTGCGGCCGTCGAAACGCTTTACTTCGCCAAGAACACCCGCACGGCGATCGTCGTCGCGCAGGCGCGCGGCGCTGCGCTGGCGGCGCTGGCCGGCGGACGGGCCGAAGTGCGCGACATCACTCCGTTGCAGATCAAACAGGCGCTGACTGGCTATGGCCGCGCCGAAAAGCATCAAATCCAGGCCATGGTGAAAACGATCCTGTGCTTAAGCGAGATCCCGCGCCCCGATCACGCCGCCGACGCCCTGGCCGCCGCGATAGCCTGCGCCCACACGCTGCGCCGCCGCCGCTGACCATGAGACGCGGAGACGCGGAGACACTGGGAGCGCCACCATCTTGGTGGCGAGTGGCGGAAACGCAGAGAAGGGGAGACGGGGAGAGGGGAGACACGGAGAGGGGAGACGCGGAGACGCGGAGAAGGGAGACGCGGAGACGCGGAGACGCGGGGAGGGATGTCCGTGTTGGTCCGTGTCAGTCCGTGTTCGTCCGTATCCATTATGGCAACGCCCAACGACATAGCTACGATTCATCGCGAAGCCGAGCGCTTGCTTGCGGCGATGCTGGGGCCGGAGGCGGTGTTCCGCGATTCGCAGCGCGAGGCCATCGCGCGTCTGGTCAGTGGGCGCGAGCGCTTGCTTCTCGTCCAACGCACCGGCTGGGGCAAAAGCCTTGTCTATTTTCTCACCACGCGGATGCTGCGTAATCGCGGCGCGGGGCCGGCGCTGCTGGTTTCGCCGCTGCTGGCGTTGATGCGCAATCAGATTGACATGGCCGCGCGCATCGGGATTCGCGCCGAGACGATCAACTCATCCAACGCCGAGGAATGGCGGGGGATCGAAGCGTCGCTGCTGGCCGGCGAGATTGATATTCTGCTGATCTCGCCCGAGCGGCTCGGCAATCCGCGATTCGCAGCGGAAATCCTGCCCGCGCTGGCCGGACGCATCGGGCTCTTCGTCGTGGACGAGGCGCATTGCATCTCGGATTGGGGGCATGACTTCCGCCCGGACTACCGGCGGATCGTACGCGTCCTTGAGCGATTGCCCAAGAACATCCCGATCCTTGCCACCACGGCCACGGCCAATTCGCGCGTCGTCGAAGACGTGCTCAGCCAATTGGGAAATGACGTACGGGCCATTCGCGGATCGCTCGACCGCCCCAGCCTGCGGCTCCAAAACTTTGTCATGCCCTCGCAGGCCGAACGCATGGCCTGGCTGGCTGAATGGATTCCGCGCCTGCCTTGCAGCGGGATCGTGTACTGCCTTACGGTTCCCGATGTCAAACGCGTCGCCTCATTCCTCGACAAGAACGGAATCCGCGCCCTGCCGTATTGGGGCGCGCTCGATCATGAAGCGCGCCTCCACGCCGAAGACTCGCTCATCTATAACCGTGTCAAAGCGCTCGTGGCGACAACGGCGCTCGGCATGGGCTACGACAAGCCCGATCTCGGCTTCGTCATTCACTTCCAATCGCCGGGGTCGCTCGTGGCGTATTATCAGCAGGTCGGGCGGGCCGGGCGCGCGCTGCCCGAGGCCTATGGCGTGATGATGGCGGGCGCGGAGGACGAGGATATCCATGACTACTTCATCTCTGCGGCGTTTCCTTCGACCGCGGACATGACGAAAGTACTGGCGATGATCGAGAAATCAGGAGAGCCGATGAGCGCCGGGATGATCGGCGCCGAGGCCAATATCGCCACGGCGCGGCTGGCGCTGTGTCTCAAGATGCTGGAGATTGACGGCGCAATCAAGCATTGGGATGGGCGGTATCGCCGGTCCGCACAGGAATGGATTCCCGACGCCGGGCGGCGCGAACGCGTGACGAAAATTCGCCGCGCCGAACGCGCGCGCGTTCTCGAATACGCCCAGTCGCAGCGCTGCCTGATGAGGTTTTTGGTCGAAGACTTGGACGGCTTCATGGAGGAGGATTGCGGGCGTTGTGCGGTTTGCGCGGGCGGCTTCTTCAAGGATCATGCGAGCGGGAAGATGGCAAACCGCGCCTCCCTCTTTCTCAAAAGCCAGGCCGAACTTATTCCAGTCAAGAAGCGATGGCCCACGAGCCGCGACGGACGCGTGAAGCCAATTCCCGAGGAACACCGCCTCTGCGAGGGCTATGCGCTGAGCGTGTATAACGATGCCGGATGGGGGAGTCTCGTGGCGCAAGGCAAATACCGCGATGGACGGTTTGGCGACGAGCTCGTTCGGGCGTCGGCGGATTTTATCCGCCTGCGCTGGCTCCCCGAGCCGCCGCCCGAATGGATCACCTACGTTCCCTCGTTGACGCATCCGCGCCTGGTGGCGGATTTCGCGGAACGCCTGGCGGAGCGGCTGAATTTGCCGTTGGCGAGTGCGGTGGAGAAATCGCAATTGAACGAGCCGCAGAAACTGATGGAAAATAGCTATATGCAAGCGGCCAATGCATGGCGCGCTTTCTCGGCGCCTTCGCCGGTTCCAAAGGGGGCGTGTTTGCTGATAGATGACATTGTGGATTCCGCCTGGACGCTGACGGTGATTGGCGTGAAATTGCGGCAGGCGGGGGCGGGGTTGGTTTATCCATTTGCGTTGGCGTCGGCGGCGAAGGGGAAGTGAAGACATTTCTCAATGTAAAATGTAAAATGAGAAATGAAGAATTGAAAATGAGACTGCGCGGTAGGCATGAGATGCAGGGGCGCCTTATTCTGATTCTGGGACAGGCGGTTATTTTGCATTTCTCATTTCTCACATGTGGTTTTACATTTGGCTGCGGCTTGCCACTCTAATGTGGAACTCCATATAAAAGGGATAGTGATGGATAATTCGTACGCGATCGCGTTGCTTTGCGCGCCGGCGCGGGAGGAGGGGATGGACGTTGCGCCGCTGACGCCGGCAAAGTGGGCGGATTTGCGCGAGGCGTTGCAAGGCGCCGGTTTGCAGGGACCCGCGGCGCTTGGAAGCTTGGCGGAGGATGAAATGGTGTCGCGTCTCAAGATCACGGGCGACGAGGCGGCGCGGCTGCGGCGGCTTTTCGAGCGCGAAGAATTTCTCGCCCGTGAGATCGAGCGTCTGGCCGAATTGGGGATTTGGATTGTGACTCAGGAGGATGAAGAATATCCGGGGCGATTGCGGGAGTATCTTGAGCGCCAGGCGCCGCCGCTCCTGTTTGGCGCGGGAAACAAACGCGCTCTCGACCAGGGGGGGCTGGCCATCGTCGGGTCGCGCTCGATCAGCGACGAAGGCAATCAATTCGCGAAAGCCGCGGCCGCCGCCTGCACGACGCAAGGCATCGCGGTCATTTCCGGCGCAGCACGCGGCGTGGATCAGATTGCGATGAACGCGGCGCTGGGAGAGGGCGGCGGCGTGATCGGCGTCGTCGCTGATTCGTTGGAGAACCAGTTGAAGCGCGGTGAGACGCGCGAGGCGGTTGAAGCCGGGTGTCTGGCGCTCATCACGCCGTTTCATCCCAGCGCGCCGTTCAGCGCCGGCTTGGCGATGGCGCGCAACAAATTCATCTACGCGCTGGCGGACTGGGCGCTCATCGTGCGCGCGGATTTGAACAAAGGCGGCAGTTGGAGCGGCGCCGTCGAAGCGCTCCGGAAGAAACATCGCGTGCCTGTGTTTGTGCGTGATGACGCGGAGGCCGGTCCCGGCAACGCCGAGTTATTGCGCCGCGGCGCGCTGGCGTTGGCAATAAGGTCACCACAGAGACACCGAGACACAGAGAAATACACGAAGAGCATTTTTCATGCGCCGATACGCGTATTTCTCTGTGTCTCGGTGTCTCTGTGGTGACTTCATAAGAATTGTCTAGAAGATTGCTTTAACGGAAATGTCTTGGCGGATTTGGCCAATCATGACGGAACCACAAAAGAAAAAACGCCCATGGCGGTTCTTGCCCGGCGCCATCGGGGAAGACGTGGGGTTGGCGCTGGCGCTGGCCGCGCTCGTTGCCGTCTTCAGCCTCATGACGGACCATTTCTTCACGCTCACCACGTTCCGCGTCATCGCCAATCAGATACCCGATTTCATCATTGTCGCCGCCGCCGTCACGTTCGTGCTGATCATCGGCGGGATTGACCTGTCGGTCGGGTCCGTGCTCGCGCTGAGCGCCGCCGTCTTGGGCGTCGCCATGGTCCGCTGGCATTGGCCGCTGCCTCTGGCGGCCTTGGCCTGCCTCGCGACGGGTTTTTTGTGCGGAATGGCCAACGGCCTGATCGCGACGCAATGGCGGTTGCCGTCGTTCATTGTCACGCTGGGAATGCTGGAGGCGGCTCGGGGCGGCGCCTACCTGATCACGCATTCGCAGACGCAGTATATCGGTTCGCAGGTCGAGAGCATCAGCGAAGGCGCCGCGTTCGGTTTATCACCGCCGTTTTTTCTCGCGATCCTAATCGTCGCCGCGGGACAGATCGTGCTGACGCGCACCATCTTCGGGCGATACATGCTTGCGATCGGCGCAAACGAGGAAGCCGTACGCCTGTCGGGCATCAATCCGCGCCCGGTCAAGGTGGCCGTTTTTGCGATCAGCGGATTGATGGCCGCGCTGGCGGCGATCATCCAGACGTCGCGCCTGGCTTCGGTGGACCCCAACGCCGGCGCGGGCTTCGAACTGCAGGTCATTGCGGCGGTGGTCATCGGCGGAACGAGTCTGATGGGCGGGCGCGGCTCGGTGGTCCGGTCGCTGATCGGCGTGCTGGTCATCGCCGTGCTCGGCAGCGGCTTGGCGCAGACGGGAGTTCAAGAGCCTGCCAAGCGCCTGATCACCGGCTGCGTAATGGTCGCCGCCGTCATCCTGGATTACTACCGCCAGCGATGGAAGCGGTCGGCGGAAGTATAGATCAACCACAAAGAACGCAAAGAACACAAAGAATAAACTGCGGAAACAGAAACTCCAGCTTGCAAGGCTTATTTCCCGCTGCGGATCAGCGCGATCAGGTCCGCGATATCGAGCGCGGCGTCGCCGTTGGGATTGGCGAGGGGGATCTGGCCGGGGAGCAGGGTTCCGCGGCCGAGCAGATAATCCGCCAGTATTGCGGATGTGATATAATAGTCCGGAGCGAATGTGACTGTGACGGCGCGGTCCACGTTCATGGTCGCCTGATTGGTGGTGGCGCTCGATGTATCGTCATCGGCGCCGCTCCATGCGAGGACGTGATAGCCGCTCTCCGGCGAGGCGAGGAGCGGGACAACGCTGTTCTTCGGCTGCGGTCCGCCCGGCGGCGCCAGGGTTCCATGTCCGCCCGAGACTGCGGTCGTGAGGGTGCGCATCGCGGTCACGGTGGCATTGCCCGTAATGCGCACACCTGAGATGCCCGAAAGCGAGACGCTCGTCAGCGTGGCATGCGCAAGACCGTCTGCGTCCACCCAGACCTTGGCATGAAGCGATATCGTGTAGCCGCTGCCGGAATAACTCAGGTCCCGGTCCAGAAAGATGATGGGCAGCGCGGAATACTGGGTTCCCGAACTCGAGAGGTCGGGAAGCATGGCGGTTATATCCAACCAGAATTGAAACGGTTTGACTCCGACGAGGACTTCAGCTTTTGTTACATGAAAATCGCTGTGATAGATGACGCAGTCATTATCCAGGATGGGGGAGGCGGGATCGTAGGAGGCGTCGCTATTGTTCTGGCTTTCGAGGGTGAAGTTCCACGTCGCCGGAGTAACGGCGCGGCCTTGACTGGCGATCAGGCAATGCAAAATGAGAAATGAGAAATGAGAAATTGAAAATGAGGCCGCGCGCGGCAGGCATAGGATGCGCGGCTGCGTAATGCTGGCGCCGGGATGGTGTGTCATTCGCCCTTTCCGCTCTTCCAACTGAAATCTTTAGAACTTGCCGCTGCGGGTGAAATTGGTGATGTCATCGCCTTCGGTATCGAGGCCGTATTGCGGCGGGACCAGCGTGATGCCATTGGGGCCTTTGGATACGATCTGGATCGTATTGATGTTGAAGAAGCGCTCGGTGGCGAAGAAGGGATCGGTCACGGGCAATTGCGTCCCACCCGTAGCTGGATTTCCGGCAATGGGGAGGTAGTCGTTATGATTCAGATAGCGATAGGGAAGGCCCCAAGGATCGAGAATCTGAATCATGGCCAGCGGTGTTGCGACCGTGACCTTTCGCCCTTGCAGGTCGCCGTATTGCTCGCGGTCTAGTTTCAGATACGGGCCCTTCCATCGCGGATCAATCGGATGGGTGGCGTCGCCGCTGAGGCTGTGCTGCAAGACTAACGTCATGAAACCGCAGCCGGAGTTGGAGTCGGTCGGGTTCTGCGCCAGGGCCGCCGCCCCCACCACCCACGTCCCGCTCGAACTGCTGGGCGGATAGTCGCCGAGGTCCAGGCGATAGCGTTCGCAGGCTAGTTCGATCTGCCGGATTTCGGCGTAGGCGCCGGTGATCTTGGCGCGGATGACCGCGCTTTCATATTGGCCGACGGCGATCGTCGCCAGGATCGCGATGATTGCCAGAACGACCAGCAGCTCGATCATCGTAACGCCGCCGGACGCCTCCGGCGTCCGGCGTTCCGTCCTCGCGCTTTGTGTGAGAAGGCTCATGGGAAATCCCGTTAGAATAGCCGGTAGGCGGTTTCATTTGGAATCCGCCCGAACATATAGATGATGTCATCGTTGCGGGGGTCTTGCACGGAGGCGGCGCTTGCCGCCACGGTGATCGCGCCTTCGGCGCCATCCGGACCGTAAGAAACGACCGCATAACGGTCGAAGGCATAAAATCCGGTTTGCGTCAGCAGGCCGTCGCCGAACGTGATCGTTTCAAGCGCGGCGGAATAGGAAGCGGGAATGCGGGTGTCCCAACGCGCGTCGGTGCCGATGATACCGAGCGACGAATAAAAGCGGTAAGGATTGCCCCACGGGTCCAGCGGCCAATCCAGCGCGCGCGCGCGATCGGTCAGCGCCTGGGGAATATTCGGCACGAAGTCCTGTCCATAGTATTTGCGGTGGACATTGATAAAGGGGCCGTCCCATCCCCAGTACAAATCCGCGATGCGCCGGCTGAAGGTGGCGCCCGGAAGATAAAAGTCAATGCGAGGCTGCCGCGCGCCAAAGAATTGGATATCCGGCCTGATCGCCGGATCAATGAAGTAAAGCACGTTGCCGAATTCCCGGCGGGAATTGGCCAGATCATCGTAGTTCTTGTCGGTTTCGTCGCCCGGCGCCAAGTCGTCCAGCAATTGCAGCGGCGCATAAAATCCATGCCGGATGGCGCATCGCTCTTCCGCCTCGGCCAGCTGCTTGCATTCGGCAATGGCGACGCGAACCTTGGCCATTTCCTGGTGATTCAGGTACATCGGAACCGCGATGGCCGCCAGCAGGCCGATGATCGCCAGCACGACCAGCAGTTCCGTCAAAGTGACCCCGCCGCAGGCTTGTTTGGCCCTGCGTGCGAACGGCGCTTGTCTCTGTTGATGGTTCATGGATATTCCTAACAATGAAAACATGAAAAGATCAATAAACAATATCTTAATGCGCGTCGCCCGTTCCGGCGCGAATCCACTAAAAGGGCCGGGAACTCGCCGGGTTCACCGTCGAGCCGAATGTATAGGCAATGTCATCATTCCAAATATCATAAATACCGTTGGTGGCGACCTGTAAGAGGTCATAAGGCAAGAGCGTTCCCTCGGCGCCATCCGGACCGTAGGAGACAATCGCGAAGGCGCTGAAGCGGTAGTATCCCGCCGTCGTCAGTGCCCCGTCCCCAAAACGGTAGTCCTCCAGCACGGTGGCGTAGGACGCCGGGATGCGCTTGTCAATATAGGCCATGCTGCCGATCAACCCGATAGGCGAATAAAAGCGATAGGGATTACCCCAGGGATCGAGCGGCCAATCCCGTGCGCGATATTGATCGTGCGTTATGTCCTGCAAAAGGTTGGGAAGCAGCCCCTGATATTTACGCTTGAATGTGAGCAGAGGCTGCCACTGCCACCAAAGATTGGAGATTCGCTTATTGAAGAATCCGGAAATCGGGAGATAGTCATATAACATCGCCTGGCGGGGAACAACGCCGGCGGGGACAACGGGCGCAGGAACATAAGGAACAATCCAGCCCGGCGCCAGGATCAACGGATTTTGCAGTTCCACCGGGAAGGCCGGATCCACCAGATAGACATTATTGCCGAAAATATTGAGCGTGTTAAAGAGCTCGTCACGGAAGCGCAAATTTATTATGTCGGGCGAGTTCCAGTCATCCAATAACTCCAGCGGGACAAAATAGCCGAAGCGCATGGCGCACAATTCCTCGGCTTCGGCGATCGCTTTGCAGTCCTCCAGAGCGGTTGTAAACATGGCTCGTTGCTGATGATTGAGATACATCGGCACGGCGATGGTGGCCAGCAGGCTGATGATCGCCAGCACCACCAACAGTTCGGTCAACGTGACCGCGCGCCGCCGTGACATTGAAAGAGCGACTTGGGATTTCACAGTGAACGTCTCCATGAGAAGGAATTTATTTTTATCATCGCAAGAACGCTTTGGGCCTCTCCAAAACTACTCGAACATAATGATAATGTCATCGCCTTTGCCGAAGTCCGGATAGGTGATATCGCCCGGCATTCCGTTCGGCCCCATGCTCAGAACCGCGCACCGGTCAAACACATTGCATGCAGTCCCTCCCGCAGCCTTGAAGGTCAGATAATCCCACGTCAGGGTAATTTGATGTTGGATCAATCCCGTGCCGTTAGGCGTAGGCGCCGGCGGAGGAATCATGCTGGGGGGGACGAGATTGTTCGGATCATCGTAGTCCCAGACCATGCCTTTTTGCGTGAAAAAGAGATAGGGGTTGCCCCAGGGGTCCTGCTGCATATCCATCCGCCGTTTGTCGCGGTTCCACGTCAGATACGATCCTTTGAAGCCGAAGTTTTGAACTGCCTTAATTCGCTCCGCCGGCTGGCCGGCGGGATAGGTCATCCGGTTCCAAATCGTGACCGCCTCGGCGTCGGGCACGAAGTCGCCCGTTTTCGGATCAATGAATATGGAGGTTCGCTTGGCGCCCACGACCTGGGGATTGTTGTTTTCGAGGATGATCGAATCGGGGGCGAGGGGATCAACCGAGAGCACGTCATCCAACACGTGCTGCGGATAGTAGTAACCCGTGTCAATCGCGCCTCGCGTCAGCGCCTCGCGCAGTTCGCCCAGGTCTTTCCCCGCGGCGGAGATGCGCGACTGCTCGATGCGCTTGGACAGCGTCGGCACCATCAACACGGCGAGGATGCCGATGATGATCACGGCGATGAGCACTTCCAAAACGCTGAAGGCGCGCCGGCCATGCGGGTTTATTGCGAGCCGCTCAAACGGGCAAGTCCGCGCGGCCTTCGTGCTGGATTTGATGCAAGGATTCATCATAGCGCCGTCTCGTGGTATGGCTGTCTATAACTATAAAGCCTAGAACTCAAAACTCAAATCGTCACCCAGCCCAAGGCAATTGGGTCCTGGATACGCTATAACCGGATAACGCCAATAATTAGGAGAAGTAATCGGGGGCGTTCCATCTCCCGGCTGACCATTCGGCCCCATGCTGTAAACTGCGCACTTGGGAAAATCAAGCGCATCCGGGCCCCCGCTGCCGGGATGCAGCGCGCCAATGCCAAAGAAAAGATAGGGATTGCCCCACGGATCAAGCGGATAAATGTCTGAGTTTCGCGCGGGGTCTTGATAAAGGTCTTGACCTCCGGGCGGATCGTACAGGAAAATAGGCCCTTGACAAGCCGGATTGCCTACTATGGTGAACATAGCTTTGTCGAACTTGTTCCACAAACGATCCAGCCATTCGAACTTGCGAAAAGACATATATGGGCCGTTCCAGCCGCGGTCCGAATGGCATAGCTGCCAACGCTCGCCATACGGGTTCAGCAACAGTCTGCGATTCCAAGTAAATAACGGCACGGCCATGGGCGCCGAAGTGTCCGTGTCCGTAAACTGCGTGGTATTGTCCAGGTCATTGAGCCGGTAGTGATATCCCGTTTCCGCGTAGGCCAGTTCCTCGGCTTTGGCGATCTGCGACATTTCATCCATTGCCGCCTTGCGGCGCGACTCTTCGATTCGCGCGCGAAACATCGGCAGCGCGATCAGCGTCAGGATGGCGATCACCGCGGCCACCATGGTCACTTCCACGGCGGTGAAGCCGCGGCGCGGACGGAGTCGCATCCCTTTCCGCTGGTTTATAAATGCGCCTTGAACGATCATGAGGGCGATCCTATTGCCTAGAATTCGATCACAACGTCATCGGAAGTAATATAACCGGTACCAGCCGGGTCTGCAATGTAATCCGTGCAGCCAACCAAATCGTATCCCAAGGGATTTGTATATCCCCCATAGGTCTTAAAGCGTTTTTCGGAATAGCCGAACATTCTCACATCATTATAATCGGCCTGGCTCAACATGCGATAGAGGCGCTTGGGAAAGAGCTCGGTATATAAGAGCTGGCTGATTTTGCGCCCCGCTTCCCCAGCGGCCATTTGCTTGCCTGGCATCCCATCCGCGCCGTAGCTGACCACGGCGCAGGCGAAGTTCGGCTCGCCGAGGGGATTCTGCAGGAAACGCACTTTGATCGTCGCAGGATTGGCGGTGGTGTCTTCATATTGCTCCATGAGATAGAGCACGTAAGGATGTCCCCATTGGTCCGCGGGCCAGCGGCGCACTTCGTTGTTGCGGTCCGGAATCTGCATTTCCACCATCCCGGCCGGTCCTTCCGCCGTGCTTTTGTTTGTGGGCGACTGTGACCAATAAGGGCCGTTCCAGTTGTCCTGAAGCCGGCGGTTATAGGTCATGTAAACTGGATCGGCGACATTGCCGGAGAGAACGCCGATATAGTCCATGCCTTTATAAACATTGCCGGCGTTGTCCACGATGCCCTCTCCCGTTGAGCCTGTGAATCCTTTCAGTCTTTCAACGATGTAGTTGAATTTTGGGAAAAAGCCGGTTTCCTGATGGGAGAATTCAATGGCTGTGGAAATCTGGCGCGCCTCGGCGATGGTCGCCTTTTTGCGCGCGTTTTCCATGATATATGTGACGCTGATCATTCCAATACCCGCTAGGATGGACAGGATCACGGCCACGATGATGACTTCAATCAGCGAAAAGCCCCGTCGCGTCTTGAGCCCGTTCCAAGCCTGCGAATGAATGTGTAGATGGCGCATGATCTTCATCCTCAGCAATTTGGCAGCCATTATCCGCCTTTGTCTTACCTGTCCGGCCGCCTTCGCGTCAACCCCAAAAGAATAAGGGACTGGGATTAAAGGTTTTAGCTAGGGCTAAAAACTTCCCTCTCTCTCTCTCTCTCTCTCTCTCTCTGATACTATAGCAGCTTCAAAGAACCCCTATTTATTTTATAACAAGTCTTTAAATTCATCACCCATTTTTAATTATTTTTTTCATTGCTCCTGCCGTTGTGCTCCGTCCACCACGAAATAATGACCGGTTCGGCGTCCGTCAGACATAAGATGGCCTTGACGGCGTCTGTCGCCGTATATGGACGGCTATCCGTCTGTCCTTTGTTCGCACAGCGGCTGGAAACCTTGAACGACCGGGACCATGTTGTCAGCACTCCGGCCAGATGCCGGGCGGCTTCAATCCGCTCCGTATCGCTGATTCCCTGAAAAACCGCGTTATCCAGGAAAATATCGCTCAATTTTTCGTAAGGCGTTTGAATCGCCTCCAGGCGCTGGATCAGATCCCGGTATAAGCCGTCGCGGCGTTGCGCGAGCCGCTGCGCAAAAGAACTCCCATCCGTAAACACATAGTCCGCAGCCGCCAAAACTTCATAGGAAGCGGTATTAACATTGATGCGCCCGTATATCAGCTGTTCTTTTGCCCGGATTTGATCGGTGGCCGTTGGCGAGCCATTGGCAGGCGGTTGCGAACCGGAATCGGGCGCCGGCCAATTCTTTCCATCAGGGATGCCCGGACCTTTGGGCAGGCGCGGCCCTCCGGGTGTGCCGGAACCGCCGGGGGATTGCGGATTGCCCGATCCGGAGGCGCCGATGGACGCGGCATTCACGATGTTTCCAGAACCATCCGCGCCCATTGAAGGCGCCACGGGCAGTTCCAGGCAGAAGTAATCCAAAAGGCGCATATCCGGTTCGCTTGAATTTGCGCTCTTGATCTGGGGCAGGGACCATGGGACCGCCCATCCTGCATAAGCCGCGCCTGTTGGGTCCTCGGAAAGCGTCCCGTGAGACCGCCCGCAATAAATATTGAGCAGATCGGCGACCGATTCGAAAGCCTTGTCGCGGTCCGCAGCCAGCGGGAACAAATCGCGCACGAGCGCAAGGTCCGCCGGCGGATTGCAGCAGGCGTTTTGGGCAAACGGCGTTGGCGATAGCAGGACCGAGGTCCGGATGCGGGGGTCATCGCGCTGGAAGCTGCGCTTGACGCCGTCGGCAGCGCCGCCCGAATAGGGGAAGTAATCAATCAGATTGCCTTTATCGTCCAGCAATTGAACTTCGCCGCTGAATTCCCCCAGCGCCAACTGCGTATCTTCAATCAGGGGACGGGTCCTCGAATTCTGCACAATCCCGAAGTTGTCATAGAAGGAACCGCGGCCGGTCCGCTCCGAGCCGGTGGCGCTGCTTTTTTTGTTTTTATAATTGTCGGTGACGATCAGATAGCTGTTCGGGTCCATTATGCCGCTGAGGCGTGCCATTCCCCGATCCGTCCGCAGCGTCCAGCCGTCAACGCATAAGGCGACGTCGTAAGGATTATACAGCTCGACGTATTGCCCGCCTCTGCCGTCCCCATCTCCCGTGGAAGGATTGGGCCAGATTTCGTTCATGTAGGGCGTGATCTCGATTCCCAGCACCGGCTCGTTGTCCAAATCCTCCATGCGCGTCGGGATCGCGTCGGGATCGCGCGCGTCCACGATATTGGCGGCGAACTGGCGGCACAGCAGCGGCGTCCATTGCGGGAAATGCCTGAGCAGCTGATTTTCGATCTCCTGCGCCGTCGCGGTGTTGATGGGCAGTTTCAGTTCCGTGGCCGTGCGCCAGGCGGCGCCATCGGCCGGCGCCGGCGAAGCATTGGTTCCCGTCGGCGAGATCGTTTCGGGCGCCCTGAACACGATGGGCGGAACACCCGTTTGTGGCGCCGCCATTGTCTTCTGCGCCGAGAACGCATCCACCGTCGAGCCAGCGCCCGGCGTTTGGGCGTTGGTATTCTGCTCAGGGACGATCAAGTCTGGCGCGCAGGAATAGACGGTCACATAAGGGCGGATCGCCTCGAAGACGGCAGGCGTCATCCCTGGAACCGCCATCAAATCCTCCACTTTGCGATAAGGTCCTGCGGCGCCAGGATAATAAGGCTGCGTCCCTTCGGGCGCCGCTACGCCCGGGTTTGCGCTTTGGATATGAATTTGCGGCGCCGGCGATCTGCCAGGCGCCCAACTGACCGGACCTTGATAAGAGACGATATTGCGCGCCAGCGCATCCGCCTGCTCCATCTCGAGCCCGCTATTCGACAGGATCGCCGTCAATGCGAGAGATATGTTCATGTCGCCGGGGGTTTTCATGATGGGCTGGGCGCCGGCGGGAGGCATGACAGGACTGCCGGACCATCCCGCGCCGTCGGTCCATTTTTTATGTGGCGCCTTGGAGCTGAGGGCGCTCGCAGTGACCCAGGGCGCTCCTGAAGCGGACATGTCGGGCCAGCGGGCGCTATCGGGAGGATTGCCGGATGGATTATCGGGATTTCTGATCGTTTGCATCGTGGCGACGGCGTTGAGGTTGAGCTTGGCCGATTCATCTTCGATACGGATGTCGGCCAGCGCGTTCTGGAATATCTGGACGGGATCGTAGATTTCAGTTTTATGCCGCGGGACGTTCCGGTCCGCAAGCAAGGCATCGTCATCTTGCGAGCGGAGAAGCCCCATGGGAAGCGTGCGCAGCGCGGCGGGCCGGGCCCACGGCTGCGTCGTCCCGACGCCGGCGGCCAGGGCGCCGAGAGCGCGGAGCGAGGAAGAAAGCCCCGTGACGCGCGCCATATCGGCCTGCAAGCCGTCTGCAAAGTTATGCGCCGCCTGAATCTCGAGGCGGGAGGTGTAAGACATGGTGGCGGCCAGCAGCGTGATCATCGCCAGAATCGCCAGCATGATGACCAGCGTCGAGCCTCGCTGCTTTGGGCGGTTCAATGTAAAATGAGAAATGAAAAATGAAAAAGAAGAAATGAAAAATGACAAAGAAGAAATGTAAAATGAGAAAAGAGAAATGAGAAATGTAAAATGAGAAACTGGCGCAACGGCGCCCAGCTCTCCTCGTCTCATTTTTCGCCTGATGGTTTTCATCGCCTCGCCTCTCTCTCCCCTCCCCATTTTCATCCTCACGCGCTCTGAACTTCTAAACTTGACTGGCGAACTGAAAACTGAAAACTGAAAACCGAAAACCGAAAACCGAAAACCGAAAACCGAAAACCGAAAACCGAAAACCGAAAACCGAAAACCGAAAACCTAATTGGTCGGTCTCACCGCCGTATAACGCGCATCGTGAATCACCGATTCGATGTTCGTCAATGTCACCAGCGTGACCGTTTCGAGCGGCGTCCCGGCGGGGATTGTATCGAGCGGGCGCGTTCCTGAGTAAACAGTCACCTGCAAATAGACGGAGGCCGGCAGCTCGATTCCCGGCCCCGGGAATGGCGCCATCGTGGAATCCCAGGACTCGACCCAGTAAGGCAGCGAGAGATTGGGATTCCAGTAGAGGAAATTCAGCCCCAAGACATTATAAGCTATAGGCTCGCTGAACACGGCGACGGTCGTTCCGGCGTCCATCAGCGCATAGTCGCGCAGCAGCACATGATCCTCGCCCTCAAAGCTGCTGATATAATACGAGACGCGAGCCACGCCCGTCGTCCCGACGTCATATTGCAGCGTCAGCGCATCGGAATCGAAGACCGGGTCGCTATCCACGCCGGCGTCGCCCAGGTCGGCCACTCCGACCCAATTCGGACGCTCGATCTTGGGGCCGATCACCACGTGTTGATCCGTGAAAACCGTTCCCTCGTCGGGAGTCTGGCGGCCATCCGGGCGGTCTTCGTCCACGCGCCCATCCTTGTCGTTGTCAATGATATCGCCGGTGGTCCCCTTGATGTTGACGCCGACGTAATAACGATCCACGGGCGAGAGCGCGGCGCGTTTGATTTCCGAGCTCATGTCGCGCAAGGCGCTGCGGGCATTGACCACGGCGTCGAGATACGCCATCGCCGTTTCATGGTCGCGCATCATTTGGATCACCACCGAGGTGACGCCGGCGATGATGATGAGCGCGATGGAAAGCGCCACCAGCATTTCAATGAATGTAAACCCCGCGCGGCGGCGCCTGGCGGAATGTAAAATGAGAAATGTAAAATGAGAAATGCAAAACAAACCGCTACGCGAACGTTTGGCTTCCAGCGCCGTCGCGATCGGTACTCCCTTTGCGATTTGATTTTCATTTTTCATTTTTCATTTCTCATTTTTCATTTTACATTGCGGTTCTGTGTTATTCCTGAAACTCGAACTGGATCAGTTTGTCACCGGATGACCGGAATTGCGCGTTGTAGCTGACAATCACCACTGGAGTCTTGACGCCCGGATTGCTGATCGGGTCTTTGACGATGTTGAAGAACTGATAGGCCAGGCGCGAATCCTGGGCGAACGGCATCGGCGTGGTTGGCGCGGCCAATCCCCGGATGGCGTTCATCAAATTATGGGCCTGATCGTCGTCGCGCCGGATTTCCTCGGCTTTATATTGCGCCAGCAGCGCCGCGATGCTCAGGTCCGCCGCGTCGTAAGTGGTCCGCAGGGTCAAAGGATAGTAGTTGAGGATCGCCACGACCCCCACAAGGAAAATGGCCATCGCAATCAATGTTTCGAGGATCGTAAATCCCCGGCGCGCAGGACTGGGCAGGGCACGCGCCAGCAGGATGCAGGCGTTCCCAGTAAATCCCTGGCGCGCAGGACTGGGCAGGGCACGCGCCAGCAGGATGCAGGCGTTCCCAGTAAATCCCCGGCGCGCAGGAGTGAGCGCGCGCCGGTTCAGCGGACAACGAGCAAAGAAATCTGCGAAATGAAAAAACGCCCAAGCCCCTCCCGGCCTCCGCATTCTTCTGTGATTTCCTTTTTGCAGGGTCATGACGCCGCCGATCCCTCTCACGCCTGGCTTCCCATTATGGTAGTATATATCACAAATCGCCTGTCACATTTTTATATGAGCCCGGCCCGTCGAAGCATAAACCCGCACCGTCGCCGTGACGGTCTTGTCATCGTCTTCCGTCACGAGGATGAGCGCCGGATCGGCGGTGCCGTCGCCATTGAAAGTCACATAAGCAATGCCGCTCGTGGTCACGGTTGTAAACACTCTGACCGAGGTGATGCTGACGAATTCGGGCAGTTCGATGGGCGTGATGACTTTGGGAATGAAGGCGCCCGTCGAGGTTCCCTGATCGAGCCACAGCGTTGGCGTCGTCAGGTTGATCGCCGCGCGGCACGGCTCATTGAACGCGATAGCCTGGTCCCGCGCCAGCCGCATCACTTCCTGAATCCGGCGCGCGGCCTCCGGCGCCAGCCGCTTATGACGGTAGGAGCGATACGCCATGATGCTGATAAAAGCCAGGATTGCCATAATCGCAATCACCGCCATCATTTCCGTTACGGAAAATCCGCGTCTATGTTTTTTTTGGGGGGTCATAGGATCTGCTTTGTCAGTGGACGCGGTGGACTCGGGTGGACTGGGTGGACGCGATATATTTAGCTTGAACTCTCTTACGCGCTGACACGCCTTTTGCAAGGCTGTAACTCCAGATTCAAACCCATGGCTCGTCCTGCTTTTACATAGGATGTAACGCGACAGTTCGCGCCGCTCTCAATCCTGGTTATCAGGCGCGGACTCAGCCGCGCCCGTTGCGCCAATTTATTCTTGGATAAACCGGCCTTTCGGCGTTCACTATTTAATTTCATCGCCAGCTGAAGAATTGTTCTCTCTTCCTCAAATATCTCTCTGAATTCATCATCTTTAAGACATTCTTTTAGAAATTTTTCAAAAGTCTGCATTCTATAATTTTCTCAATGCTCTGAATTCAGACGCCAGAATTCACTACTCACAGCAATACCGCTGAATTTCTTAATTCTCCGCTCCGACCCTAACCCCTGACCCCCGACCCCTGACCCCCGCCTTACTTGATATGCTGCCCGATTTCGAACAGCGGCAGATATAGGCAGATGACGATGCCGCCGACGATGACGCCCAGAACCACGATCATCATCGGCTCCAGGATCGAGGTCAGGCCTTCGACCGTGTCGTCCACCTCGCGCGTATAGGCTTCGGCCACCTTGTTGAGCATCTGGTCAATGGCGCCGGTTTCTTCGCCGACGGCCACCATGTGCACGACCAGCGGCGGGAAGACTTTGGATTCGGCCAGCGGCTCATGGATTGTCTCGCCGTCCTTGACGCTCTCATAAACGTCGTCCATGGCGCGCGCCACGACCTCGTTGCCCGACGTGTCGCGCACGATATCGAGCGAATGCAGGATCGGCACGCCGGCGTGAATCAGCGTGGCCAGCGTCTCGGCGAAGCGCACGATGGCGACCTTGCGCAGCAATTCGCCGAAGATCGGCAGTTTCAGCTTGATCCGGTCTATCACGTGCTTGCCTTCACGCGTCTTGTTGATGCGCGAATAAATCGCGACGAACGCCACGACCGCCAGCAGAATCAAATGCAGCTGGTGAACCAGCGCGTAGGAGACTTTGACCAGGAACTCGGTGGGCCCCGGCAGACGATCCGCGCCCAACTGGGCGAACATGTCCTCGAATTTGGGTAGGATGTATGTTAAGATGAAGGTCACGATGCAGGTGGCGATGACCATGACAGCCAACGGATACATCAAGGCCGACCGCACCTTTGAGACCAGGGCTGCGCGCTTTTCAAGGAATTCGGCCACCTTGTTGAGCACCGCTTCGAGCACGCCGCCCAGTTCGCCCGCGCGCACCATGCTGACGTAGAGATTATCGAAGACCTTCGGGTGTCGCGCAAATGCCTCGGCCAGACTCGAACCGCCTTCAATGTCCTCGGCAATCTGCCGGATTTTCACTTTGAATACGGGCGATTCGCTTTGCTCTTCGAGAATGCGCAAACTGCGCAGAATCGGCAAGCCGGCGTCAATCAGCGTGGCCAGCTGGCGGGTGAACGTCGTCAGGTGCTTGCGCTTGACGCGCCCAAAAATGTTTCGAAGGCCAGGCATGGCGAGCAGATCAATATCGCCGGCCTTCTTTTTATTGAGCGCCACTTCGATGGGATAGTATCCCATCCCGCGCAATTTTTCGATAATGGCGTCTTCATTGGGCGCATCAATGACGCCCTTGATCTGCTTACCACCGCGATCCAGCGCTAGATAACTATATTCGGGCATGGATGGCGCGCCTCCTTGGCAACAATATTACCATTTCGGCTCTCAAGAGCCGGGTTTGGAGTATTTGCCTTGATGCTATTTATGTAACATCCTGCAAAAATTCCCACACTTTTTTTTCATCTATCGCGGTTTGCTGGCCGATTCCTCTTCCCACGGCGCGTTCAGACGGCGCATTTCCTGCCCCGGCGTTGGCGGCGCTACTTCCGGAGCGCCGGCGGCCGGCGCGGATTCCGCCGGATGCGCGCCCGGATGAAGCGCTCGCTGCATTTCCTCCTTGATCAGGAGTTCGTTTTCCTTCGGCGTCTGGCGGGCCACTTCCGCGAACGTCGTTGTTCCCGCGCAGATTTTGGCCCATCCATCCACGCGCATGGTATCCATTCCCCGGCGCACGGCGGCCGCGCCGAGCTCGTCGGACGTGACGCGCGCCAGGATCAGATCGCGCAACGGCTCGTCGAACACCATCATTTCATAGATGCCCATCCGGCCTTTGAATCCCGTGTAGCTGCAATCCTCGCAGCCTTCGCCCGAGCGGAAGTCATAATCGGCTATGGTGTCTTTCTGGATGCTGAAATCCCGCAGCTCCTCGTCCGTCGGCCTATAGGGCGAGGAACAGGTCTTGCAGATCGTGCGCACGAGGCGCTGGGCCAGGATTGCCTGGAGGGTGGACGTGATCAAGAACGGCTCAACGCCCATGTCAATCAAGCGGGTGGCGCAGGTCGTGGCGCTGTTGGCGTGAATGGTGCTGAAGACCATGTGGCCCGTCAGTGAAGCCTGGATGGCGATTTGCGCCGTTTCCACGTCGCGGATTTCACCGACGAGGATGATATCGGGGTCGTGGCGCAGGATCGAACGCAGGCACGTGGCGAAGGTGAGTCCGAGGGCGGTATTGATGTTGATTTGCAGCAGGCCGGGCAGCTGATACTCGACCGGATCCTCGGTGGTGATGATTTTGTCTCCCGGATCGTTGACGGCGCCGAGGGCGGCGTAAAGCGTTGTCGTTTTGCCGCTTCCCGTCGGGCCGCAGACGAGCAAGATGCCGTTCGGGCGATGAATGATCTCGTTGAATTCGGCCAGGAACGTGACCGGCATCCCCAGCTGATCCAGGCTCAGCATCATCATGGATTTGTCCAGGATGCGCATCACGATGCTTTCGCCGTGGACCGTGGGCATCGAGGAAACGCGCAAGTCCACTTCGCGCCCTTCAATCGAAAGACGGATGCGGCCGTCCTGCGGCATGCGGTTTTCGGCGATATTCATGTTGGCCAATACCTTCAGGCGCGAGACCAATCCCAACTGCATGTGCTTGGGCGGATCGGGCAGCTCGCGCAGGGCGCCGTCAATGCGCGCGCGGATGCGCACCATGCCGCGGTACGGTTCGACGTGCAAGTCGCTGGCGCGCTCGCGGATAACCTGCATCAGATAGGTGTTGACCAGGCGGATGACCGGGGGCTGGCTGGCCAGGGTCGCGGGGTCGCTCTGGACCTCCACCGCCTGGCCGTCGTCCAGGTTGGTCAGGTCGCCGCCTTTGGCCTCGTCCGAATCGTCCAGAACTTTTTGCAGCGTTGCGTCGCCCATGCCCCAGATCAGATCATAATGGTCCAGGATATCGTCTTCATTGGCGACCACGGTCTTGATTTTTTTCTCCGTCATCATGCGCAAACTGTCGGCGATCAGCACATTCAGGGGGTCGGAGATCGCCACCTCGAGCGTGCCGTCCTCCAACTCCCGGAGCGGCAGGATTTGGTTGCCGCGCACAATTTCAGGGCCGAGGAGGCGGATCAGCCGCCTCACATCCTCGTGATCCAGCTCCCTGGAGGCCAGGTCCACGAATTCCATGTCCTGATAGGCGGCCACCGCCCTGATCATATCGGCGGAACCGCCGCCCTCGAACTGCTGTTCCGTCGAATAGGCGTCCGGCGTGCGCAGATACTTGCGGGCCGCGTCACGCTCGAAATCCTGCATTTTCTGATCCGTGCGGTCCGAGTCCGAGGCGGAATGGGCGATCAGCGCCTTCATTTCCCTTAGATAACCGGCTTCTTCGCCTTCCGGGACCACCACCGATTTGCGCTTGTCGTTGGCAGGCGGCGCGACAGCGGGGGGTGTTTGATTAGCCATTCTTATTAGCTCCTGAGCCTTTCATCGTCCGATTTCATCTGTGTCTTGGATATCGAATCTTAAATGTTGGATATTGGATGTTGAATATTGGATATTTCCTAGATCTCGTCATTCTTGCCTCCAGGGCCCGCCCCCATGTCCAAGTGTCCCATCATCTTGCCGCGTATTTCCTCGGGATAGTGCGCGCGTTGCAGGATACAATCGCCCGTGACCATTCCCTTGCGGTACAGGGTGAGCATGAAGTCGTCCAGTGTGATCATGCCGTATTTGGCGCCGGTCTGAATCGCCGAAATGATGCGGTTGATCTGCGCCTCGCGGATCAGGTTGGCGATGGCCGCCGTCATGTGCAGGATTTCATAAGCCGCGCACCGCCCGCGCCCGCTGGCCAGCGGCAGCAGCGTTTGCGAGATGATCGAGCGCATGGCCACCGACAAGACGGCGCGAATCTGGTTCTGCTGGTTGGTCGGGAAGGCGTCCACCATGCGGTTGATGGATTCGGCGGCGCTGATCGTGTGCAGCGTTGCGAAGACCAAGTGGCCTGTTTCCGCCGCCATGATGGCCGCTTCCATAGTCTCGAGGTCGCGCATTTCGCCCACCAGGATCACGTCCGGGTCCTGGCGCAGCGCGCCGCGCAGGGCGAACTGGAACGAGGGCGTGTCCACGTGCAATTCGCGGTGCGTCACGATGCACTTTTTGTGAGGGTGCACATATTCGAGCGGATCCTCGATGGTGATGATGTGGCGGTACAGCTCGGAGTTGATCCAGTCAATGAACGTCGCCAGCGTCGTCGTCTTGCCGGAGCCGGTTGGGCCGGTGATGATGCACAGGCCGCGGTGAGCCTGGAGCATTTCAAGGATCGAATCCCTGGGCAGGCCCAGCTGATCGAAGGACAGAATCTTGGACGGAATCAGACGCATGACGATGCTGATGTGGCCGCGCGCCTTCATGACGGCCACGCGGAAGCGGGCGCGCTCGGTATAGGAGTAGGCGAAGTCGGCACTGCCTTGTTCCTGCAAAAACTGCTGGTAACGGGGCGGCGTGATTTCACGCATCAGACGCTCCGAGTCGTCGGGCGTCAGGACGTCCGGGTCCACCATGTCCAAGCTTCCGTGAAGGCGCATAACGGCCTGCTTGCCGACCGAGATGTGCAAATCCGATGCCTCGCGGTCCACCACCAACCGCAACATTTCATTCATTTCCAGCATAGCGGAATTTTGCCTCTTTCCTAAAAATTTCCAATCGTCACAAACGCGAACATAAATACACCGAGCCCCCAACGGCAGGCAAGCGTCAAATTCTCCTGTTTTGTTTCTTGACAGCGATTTCATCGGGAAGGGAAAATGCACGCGGCGATTGAAATATGAATCTTCGGGCCAAAGGAGAAGTTTTCGTGTCCTGTCCGTATCGCTCCCGTACTGGCGCATGGCTTCTGGCCGCGGCTATCTGCGCTCTGTTGATCTTCGCGCCCTGGTTCGCCCGGGCGCAAAAAGAATATGACGATCCACTGGCCATCTATCGCGCCAGCAAAGCTTCGCAGGGGAAAAACGGGTCCCGGATTGACCTCAAAAGCGACCCGGCTTTTGAAGAGTTCCGGAAGCTGAATGACGCAAAAAATCCCTCGCATTTGTTCCAGGCGCCCCAAACGCTTTTGGGCATCAAGGAAACTGCGCCTAAAATGAGCGAGCCGTTCCCCCCCATCGGCAAGTCTCCGGCCGGGCAATTCACAGCGCCGGCCGTCGCCAAAAGCGGCGCCGAGCCTAAGAATCTCTTCGGCGCTCCGAACGCCGGCGCCTCGACTTCGACGATTCCCACTGCGGCCGTCCGTTCAGGAAAACCCGTCATTGCGGCATTGGAGTTCCAATCCGACACGCTGACGCCCGAAGATCGCGCGCTCCTGACGCGAAGGCTCCTGGATGAAGTCCAGACGGCCGGCGGGGTTGACACTATGGAGTTTGGGGCTTCGCGCCGCGTGTTGGAAGCCAATAATCTATTGGTTAAAGATCCGTTCGAGCCTCATCCTAAATCCAAAATTTACGCCCAGGCGCTCAAAGCGGATTATCTGATGCTCGGCACCGTCGGCAAAATCGGGCGCAGATACTCGATGGACGTCGCGCTTTATTCCGCCTCGAAGGATTGCATCGCGGCGCGCGAAATATACAACAGCGCCGGAGACGATCCTTCGGAGATGATGGGCGTGCTCGGCCGGATTGTTTCGCGCCTGCAAATGACGTATGCGCCCGAAATCGCCCAGGCCAATCAGGCCGCCGCCGCCCAGCGCGCAGCCCAGGCTGCCACCGCCCGGGCCGCTCAGATCGCCGCCGCCACCAAAGCCGTTGCCAACGCTGAGCCCTCCAAAGAAGAGCCCAAGCCCACACCCAAGCCCACACCAAAGCCCACGCCAAAATCGCCTAAAAACGCCGCAACTCAAAAAGAACCGGTCAAAGAGCCTATAAAAGAACCAGCCAAAGAACCGGCAAAAGAGCCAGCCAAAGAGCCGGTAAAAGAACCCGTCAAAGAGCCGGCAAAAGAACCCGTCAAAGAGCCGATAAAAGAACCTGCTAAAGAACCCGCCAAGGTGGTCGCCTCCGCACAGGCGCCCGGCTCAGAGCATATCGGGGAAGTCACGCCTGCCGCGACCACGGCAACCGCCCTGAGCCCCAATGCGCCCAAAATGGGCGACGAGGAAGCGTTTGAAAAAGCCAAATCCCTGCCTGCCGACAGCGTCGAGCGCTATCGCATCTTCAGCGATCTGGCGGCGCGGAATCCCACAAACTCCCAATATCTTCGTTTCCTGTGTCATGCGGCGATTCTCCAGGGCTATATGGAAGAGGCATTGAAAGACTGCGACGCGGCCCTGCGCATTAATCCTGAGGATTCGCCCATTCTGACCATCAAAGGCATCGCGCAATACAGCCTCAAGCGTTATCAGGATGCGATCGGCACACTGCGCCAGGCATTGATGTATGATCCCAACAACGTCCAGGCGCAGTTCAATCTGGCCTTCACCTACCAGGTGATTGATCCGGCCAGGGCGCGTGAAGAGCACCAAAAATACTTGAAAATGACGGACGGCAGGAAGGATCAGGAGGAATGGCGCAAGCAATCGCTCGAATATCTTGAATTAGCCAGTTCGACGGAAAAGAAGAGCGCCTCCGAGAGCAAACTCCCGAAATAATTCCGGCAAGCTCCCGCTTTGGATCGCGACAAGTCATTGTCATTCGAAGCTGTCGGCGGGAGACGGGATATGCGCTCATTCCTTGATAATAATCTTCGGCGTATTGCGCATCGCAAACGCCTGGTCATCGCGATTTTATTAACAGCATGTCTGGCCGTGAGCCTGTGGGCGATCATCGCAAGCTTTTCCGGCGAGGCCAAAGCGGCGGCCCAGAGCGCCCGGGAGACCACCCCAAGTCTTGGCGCGGACAAAAGCGATGGCGCCAATTCCCCAAACTCTGGCGCCTCAACAACAGATGATCGGGGGCCTTCGATGGAAAGGCGGCCCTCTGCAGAGGCGATTCCCTCCGCTCCTTCAGCGCCTGCTTCGCCCGTCACGCCCAATGCGCCTTTCGCGCCCCTTGCTCCAGCGCCTGCCATGCCAGCCGTGCCAGCGGCGCCTCTTGAGTCGTTTGCGCCCTTGGCCCCGGCTGCGCCGGCCAGTCCTCTTGCGCCGCCTGCAATCGCGGCGCCGACGGCCTTTCGCCTCAGCTATTCGGTCGTGCTGGCTTCCGATCCCGCTCTCAAACTCCAGGCGCCGGAAAATCTCACGTTTGCCAATAGCCAGAAATACCGCTTCATTGTCACGCCCGAGAAAGACGTGTATCTGTATCTGGTAAAGGAAGACGCCGACGGGCGCTTTTCCCTCATTCATCCGGCGCCCGGAATCGTCTCATCCGTGGATCGCCTGGAAGCCGCGCAATTCCATCCCCTGCCGCTGGCCGGAAACGCCTGGCTCGCCGTCACCTCGCCCAAAGGAAGCGAGCGCATCCATCTGGTCGCATCGCCGCATCGCGTCGAGCGGATGGAGCAGATGGTCGAGAAGGCGGCGGAAGCCAACCGTCGTGGCGTCGCACATGACAGCGCCGCGCTCAAAGCCGCGCTCGAAGCCATTGAAAAAGACGCCTCTTCCGGATACGCCGTCAACAAACGCACGGAGGCCGAGCGCTCTGAGCTGACGCTGACCGGCGCCCCCGCCGACGCCTGCATCATGACCAGCATCATCGAACTCAAAGTAAAATAGCATTCTTGCGCCCCAGAAATCTCGGATCGGTCGGAGCAGCCCCGATCAGTCAGACCAGCCCCGATCAGTCAGATCAGTCCTGATCAGTCCGATCAATCTGTGTTCAGTCCGTGTCAGTCCGTG
>JAPLSP010000526.1 GCA_026398575.1 Candidatus Sumerlaeota bacterium | reverse complement strand
CGCCACATACAAGAAGATGAAAGATTAGGGCCCCCGTGCCGTCGCCCTGATTCCAATAGCCGGAAAACGGTTGACCCAAACCAGCCCGCTGGCCAATTTTGGAGTCAAGCGGACTCCATCAGTCGCCGGGAGGGAAAATTTATGACGAGCTTTAGAACCGCAATGCTGAGCATTCTCATCAGCCTGGCCGCCTCCGGCGCCGCTTATGCCTGGCTGCGCCCCATCTATGAAGACGCCGAAGTCGTCGAGCGATCCGAGCTCATCGCCGTGGCGCATCTCAAGGAAGGCTCTATCCAGTATGTCCCGCATAAAAAGGCCGCCAATGAAGGGGCCAGCTGGGAGCATCATGCCACGCTTGTTATCACCGAGGTTCTGAAGGGAAAGTGCGACAGCAATGAAACCACAATTATCGTCCATTATGGCCTGGACCCCGTTGTCGGAGGCCGCATCGAGCATGACGGTTTCATGGTAAACCTGAAAGGCGCCTGGGAAAATTATCCGAAAGGCATTATCGAGATTGTGGACACGGGGAACAGCGCGCACGGCGGCCCCCCGTTGGTCAAGGACGCCCGCGAAGACAATCTCTGGTTTCTCCGCAAACGGAGCGGCATCTACGGGCGCGAGCCGGGAACCGGAAATTACGGAATTGTGGACCCGGAGGATTTGCAGTCTTTGAGCCTGAAGGAATATTTTCTGGCTTACCTGTCCAAAGACCCGGAAGCGGCGGTGAAGGAACGCATGAAGACCATGCCCGCCGTCGCGGAGCGCGCGCAGAGGTATCTGGACCATAGGGAAGTTCAGCGCATTCTGAAGATCGCCGATCCGGGCGAGCGCTTCGCGAGGCTGCTCCCCTACTATAAAAAGCGCTTCAAGTGGGATATGAAATCGGAGGTCAAAGACGGCATTGTCTCATGCGGAAAAACTGCCGGAGAACAGCTGCGGAAGATGTTCGACAATCCTGAAGACAAAAAATTCCGGCAGGACATCATCATGATCTGGCGCGATATCGAATATAAGGAAGCCGCGCCATTGCTGGTGGACCTTTTGAATCGCTACGACCAATTTTGGGAAAAGCAGGAGCTCAAACAAGGCTGGTGGAACAGCGACGTTGGGTCCGAACTGTCGGGCCAGCGCCGCCAGAATTACGGCGAAACTTATTATGCGGTGTACGCTCTGCGCGCGTTCAAAGACCCCGGCGCCAGAGAAGCGATCGAACTGACGAAGAAGCGATGGGAGGCGATTAAATTCGACAATCGGCAGATCGTGGAGGAATGCGCGGCAGCATTGAAGGAGCTCCCCATGAAGACGAACGACGCCGTAACAAGCGGCGCCGCCAACAAAAAAGCCGGCGCCGGAAATCCCGAATGGCTCGGCGCGCTCATCGCCAAATTCGAGAGCGCGCCCGCCGGCAATCCGCAACGGCGCATTTATCGCTACGAATACAAAGGCCAGACGGTGTATTATGTCCCGCCCCAATCCGCCGACCGGTTCAGCGTTTTGTATGACGCGCAAGGCAAAGTGATCGGCGCGCCGGACGGCGGTTTCACCGGACGCGGCGACGGGCGCTGTCCCGATTTTTTCAAAGAGCGGAAAAACGAGCAACTGATTTGGCAGGATAAGCGGGGGCGATAAGATAAAGGAGATGAGGCGGCGCCGTTGTCGAATTGGCCGCTATTGTTGTATAGAACACGAATGACGCGGATGGCGCGGATAAACACGGATTAGGATGAATATGCTTTTATATCGGGAAATGATTCTGCTCGGATTCGAGGGTTTGGATAACCTGGCCGAATTCAAGAAGGAATTCGGACCGAAGTTCAAACACTTCATGTTCGGCATGAGAGCCCACTCGCTCAGCGAAGCAGACGAGATCATTCGCATCGCAGCTGATTAAAACAAAACGCGCCCGCTCTTCTAGGCGCGCGTTGGTCCGTGTTGGTCCGTGTCAGTCCGTGCCAGTCCGTGTCAGTCCGTGCCAGTCCGTGTCAGTCCGTGTCAGTCTGTGTCATTCCGTGTCAGCCCTGCTCATTCCGGCTTCGGTGGCGCCGCCTGACCGAAGTACCACAGCTCGACCTTCGATACCCAGATCTGCTGATCGCCCTCGCCCAGGCCGATGAACAACGACCCACCATAGATCGGCAGGTTTTCGGGAGGGAAGTCGAACATGATTTCGTTATAGCGATCCACCTTGAGCGGTTCACTGCGGCGGAAATGATACTTGATCCAGTCGGTTTCTTTCGGCCCTGTTTTCCCCCTCAGCCATCGCAGCCAGGTTCGATCCTCGGAGTTGGGGTCATACGACTCACCCCAGATGTTGAAGACAATACGATAGCCGGCTTTCTGGTCTTGGACGGGAATTTTGAGATAAGCGAAGCCGCCCGTCTTATCGCCC
>JAPLSP010000765.1 GCA_026398575.1 Candidatus Sumerlaeota bacterium | reverse complement strand
CCGCCAAGGCTGCCGGCGCGCCGATCATTCCCGGAAGCGACGGGCCGGTCACGTCCCCTGAAGAAGCCAAGAAGATCGACCGTCAGATAGGCTATCCCGTCATCGTCAAGGCCAGTGCGGGCGGCGGCGGGCGCGGCATGAGAATCGCCCACACCGAGATGAGCCTCGGCAATGCGTTGTTGGCGGCGCAAGCCGAGGCCGAGAAGGCCTTTGGCAACGGCGCGGTTTACCTCGAAAAGTATCTCGAGAATCCGCGCCACGTCGAAATTCAGATCCTGGCTGATAACTTTGGCAATGTGGCGCACCTGGGCGAACGCGACTGCTCGATCCAGCGCCGCCATCAGAAGCTGATCGAGGAATCGCCCTCTCCCGTCATGACGCCCGAGTTGCGGGAGCAGATGGGCGCGGCGGCGGCGGCTTGCGCCAGGCAATGCGAGTATTCAGGGGCTGGCACGGTGGAGTTTCTCGTGGACCAGGAAGGCCGGAATTTCTTTTTCATGGAAATGAACACGCGCGTGCAGGTGGAGCATCCGGTCAGCGAAGCCGTCACGGGAGTTGACATCATCGCCGAGCAGATCAGCATCGCCTCGGGACATCCGCTTTCGGTCACGCAGGATCAGATCAAATTCTGCGGCCATGCCATCGAGTGCCGGATCAACGCCGAGGATCCGGACCGCGATTTCATGCCCTGCCCCGGCAAAATCAAGACGTTCCATCTTCCGGGAGGTTTGGGCGTGCGCGTGGACAGCCATGCGTATCAGGACTACGTCATTCCGCCGTATTACGATTCGATGATCGCCAAGCTGATCGTCCATGCTCCCAGCCGGATGCAGGCGATCAAGCGCATGGAGCGCGCGCTGGACGAATTCATCGTGGAAGGCGTGAAAACGACGATCCCCTTCCATCAGCGGGTCTTGACCAACGCTCATTTCATCGAAGGCAGATTCGGGACCAACTTTATTGATACGTATTTCTAGCCATCCGGGATCTTAAGGAGACGGCTCATGGACGACAATCGCGAAAGAAGAAAAGAAATTGAAGCCGGCGTTTCTTCTGAGGAAGGCAGCCCGGACATGGGCATCGCCACGGGCGAGGGGCTGGGCACGATCCGATGCGACAATTCGGTCTTCAAGGAGATTGCCGCGCATGCCGCGCTGCAGGTGGAGGGCATCGCGGGCATTGGCGGCCGCTCGACGCTGGGTGATTGGCTGTTGCTGTTGCGTGAGAAAGGCTCCGGCGTCGAGGTTCATACGGCGCAAGACGATCCTCAACTGACCAGCACGCAGGTCGGCATCACCTTGACGGTCAATATTTACTTTGGCTACAACATCTATGATGTCTGCACAGAGTTGCAGCGCCGGATCAAGAATGAGATCGAAACGATCACGAGTTACAATGTTCGCTGCGTCAACATCAACGTCCAGGGGCTCAAGCCGCGCGAGCAGGTCAAATCCGAGAAGGAAGAGCCGATCATCGCGCCGGAAATGTGATTGCGCCGCCCGGCGTCTGCGCCGGACAGCCTTGAGAAACATAACCGCGGTCGAATCCCGCTTTTGAGAAAGGTGAACAGCCATGCCGTTCCTTAAAACACTTGTCTCTCTGCCTTATGTCATCGCCACGTCGCTGGTGCTGATGTTTGCCTATGGTTTCGTTCGCATGTACTTGATCCTGCCCATAAATAAGGAATTCCTTCAAACTTATATTAACCTCCTGCATTATTACCGCTGGTGGCTGAACCCGATCATTTATGGATATCTGCTGATCTTCCCTTTACTGGTACTGGGATTGTGGTGGCGCCAGCGCGCCGCGGATCGTGGCGCCTTTTCCAGAGCGGAAGGCGCGGGGCTCATCACGGTCTCCGAACAGTTCATCCGCAAGTTCATCCGCTCGGTCTGCGCGGAGATTCCAGGCATCGTGGATATGCAGGTCGTGACGCAGCGGGCGGGCGCCGGCGTGGCCGTGCGCATCCTGGTGAAGATTGATGTTCCCGAGTCGTGGGTTCCCGTGAAAAATGAACTGCTGCGGCGCATTCCGGAACAGACCGAAAAAATCATCGGCGAGAATATGATCGCCTCCCTCGAGATTGTCTGCCAGGATCTGGCCGGCCGTCCGCGCGAGCTGCGGATTGCAGGCGAATCACGCTCATTGCAGCCGGGCGCCTTGGAACCCCCGCAAACGTGGGCGCCGCCGGACGTCTCAACCGGTGAATATTCGAGTGGATGGGACATGAGAAACGAAAACGACAAGCCGCGGTAATCACCTCGGATAGGCATTCTCACTCTTACATAGAAAGGCGGCTGAAGCATGGCCAGCGAAGAAACCGGAACGGGTGGCGACAAAGCCAAACGCTCTTCGGGCAAAGCCAAACCGGACGCTAAATCGTCGGTTCCCGAATTCGAGCAGGGCGAACAAGTCGAGCACCCTTTATGGGGCATTGGAACGATCATTTATAAGCAGGGAAACGGGGACAAGCAAAAGCTGCTGGTTTCCTTCCCCGGCGAGCCTCCCAAGAAGCTCATGGTCCTCCACGCCAAACTGAAAAAGGTGGTTTGACGCCATGAGCGCGTCTGAAATCCTCATCAGCGAAGATGACGTTCGCCATGTGGCTCTTTTGTCGCGCCTGGAGTTCGACGCCGAGCGCCTGAAGCATTACACGCGCGACCTCAACGCCATCCTGGGCTATATCGAGCAGCTCAAGGAGCTTGACACTTCGGGCGTCGAGCCGACCTCGCACGCGATCAAGCAGGTCAACGTCCTGCGTGAAGACGCCGCGCGCGCCTCGCTCACCAACGAAGAGGCGCTGGCTAACGCGCCCGAATCCGAGGCCGGCTATTTCAAAGTGCCCAAAATCATTCAGGAAGAGTAATCTGGAGACTTGGATGAGGATGGCGGCAATGGATTCGGGATATGAGGTGGTTCTTCAGGAAGCGGAAGAAGGCGGCTTCAATGCATCCGTTCCTGCTTTGGATGGATGCTTCACACAAGGAGAAACCGAGGAAGAAGCCTTGGCCAATGCGCGAGAAGCGATTCTCTGTTATTTAGAAGGATTGGAGAAAGTAAACCAAATGAGGAATTAGGAAAGTTTATCTGATCGTATAACGATTATGTCCCTATATTCAAAAACCGCCCGTGAACTGAGCCTCCTGCTCGAAAAAAGGGAAGTTTCCAGCGTCGAGCTGACGCGGGGCTATCTGGATCGCATCGAAAAGCTGGAACCGGCGATCCATGCCTTCATCACCGTCTGGCGCGAAGAGGCGCTGGCGATGGCGCAGGCGGCCGACGCGCGCCGCGCGGGAAAAGGCGGCGCCGCTGGCGTCACGCCGCTGACCGGGATTCCCATCGCGATCAAGGACAATATGTGCACGCGCGGGCAGCGGACGACGTGCGCCTCGCGGATGCTCGAGAATTTTTATCCCCCTTACGACGCGACCGTCGTAGCGCGGCTCAAGCAGGCCGGCGCCGTCATCCTCGGCAAGGCCAATATGGACGAATTCGCCATGGGCTCCTCGACCGAGCACTCGGCCTTTCAGACGTCGCTCAATCCCTGGGACACCACGCGCGTCCCCGGCGGATCGAGCGGCGGCTCGGCGGCGGCAGTCGCGGCGGCGATGGCGCCCTGGGCGCTCGGCTCCGACACCGGCGGCTCCATCCGCCAGCCGGCCTCGCTCAGCGGCATTGTCGGCATCAAGCCCACGTACGGATTGGTCTCGCGCTATGGGCTGGTGGCCTATGGCTCGTCGCTCGATCAGATTGGGCCGATGACGATTGACGTGGCCGACTCGGCGTTTCTTTTGCAGGCGATCGCCGGACATGATCCGCTCGATTCCACATCGCATAACCGCCCCGTGCCGGAGTACCTCGAACAAATGAAAGGTGGCGTCAAAGGCCTGCGCGTCGGAATCCCGCGCGAATACTTTGTGGAAGGCATGGACAAGGAAGTCGAGGCCGCCGTGCGCGCGGCAATTGCCTCGTACGAAAAGCTGGGCGCCACGATCGTCGAGATATCTCTGCCGCATACGAAATATGCTATCGCGGTCTATTACCTTTGCGCCACGGCCGAGGCTTCGTCCAACCTGGCGCGCTATGACGGTGTTCACTACGGCACGCGCGTCAAAGGCTGCGAAAACATCATTGATATGTACACCCGGACGCGCTCGAACTTCGGCGACGAAGTCAAACGCCGCATCATGCTAGGGACCTTCGCGCTGTCGGCGGGATTCTATGACGCCTACTACCTCAAATCGCTGCGCGTGCGTACGCTGATCCAGCGCGATTTCCAACAGGCATTCGAGAAGGTGGACCTGATCGCCACGCCGGTATCGCCCGTGCCCGCGTTCAAAGTCGGCGAGAAAACCGCCGATCCGCTTTCAATGTATCTGGCCGACATCTTCACGATTTCGCTGAACCTGATCGGCTACGGCGGCATGTCGGTTCCCTGCGGATTTACGAGCGCGGGATTGCCGGTGGGCTTGCAGCTCATCACCCCGCCCTTCGAAGAAGCGCGAATGCTGCGCGCGGCTTATGCTTATGAGCAATCGGCGGAATGGAAGCTCTTGCGTCCCATTGCTATTTGCGTTTGAATTGGAGACTGATGCGGATTTTCAGCGATCAAGGTGTACCATGATGCGGGCGTTGCTATAACTTGGATTCCCATGTTCAGCTCTGCACGAAACCCTGTAAGTCATCATGGTTGCAGTAGAGGAATTTAGCATAGGGTGGTAGGAGCATCCTGTCAGCGCTGAAAACGGATTCGCTCCATCCACATTCAAAAAGATAGCATGCCTTAATTTTCACGTTGAGAAGCACCTGAGAAATGGTCCAAAGTTCTTGGCGGAGGAAGATATGTTCGTTTCAGAGTACTGCCACGAACATCGCAAAGCGTTTTCTGTCAGATCGCCTGATCTCAGCCGGATGAGATCAAAGGACGAGGTTTCCCAAGCCGCAACGGCGGATGGCCTTTTGGAATTTGCCATTCCACCCGCCAAAGAGATTGTAAAAGGAATCCCTCCAACCAGTCACGATGACAAAAGAAGCGGCGCAACAAAATATCTCTGGGTTGTGGCCAAGGCCAATGTGCCGATAGCTCTTGAGCATCCATCAAAGGGAACGACATTGAGTGGAGAAAGGTTGACGCATACAAATCTAACTGGTGGCGCAGACGCCCATACGGCAGGCGAGATATGGTTTATTGATCCTACGAGGATAGCAATAAATGGCGGTTCGTCACGATACACGCCGCGAAGCAAGGCAGAACTGGATAGCGTCACATCTGCTTTTGAGGCCGCTGGATATAGGGTGGTCAACATGGGATGGGATGAGGAAAGTGGAAAACCTTTGCGTTATTTGGAAGGCGAACTAACATGGGAAAGATAACAAACGAACTCAGTCTGATATTCGGATCAGACAGCAAAGGGAACAGTCCAGAGGAACGAGCTCGCACATCCTCATGTATTTTTGTGAGGAGTCAGGGGCAGCTCGCACTCGACAACCCGAATGCGAGTGGGCGGCGTTTATCTGCATGGGAGGCGTATCAGGCTTTTGGCATTAAGGTCCTTCAAGAAGTAATTGATTATGGGAGCGCAATCCTGCCGGCAACCCGGGATGAACCATCAATAACGATTAGGAAAAGACGAGAGAGTCTGGGACTATCCACAAAGGATTTGGCACGAGCCGCTGGTGTAAAAGAGCAGGAAGTCAAGGAGGCCGAGGATGCAAACACAAGATCGCCCATTCGCATCCTAGAAAGAATAGCGCAAGCAATGGCGTTGGATGAACAATCCATAACGTTTGTTCCGCAAGCAGGCGGGGACAAGAGCCTCGCTGTGAGATTGAGGGAATTGAGCCAGGACAAGAGACCGTTCTCTACACGGTCGGTGGCGCAATTGTGCGAAGCGGCATGGGTTATTAGGAAACAGAACGATATCAGGCGCTGGCTTTCTCATTTCAAGCGAAGCATGGCAAGGCCTCCACAGCTCACTCCTTCAGACAACTATGGCGAACCCAACTATCCTGCGTGGCTCCATGGTTATTACCTGGCTCGCAAGGCTCGAGAAGCCTTGGGCATCCCTCCCAAGCGTCCTATTGAGAATCTTCGGGAATTCATTGAGAAAAGACTTGGGATTTCAGTCGTTTGGCTCCCGCTCCCCCCTACATTCGCGGGAGCAACCGTTGCTAACGGCACTGCCAGAGGCATCACCGTGAATATAGCAGGGGCCAACAAGAATGTTTGGGTTCAGAGGGTGACATTGGCACACGAATTGGGGCATTTGCTCTGGGATCCGGATCAAAAGCTTGAGAAGCTAAAGGTGGATAGCTATCAGGAGATAGCGGAAGCCCCTTGGAAACTAGATGGGATTGAGCAAAGAGCAAATGCTTTCGCCGTTGAGTTCATAGCCCCGCAAGGCGAAGCCGTTCGAGTTTTCTCAAGATGCAAGAACATGAGCGAAGGGCTTCGGGAGGTAATGGACACCTTTGGCATTAGCTACACTAGCGCCAAGTACCATATTTGGAATGGCCTTAACCGCTCAATTCCGCTCGACGAGTTAAAGGTTGATAATATTCAACCAACGGACGAATGGACTGGTAGGGAAACTCCTACGTTGGACTACTTCAGGCCGCAATCCGTTCCATACTCTAGGCGAGGGTACTTCGCTTGTCTTGTGACCCAAGCAGCAAACCTAGGTTTGATCACGCACGAAACAGCGGCGGCCTATTTGAAGTGCAGGCCCGAGGAATTTGATGAGAACATGGATGAGATACCCGGTTACTACCATTTTTCACCACAGGAGTAATACCGATGGCGACAAAGACAGTGGCGGACATCAATGTGGCGGGCAAGGCCGTGCTCATGCGCGTGGACTTCAACGTTCCGATCAAGAACGGCAAGGTGGCCAATGACCGCCGGATCGCGCAGGCGCTGCCGACGATCAAGCGCCTCGTGGACCAGGGCGGAAAACTGATCCTGATGAGCCACCTCGGCCGTCCCGCCGAGAACGGCTATGAGGCGGATTTCTCGCTGGCGCCGGCCGCCGAACGCCTCGCGCAGCTGCTGGGCAAGCCCGTCAAACTTGGGGCCCCAAGCATCGCGGGCCCGGAGATGGACCCCATCGCCGCGGCGATGAATGCGGGCGACGTGGTCCTGCTCGAAAACGTGCGTTTCAATCCCGGCGAAACGATCATGGACAAAGCCAAGAAAAATCCGGACAAGAAGCTCACGCCCGAACAACAAAAGATAAACGATGATTTCGTCGCGTCGCTCGCGCGTCTTGGCGAGGTTTACGTCAACGACGCCTTCGGTACCTGCCACCGCAAACACGCCAGCATGTATGGCGTGCCCAAAGCCATCCAGAAAAAGGGCGGTCCGGCTGTCGCGGGCTTCCTCGTCGAGAAGGAAATCAAGTATCTGGACGAAGCGCTGAAGAATCCCAAGACGCCTTTCGTCGCTGTCTTGGGCGGCGCCAAGGTTTCCGACAAGATCAAGCTGATCTCGAAACTGCTCGAAAAAGTGGATCGCATTCTGATCGGCGGCGCGATGGCTTATACGCTGCTCAAGTCCAAAGGCGTTGCGGTCGGCAAAAGCCTCGTGGAAGCCGACCAAGTCGAGCCGATGAAGGACATCCTCGCGAAGGCCGGCGACAAGATCATGCTGCCGTGCGATCACGTCGCGACCGACAAGTTCGATTTCAAGAAAAAAGAAACCGGTCCGGCCACGCCCCTCACGGATGTGAACATCCCCGAAAGCCTGATGGGCATGGACATCGGCCCCAAGACGATTGCCGCGTATGAAAAGGTGCTGCTTGGCGCCGGAACCATCGTCTGGAACGGCCCGATGGGCGTGTTCGAGGTGGCGGCGTTCGCGGCGGGAACCAAGGCCGTGGCCAACGCCATCGCCAATGCGACCGGCAAGGGCGCCATCAGCGTCATCGGCGGCGGCGACTCGGCGACGGCGGTCGAAGAAATGGGCCTCGATACGAAGATGACCCACGTCTCGACCGGCGGCGGCGCCAGCCTTGAATACCTCGAAGGCAAAGCCATGCCTCCGCTTGAAGTGTTGGACAAGAACTAACCATGCGAAGTTTATCCCCCAATGATCAGGCGCTGGTTGATCGCTTCCGCAATTTGATGCGCGATCAATCAGCGCCTTTTTTGGAAGTGATCGCCTATGGCTCACGAGCGCGCGGCGACGCTACGGAAGAATCCGACCTGGATTTGCTGGTCGTCGTGGAGAAGCGTGATATTCAAATCAGAGAACTAATCAGCTATTGCGCGTGGGTGGTTTCCTTTGATTCCGGTGTCTTGCTGCAAACGGTAGTCATGACTCGCGATGAAATTGAGAATTCGCCGC
>JAPLSP010000701.1 GCA_026398575.1 Candidatus Sumerlaeota bacterium | reverse complement strand
TCATCCATGCTCTCGATCATCGCGCCATAGATCGGATGGCGCTGCGGACTCTTCGGATCCGCCTTGGCGCGGTATTTTTCGATCAGTTCCTTTTTCGCGTCCCAGGGCGAGTGAACCGAAAAGCACCAGTAGTTGAGGAAGAACGGCTGATCTTTATGCTGGCGGATGAACTTGATCGCCTCGCGCGACATGCGGTCTTCAAGATGTTCGCCCGGCTCGCCCGTGAAATTGAGCTTCGGCGGGAATTTCCATGGCGCAATGTAACTGCCTGCGGGACCGGGGCCCGAATGATGTGGCACGTCAACATCGAAACCCTGATGGAGCGGATCGTATGGCTCGGGGCCGAGATGCCATTTTCCAAAGTGCCCCGTCGCGTAGCCCGCTTCCTTCAGCGCCTCGGCCAGCGTGAAATAATCCTGTTTCAGACGGGTGGCACTTTGGGCAATCAGGGCTTTTTGCGCCGGACCAGCCTTCTCCTGCAGCGTCTCCTGCAGATGCTCTTCGGGCACGTGGCACACGGGCGCCGTGATGCCAATGCGCGCGGGATACAGGCCCGTCATGATACTGGCGCGCGTCGGCGAGCACAGCGGATTGGCCGCATAGGCGTTCATGAACATCATGCCGCGCGTGGCCAGCCGCTCGATGTTGGGCGTCTCGCAGAATTTGCTGCCGTAGAGCGAGGTATCGCGCCAGCCCAGATCGTCGGCGAGGATAAAGACCACGTTGGGGCGCTTGGCGGTGGTTTCCGCCGCGCCCATCCATCGCGGAAGCGCCATTGCAGCCGCGCCGGCGCCGGCGATTTTCAAAAAATTGCGGCGATTGATTTTATGCATAGCCGAATCCTTTTCAAGTCATCTCGATTTATTGAGCTGGATATCAGTGGCAGTTGGGAAATTTTTCGGGACTGGATAAGTTACCTGGCCCGAGGCGGCCCATTCCACGCCCCGGATGAGCATCGTTTGGAAACCCACGCAGCGCATCGTCGTATCCGGGCCGGTTTTCCAGAGATGGCCAAGCATGGTGGTATAGACGCGCCCCTGTCCATAAGGGATCACCCAATCCATAGGCTCGTTCTCCTGCGCGTCTTAGTCATGCTCGGGGCCATGGCCGGGATTGCGGCCTTCGCCTTTGGGGATCACGACCACTTTTTCATCGGGGCCGATGATGAGCGACGGGCCGAAGCTCTTGTCGCGCCAGCCCAGGCCGATCATCTCGTTGTAGGCGCGCCAGTTGGGGAAGGAGTTGTTCGCGGAGTGATAGATGACCAGGCCGCCGCCGCTGCTGACGTAGTCTTCGAGCGACTTCTCGGTTTCCCGCGGCCAACTCAAACTGCCGCTCGTGAAGCCGCTGTTGTAGTTGCTGATGACGACGTCGTATTTTGAGAATTCCGGCTGCCACTTGGCCCAGGTCTCCTTGGTCGCGTCCGGAGGCGGAGTCGTCGAAACCACGACATTGAATCGTCCGCAGCCTTGCAGAATCGTCATGAGTATTTGCGTCGCCCGCTCCCAGTCATGATTATTCATCCCGTCAATGATCAAGACGGATAATTTGGCTTTCATGACAGGATCGGCCGCGCTGGCAAATCCGGCAAGCAGATTCAGCGACAAGCACACCGCAAAAACTTTTAGCGCATTCATTTTTACACTCCTTGAAGAAATAAGCCAGCCGTAGTCAGGATGGAGTAGAGACAGGATAGATTTGAGACAGGATGGAGTAGAGACAGGATGGATTAGAGACAGGATATATTAGAGTCAGAATGATTTTAGAGTCAGAATGATTTCTTTCTAACCCAATTCATGTCTTGTTCCTAATCCATCCTGTCTCTAATCTATCCTGTCTCTATAATCTATCCTGTCTCTAATTCATCCTATCTCTAATCTATCCTGTCTCTAATTCATCCTGTCTCTAATTCATCCTGTCAAAAATCCATCTTGATTATAATAACTGACATCGTTCGCTTCATCTCAATGCAATATCTTCTGCGCCTTCATCCATGCCGCGCAACGCTCGGGCCAAGTCGCAACTTCGCCGCCGTTGACGCCTAACCCAAATCCATGCCCGCCTTTTTCGTATAATTGCAGCTCGCACGGGACGCCGGCCTTTTTCATCGCTTCCTGGAAAAGCAGGCTGTTATCCACTTTCACGCCGTCGTCTTTGGCATGGACCAGAAACGCGGGCGGCGTCTGCGGCGTCACCTGCAACTCATTGGAATAAAGTTCAATCATTTTCGGGTCCGGCGTTTTGCCGATCAGGTTCGCCCGGGAACCTTTATGGGCAATCGGGTCTTTGAACGTGATGACGGGATAGCCAAGAATGAGGAAGTCCGGGCGCGAACTCATTCGCGCGACGGGATCGGCCGCGCCGCTCTCGCCCGCGTCGAAATGCGTTCCGGCGGTCGAGGCCAGATGCCCGCCCGCCGAGAAGCCCATGATGCCGATGCGGGCGGGATCAATCCTCCATTCCTTCGCCCGGCTGCGCGCAAGGCGGATGGCGCGCTGCGCGTCGAGCAGAGGCCAGGGTTTTTGATCCTTGGTCACGTCGGGCTTCGGCATGCGGTATTTCAGCACGATGCCCACGACGCCCAGTTTGTTAAGCCATCGCGCCATGTCGTGTCCCTCTTTGTCAATCGCCAAGCCGCCATATCCGCCACCGGGACAAATCACCACCGCGGCGCCCGCATTTTTTTCTTCCGCCGGCAGATAAACCGTGATCGTCGGTTTCGTCACGCCCGAGATGCCGCGATCTACTTTGCCGTTTTTGCCCCGCTCTTGGATTTTTTCCGTGCCGGACGTCGCCAAGACGACGGGATCATCCGCCGGCCACAGCGCGATTTCCTGCGGTTCTGCCGTCCGCGCGAAATTTCCCAACGCAGCCACAAGCATCACTCCGACCGCCTGAATTATCCTGTTCTTCATCATGATCCTGCCCCCAATCATTCTGCCTGCCTTGTGAGTATGCATTGCATGTCTCAATTATCTTGCAAGCCGGTCCACAATTTCACGCGAAATCCGCAAGCCGGCGCCGTGGCGGACGCCTTTGGGCATCGCCAATCGCGCGGTCACGTCTTCCCATGTTTTCAGGTCTCTCGATTTCATCGCGCCATAGTGACCGTCGCGGTAACAGTCGAAGTAAACGAAGATCTCATTCCCGATCTTGAGCGCCGAAGGGCCTTCAACCCAGCTCTTGGTGAAAGGCTCGGAGACGGCGTCCCACGGCCCCTCCGGACTGTCGCTGACGGCGATGCGCAGATTCTTTTTGACCGGTGTTTTGCGCTCGTCCTTGAAAATCATGTAATACTTTCCGCCGATTTGGGCAATCGTGGCGTCAATCATGTTAAAGCCGGGATCGAAAAACAGCTGCGTGGGCGTGAACGTCTGGAAGTCTTTGGTGGCGGTGTAATAGAGACGGTGGTTTGTGTTGCTTTCACCACTCTGGTCACCTTCGGGGAAGCGCCCGGGGATCGTCGTGGACCAGAAAATCAGGAACTGCTTCTTACTTTCGTCATTATACATCTCCGGCGCCCACGAGTTGCGCGCCTTCGCTTCATGCTCCATGACGGGAATCGCCTTCTGTGCGGACCAATGGATCAGGTCTTTGGAGTTGGCATAGCCGATGATCTTGTCCCGCCAGCCGCTCGTCCAAACAAGATGAAAGACACCATCCGGCCCCTGCATCAAAAACGGATCGCGCATCAGCTTATCCTTGCCGACTTCAGGCTTCAGAAAGCTTTTGTCGCCATTCAGCGCCATCCACTTATAGCCATCCTCGCTCCAAGCCAGATGCAAGCCGTCCTGGCCGTTGTCACGGAAATAGCTGAAGAGATAGCAGGTCGCGGAAGCCGGCGCGCTGTCTGATTTAGCGGGCGGCGCATTTTCTGCTCCTAATGAATTAATGGCTGCTAAAAACAAAACCATCAAATAGCTTTGCGTTCTAAATATGTTTATTCCATGGAATGGCATCATTCTCTATCTCCCTTTATGCTATTTGTTATTTCATTTAGCGCGTTGCAGCCATGCCATATTGCGGTTGCTTGCTGCCGCTTTTGCTTCGATGTTCTACAAGATTTGCGATGCAAAAGCGGCAGCAAGCAACCGCACTCCAAATGCTGGCGCCGTTTCAGGTTGCATTACATTACTCCGAGCTACAAGCATAGAGCCTAGCTAAATCATATCCCACGAAAACGATCCCAACCACGGCGCCGCAATTGTTATCTTATCTCCTGCCTTGATTGGTCCCACGCCTTCAGGAGTTCCTGTATATATCATATCACCGGGGCGCAGTGTCCAGACTTTGGCGATTTCTTTGATTAAGGTGAGAATGGGAAATATCATATTGCCTGAATTTCCATGCTGGCGCAGGTCGCCATTGACACGGCACAAAAACTCCAAATTCGCCAGGTCTGTTTCTTTCGTCATGGGAATGAACTTGGCGATGGGGGCGCTTTGCTCGAAGGCTTTTGATATTTCCCATGGCATCCCTTTGCGCTTGAGCTCGCGCTGCACGTCGCGCAGCGTCAGATCCAGTCCCAGCGAAAGCCCCGCAATGAAAGAACGCGCTTCATCGTCGCTTTGAGGGCGGCCTTCTTTTCCGATCAGCACAACGACCTCGACTTCATGATGCAATTCTTTACCGTGCCCCGGCGCCCCAACAGCCTCACCCTCAGCGACAAGGCTTTGAGGCGGTTTCATAAAGATGACGACTTCCTTTGGAAGATCATTCTTCATCTCCTTGATATGCGCCCCATAGTTCATCCCAATACAAAATACGCGGCAAGGAATATATTCCATCCCAGCAACTTTAATATTCATAATTCATCTCTCCGTTTGGAGTTCGTTCGGAGTTCCATCGTTTGGAGTTCCATCTTTAGATGGTGTCTCCCTCCAACCTTTAGGTTGGCGTCCCGTACATCATCACTATCCCTCTTCAGATCACCCACGGCAATTCCATAAACTCATCTCTCATCAATCTCTCCACTTCCCCCAATTCCAGCGGCGCCCCCGCCGTCAAAATCTCAATCCTCCTCCGCGTCACCACAACCGTATCTTCCACTCTGATATATAATTTCTCCTCGGGAATCCACATCTGCGGATCAACCGCAAACACAGTCCCCGGCACAAGCGCACGATGATAATATCCGCCGTCATCGTGGACAGACATCCCGACCGGATGCGAAAGATGTCCGCGAAATTCCATCAGACGCCGCGCGCCCTCGCGATAAATCTTCTTCGAGAATTTCCACTTCTTCCACACTCGCTTCATCTTTGCGGCGGCTTCATCCATCACGCGGTCCGGCGTCACTCCCGGACGAATCGTCGCGAGCAAAACCTTGTGATACTCGACCACAAATCCATAGAGTTCGCGCTGCCAGGGCGCATAGACGCCATTGACCGGCCATATCCGTCCGATGTCGCTCGTATAATAATCGCACTCCGGCGCCACGTCCATCAGCACGAGTTCGCCGTCTTCAAGCGGGCAATTGTTCTTGAAATAATGAATGTGCCAGATGTTTTTGCCGCAGCCGATGATCGGGCGATAGCCTTCGCCGCGCGCGCCGTTGACTTGATAGATATAATTCGCCAGCGCGCCGAGTTGGCGCTCGATCAATCCCGGCCGCGTCACCCGCATCGCTTCGCGGACCGCCATCGCCGTCAGCCGCCCGGCGCGGCGCATGACTTCGATCTCGCGCGGGCTTTTGATCGAGCGCAGTTCGTCGAGGATCGGCGTCAGGTCGCGCGTTTCGTGTTTGGGGAAGCGCGTTCGCATAAGCGCGATCAACCGCTGCTCGCGCGAAGTCTGCCCGTCCCAGGGATCGAGCGCGATTTGTTTATCCGCCGCCTGCAGGTCATGACGCGTCGTGGCGCAAACTTCGCCGGGAGTGTAAGGCGTATAGACGATCTTCGCCTCAGTCAATGCATCGGCAAGATGCTCGATGCCACGCACGGAGTCGGCGCCGGTGATCCGCTTGACCAGCGCCGCATCCTCGACGCCGGGCGCGGCGCCTTCGCCCAACTGCCCTTTACCGCGCGGAGGCAGATACAGCGTCGTCGTACGGTCGGCGCCGTTCATCAAAAGATATGACTGCGGCGTTTCCAATCCGCAGCAATAGAAGAACTCATTCGTCTGGCGGAAGACGACGTATCCGCGCGGGGGAGGCGCCGCCGCGAGCAAGGCTTGCGCGCCCTTGCCAATCGCGTTGAATATCTTCTTCCTGCGCGCCGCAAACTCCTCGGCGGGAAAAGCGCATCGCAATAGCAGCTGCTTCATCATTTGCTCTCTTTCAAGAAAATTTCGCCGTCACAATCAGCCAGTTCGAATTCCCTGCCTTTCTGGCCGTTGGACTGGCGTGTGACAACGACGTCGAAAGTCGCTTTCACCCGCTTGTTTCCCATCGGATTATAAAGCGCGAATCCATTTTCAAACTCGCGCTCGCACGCGCCATCGGGACGCACGACGCCGAGTTTGAGCGGCTTGCCCAGTTTCGGTTCCCAGAAGGGATACCAATTATGGAGATGATCGGACGTGGGCAGCGTGTTCGGATCGGAGAAGAGGCAGTAGCCGTTCGAGCGCGTCAGCGCCAGCGCCGTGGTCGCGCGCATGAGGTTCAAGTCTTCGCGCGAGTCGCGCCACCAGGTTTCGAGGCAGACAATCCGCGGTTCGCGCAGATGCGACTCGTTCCACTCGAGCGTCTCCTGGATGCGCTTCCAGTCTTCGGCGGATTTGCTCCGGAAGCATTCCATAAAGCAGCCGTTGATGTAAGGCGCGGTCCGTGGGATTTTGCGGTCGTTGGAATTGACGAGGATGAGCGCCGAATCGCCCACGGCTTCGCGGACGGCTTTGGCCAGATCAACGTGATTGTCATCCTCCTCCCACCAATCAAGCATCACGCCGTCGAAGACTCCGCTGGCCACCACTGCCTTGCATTGCGCGGCAACCTGCTGGCGGAATTCGGCGTCGGATAGATTCATCTGACAGTAACCGCCCTCCTCCCATCCCATCACAGGTTTGCCTTTCGTGTCGCGTTTCCACCAGTTATGCATAATGGGCAGCCAGGTCCTGATGGCGTCGCGATAGCGTATTTCCGCGATCATGATGAGATTGGGATTTTTCTTGTGCAGCAATTGGCGGTAGGCCCTTCCCGCGAGGAGGGATGAAGAGGCGAACGTCGTCGCCAAGCCTTTATATGGGCCGCTCCATATCAGACGAAAACTTTCCGGCGCGCCAAAAACAAGATCATGTCGAGCGAGCGTCGTATCCTTCTCTTCATCTTTCATATTATCCGCCGGGCTCCATGCCTGAAAGACGGATGGAAAGGAGCGCTGCGCGATGCGGTCGGCGGTTCTTTGCCAGCGGGTGGAAGAATCACCGCCTTCCGCAGCAGTTCTGGCAGCAACTTTCGCGGCGATTTTTTCAGGGGATTTTGTGGCGGATTTTTCGACGGATTTTGCAGAAACCTTCGCAGGCGCCACCACCTGCTGCGCGCGGGATGAAACACTCAACGCGGCGATAAACATCGTTGTAACAATTCGAGCCAACCGATACATACGCCATTCCCCTTGTTCAAAATCATATTAGCTATGGATGAATAGAATAACCACCAAATTCAGATCATCTACTCCACATCCAACACCACGATCGGACGATAGCCGTAAGCAATAACGCCAATTCTGCGCGACGGATAATCCAGCGCGCAAATTTGGTCCCCTAATTGAAAGATCAGCTTGTCTCCCTCAAGGGTTGTCAGATTGCGAATTGGCCAGTCCCAGGTCGGAGATTGCATCAGCAGGTTTCCCCCTTCTTTCCCCGGCCGGTAATCATCCAGATACAGATACCAACGACCACCAAGGCTGAACTTAATACTCCTGCTATCCGATGATCTTAAGTCCGCGCAGAACTGCGGACCATGGAAGCTAATGTCGTACGAGTATTTATCGGAAGGTAACATCCACGCATCCTTTGGGCAGAAGTTCCTGACCAGCAAATCTTCCGAATTTGTGCTCATGGATGTATTGGACTGCGAATTGCCGGCAATCAAAAGATCCCATGAATCCCGCGAATCAGACTTCTTCAGCCAAAGGCTTGCATATTGAGGGTCTGTTCGTTTTGACAACGTATAGGCCCTCTCCGTCTGTGTGCCATCCGGACGGCAACGTATCACGGCATCACAGGATGGAGAGATGTAATAGACCCAGGCTGTTGGGCTTTTCATGAAAGAAAGATCATGCGTTGTATGGTATCCTCCCAGCACTGCGAAATAGGCGCAGTAGAGATAATAGGGCGCAACCAGAACATAGAATCCTACATGAATGATCAGGCAAGCCTTGAGCGCTCTTTTGAGGCGGTTCTCCTTGAACGCCACACAGAAAAGGCCAAGGTAAAACGGAAATTCGATCAACACACTAAGCGCGAAGGCGCCGGTCCACCGCGCGATAGAATTCAATAAGAGATCATAGATGGTTATGTTCCATAAAGCTGTAATAGAGACGAGAAAGAGTCCGGCCATATAGGAAAGGAAATTTCCCAAAAACGTCCACAGGATGCTCCTAAAGAAAGGACACTTGAAGAATATCCTGAGCGCAGCGCTTTCCAGTAGAGGAATAACGATAGCGGCCGGTATTATCGCCAATTCCATAAAACCAAGTAGCGGCGCGCCTGAATTGGCCAAGGCGATACTTGGGGCAAATAGGATCGCCAGGCAGATCATAACGCTGGGAGTATTTTTATTTTGGGCCATGATGATCCTCGTCTCCCATTGCATCCCGTGCGGCATCAATCCCGTTACCACGCCGGAACTGCGGGGCGCGGGCAGCGTTTGTTGGCCAGGCGCGCCATCAGTTGAACGATGCAGCCACAGTGGCGGCAGGTGGTTCCGTATTCGAGATCACTACAGACGCGGCAGTGGCTCAAACGCTCATCATAGACTGTATCCGCAACCAATGCTTCATCCGGATGATTGCGAAGATAATCCGAAACAATCCGATCAACGTCTTCGCGGCGCAGCCGGACGCTTGCGCTGCATCCTTTGCATTGCCCCGGCGCTCCTGTCATAGATTCCATAACTGCTGCCGTCGCCGCACCCATCTATTTGATCTCCAAAACCACCACCGACTTCGCTGGCAATTGAAGCGCGATATTGCTTCCTTCGATCTGGGCGCCTTTGAAAACAGTCGGCGCGAGCGCGTTGGGCTTGTCGAATGTGTTGTGGGCGTTCATCGCTTTGGCCGTCAGGACGCGACCGGAAATTTCCCTGGCTTCAATCCCGCGCACGGCGCATGCGACTTTCGCGGGCTGATCGGGATGAAGGTTGCATAGTGTGACATGAACCGACCCCGCTTCGTCGCGCGAGGCCGAGACGCTCAATTGCGGCATCTCTTCCTTGTCGAGCGAGTATTTGCCACACTGCAAATCCACCGGCAGCAGCGTGGCGTCCTGATGGACTTTATACATCTCGAAAACGTGATAACTCGGCGTCAGCAGCATCTTCTCGCCATCGGTCAGGACCATCGCCTGCAGGACGTTGATCGTCTGCGCGATGTTCGCCATGCGCACGCGGTCGCACTGGTTGTTGAAGATGTTGAGCGTCAGCCCGGCCACGAGCGCGTCGCGTAGCGTGTTCTGCTGATAGAGGAAGCCGGGGTTCGTGCCCTCCTCAACGTCCCACCACGTCCCCCACTCGTCCACGATCAATGCGACGCGCTTTTCGGGATCGTAGCGGTCCATGATCGTCGAGTGTCGCGCGACAAGCGTCTCCATGTAATGCGCGCGCTCCATTGTCTCGAACCACTTCTCCGCGTTGCCTTTCGTCGCCCTGCCGCGCGGGCTGCGTTTTCCGGGGGATGTGTAGTGATGCAGCGCGACGCCGTCCAGCAAGCGATGCGCCCAACCTTCCGTGAAGAGATTCTTCATCAGCGTATCGGTCCAGGCGTAGTTGTCGCCATTGGGGCCACATGCGATCCGGTAGAGTTGCGTGTCGCCGTAGTTGCGGCAATAGGTGGCGTAGCGGCGGAACTGATCCGCATAGTATTCGGCCCGCATGTTTCCGCCGCAGCCCCAGTTCTCATTGCCGACGCCCCAGAACTTCACCTTCCACGGCGCCTTGCGGCCATTCTTCGCGCGCAGGTCCGACATCGGGCTTTGGCCATCGAAGTTGACGTACTCGACCCATTGCGACATCTCCTGCACTGTCCCGCTGCCGACGTTGGCGCAGATATAGGGTTCGCATTCGAGCTGCTCGCACAGGTCGAGGAACTCATGCGTTCCGAAGTGGTTGTTCTCCGTGACGCCGCCCCAGTGCGTGTTGATCATGCAGGGGCGTTTGTCGCGCGGACCGATGCCGTCCATCCAATGATACTCGTCTGCAAAGCAGCCGCCCGGCCAGCGCAGGTTGGGAATCCGGATGTGGCGCAGCGCCTGTGTGATGTTGTTGCGGATGCCGCGCGTGTTGGGAATCGGCGATTCCTCCCCGACCCAATAGCCGCCATAAATGCAGCGTCCGAGGTGTTCGGAGAAGTGGCCGTAGATGTGACGGCTGATTTTGTGTTTGCCGAGATCGGCGTTGATGGTGAGGCGGTTCATGGGGGCCTCCTTTTTTGTGGGGTGGCGGAAAGACATCAAGGACAACAAGGACCGCAAGGACCAATGGGACAGGGCGCGATGCTACTTGGCGGATGGGGTGTTCTTGAGAGCCAGAATGCCGAAGACGCCGCCGGCGGTTTTTCCTGGATGGGCGGCGAACTTCACCGTGACGCGCTCTTTGCCTTTGGTGAGTTTCTCCGGGATATCGTACGGCTGATCGAAGAACTCGCCGGGCTTGTTCTTGTTGAGCGTCTGCGACGCGATCTTCTCACCGTCAATCAGAACATCGAACTCGCGCCCGTTGGTGTCATCGCCCCAATAGGCGACCATCAGCTGCATGGGCTGGTCTGGCGCCACTTTCACCTCATAGCTGAACCATCCCGCGCGCGCGTCGCGCCATTTGCGCGCGTGAAAATCACCCGAGTTCGACTTGTCGCTTTGCAGTTTGTGATCGGTTTCCGATTGTTGCTCGCTGGGACGGACTTCGTCGGTGATCCGCGCCTCGAATGCCTTGCGCTTTTGCTCGGCGGCGGCGCGCTCCACCGCGCGCTTTTTCAGCTCTTCCTCCGTGGTGAACTTCCAATAAACGGAATAGCGCTGATGATGCATTTGATAGAAGGGGATCAGCGAAACATCGCTGGGTTTGCCAATTCCCTTGGTGCGGAACGCGAGCGGCTTGCCCGCGACAGGTTCGATTTTCGATATCAGATCTTTCGCTTCGCACAGGAACATCGGCGCGTCGGGCGACGGAACCTTGCTCAGCGCAGTTTGATTCTTTTGATATTCGTCTATCTTGTCCAGCCCCTCGCGCCCCATCTCGCCCGCCAGCGCGATGGGGCCGAACATCACGGCCACTGTGCGCGGATCGTCCGGCAGGGCTTCGGCGCGCAGGCTCATGGGCAGGCGGACTTCAACTTTGTCGCCGTCCTTCCATTCGCGCTTGATTGCGGCATACGAACCGGCTTTGGCTTCGCTGGATTGTTTTTCGCCGTTGATCGCGACTGTCATCCCCGATTGCGCCCAATACGGGCAACGCACATTCAGCGTCAGCGCGACGGGCTTGGGGCATTTGAAGGTGAGGCGCGTCGTGTCTTCTTCGGGGAACCTGGTCTCCTGCCGTAGCGTCAGCCCCTTCTCTTTCCAATTCAGCTCCGATGCGATGAAGAGATTGAGCCACAGAGCGTCGCCGCTGTGATAGTAGATCGTGTCATTGTACTTGGCATGGTTTTCGATTCCCGTCCCGACGCAGCACCAGAAGGAATTGAGCGGCGTGGAGTAGGTCTTGAAGTGTCCCGGCTTGAGCGACATGAGATAAACGATCATGCCTGTCTTCGGGTCCTGCGAGGCGAGGATGTGGTTATAGAGCGCGCGCTCATAAAAGTCCATCGTCTTGGGCGACGGATCCCATCCGAAAATATTCCGCGTCAATTTCAGCATATTGTAGGTGTTGCAGGTTTCGGCGGTCTCGGGACTCAGATGCTTGGAGAACTGATCCACGGGGAAAAAGTGTTCGTGATCGCTGTGGCCGCCAATGCAGTACGAGCGCCGCAACGCGACGTTTTCCCAGAAAAAGCCCGAAGCGGTTTTGTACGGCGCCTCGCCTGTGAGTTCATAGACGCGCGAATAGCCGATGAACTTGGGGATTTGAGTGTTGGCGTGCTTGCCGTTAAGGTTGTCTTCCTGCTTTGCGGCGGGGTCGAAGAACGCTTTGTGCGTGAACGCGCGCGCCATGCGCAGGTGATCGGGATTCCCCGTGATCGCATACTGATTCGCAAATGATTCACACATACCGCCGTGCTCGCAGTTGAGCATTTTCTGCTGCTGCTCCTCGCTGAGACGGTCCATGCGGAACTTGACCCAGTCGGCGAATTTATTCGCCACATCGAGCGCCTGTTTGTTGCCGCACAGGACGTACATGTCTAGCAGGCCGGCATGAATCTTGTGCAGCGTGTACCACGGCGCCCAAACCGGTTTGAGCGTCTCGACGCGGTCTATGAAGGATTCGGGATAGGCGGACAGGTAGCCTTTGCTGAATCCTTTCGAGGGCGCGGCTTCCTGGCATTTGGCGAGCTCGGCCACGATGGCGTCGGCTTTCTTTTTGATCGCCTCATCGCCCGTGCTGCCATGCATCAGCGCGCACGCCGAGAGATAGTGCCCCATGCAATGCCCGCGCAGTTCGCCTTTGGGATCTTCCCATCCTCCGAGCGGTTCGGCGGACGACGGCAGGCCGGCATTGAGGCGGAAGGTATGCAACAGCCGGTCCGAATCCAGACTCATCAGGTATTCCTTGTCGCGCAGCATCGCGTCGCGGAAGGGCCCATCCAGCAGGCGCACGTCTTTGAGATCGAATGGAAACGCCTTGATCGAAGCCTTCGGCGCAACGGCGAATTTTTTATCGCCTGCGTCCTGCCCCGGCGCTTCCAGCGCAAGATAAACGGTCATGCCGCCCGCGATCATTGCGGCCCACCGCGCCGCCCTGGGAATGAATCCATGTGCCATGCTCTGATCTCCTTGTGTTTTCCAGCGTCATTCGAGAATGAAAAAATCATGCTTCAGCATAAAAAAATAGGGGCCGCGGCGCAAGGCCGGAAACTAACGGAAACCCGCTGGCAGTCTTGGCCGATGAGCAAGAGAGGCAATTAAGCAGGATTATCTATTATGCAATTTTGGCCGCCGACTTTGGAGCTGCAACGAGTATCATTGAGCGGGCTGTCAGCTGTTACGGTACACTTCATCATGCGAGCCAATATCGAGCAAAACAATCTCGCCTTGGGTAAGCCGTAGCAGCACAACAAGCCGATCACTGTATGTTAGGCGAACGGCGTATTTGTCGCGATGCTTGCCTTTAAGGCGATGGAGGCTGAGGCGCGGCGCATAGGGATCGTTTTCCAATTGCTTCAGCGTGTCATCCAATATGCCAGCAAGGCCGGGATGCCGCCGGAGAAATTTGCGCGCAGTGCGCAAGAAGGTATCTGTCCACACCAGCGTATATCGCGCCATGATAACATCTCGCGCTATTGCTTATTCGACAGCAGCTCGCGCATGAGTTTGGCGGCGCTGCCACGGCGCGCGCGCCCGGCTTTGAAGTCTTTCTCGGATGCGGCCAATCGCGCCTCAGCCAGATCGCTCATCAGCTCCTCGTAGTCGCCCTCGCGCAACACGACGTAAGCCGCCCGGTTGTTTTTGAGGAGCCGTACGGGGCCGGATTTGAGCGCCTTATCAAGCGCCCGGACTCCTTGCGACTGAATTTGCTGTAGGGGAAAAATGCTCATTTATGCGCTCCTTGCATCGGCTTCATCGCCGTGACAATCATTCATCCCACCGATGACGTCAAGGGCGGAAACTAACGGAAACCCGCTGGCAGTCTTGGGCGATGGACGAGAGAGGCAATAAGGCAGGATTAGATCTTTGCGGATTTGCGATGGCTTTGCGCTTGACCCGCTTTCTAAGGGCCTTCAGACTCAAAGCATGATGCATAGAATGGTCCGGCGTTTACGGGCATTGGCCCTTTGGGGGCTGGTTTTGGCGGGACTGATGCCGGGCTGCCTCCCTGCCCGTGGCAAGCCGGCGACTATCAACTCCGGCGTAGTTTGGCATGACACCGCCGGCCAGGTGATCCAGGCCCACGGGCTTGGCATGCTGCAGGTGGGGAAAACCTTCTACTGGTATGGAGAGGACCGGCAGGATGGCAAGCTTTGCCAGGCCATCCGCTGCTACGCTTCCACCGATCTCCAGCACTGGCAGTTTCGCAACGTAGTGTTTTCTTCGCAAGCCAATCCCACCTTGCCGCCGATGAACCTGGAGCGCCCCAAGGTTCTATATTGCGACGCAACCCGGAAATATGTGATGTGGGTCCATAAGGAAAACACGAAAGACTACGACGAGGCGCGGGCGCTCGTGGCCGCCTGCGACACGCCGGACGGGCAGTTCGTTTACCAAAAGGATTTCCAGCCGATGGGCAATATGTCGCGCGACTGCACGCTGTTCAAGGATGACGATGGCGCTGGCTATTTTTTTTCTTCCGCGAACAACAACGCCGACTTGATGTGCTATCAGCTCACGCCGGATTTCCTGGATGTGGCGCGCGTGTGGACGGTTTTCAAGGGCAAATCGCGTGAAGCTCCCGCTATCTTCAAGCGGAACGGGCGCTACTACCTGATCACCTCCGGCTGCACATCATGGGGGCCGAATTGCAACCTGGTGGCCTCCGCCGCCAATGTCTGGGGGCCCTATGGCAAGCAAGCCGTCTTGTGCCAGAAGGACACGTGGAACACCTACTGTTCCCAATCCACGTTCGTACTGCCGATCAAGGGAACCAAGGCCACCAATTTTGTGTTCATGTCCGACCGATGGAAGGGATGGCGCCTGGCCGATTCCCGGTATATATTTCTGCCGATTCCCTTTGGCGCGGATGGGACAATGCTGCCGGTCCAGTGGGGGGACGAATGGGAACTGAACGTGGAGACCGGGGAATGCGCGTTCCCGGTCACGCCCGTCCCGGCGGCGAATAATATCGCCAAGGGCTGCCCGGTGACTGCCAGCATGGGCAATCAACTAAATGGGAACGAAGCCCGGAGCGCGGTGGATGGCGATCCCCGAACCCGATGGTGCGCTGACGATGGGGATTATCCGCATTGGCTGAGCGTGGATTTGGGGGCGCCCCAAGCGGTCACCCGCTCGGAAATTCAATGGGAACGCCGTGATGGCACGGTGTATTTCTACCGTGTGGAAGCTTCCCTGGATGGGCTGAAATGGACAACCGTCGCCGACAGGTCTTCAAACACCAGTACCAGCCAGACGCAGGTGGATGACTTTGCGGTGAACGCGCGGTATTTCCGGCTGCAGGCGCTGGGCTGCCAGCCGCCGAGTGGCGGCTATGCCTGGGCGTCCGTGATGGAGTGGCGCCTTCTGGCGGGCGGAACGAATGTGGCGCTGGACAAAACCGCCACCGCTGACTCCGAGCAGAAGGGTTCCTACGGGGCCAAGGGCAATGATGGGATGTTTTCCTCGGTCTGGCAGACAGGATCGGGAAAGCCGGACAACTGGTGGAAAGTGGATTTGGGCGCTCCCCACTCCCTGACAGGCTGCCGGATCATGTGGCAGGATCCCGGCTTTCTTTACCAGTATAAAATCGAAGTGTCTCCGGATGATGCCCAATGGGAGACGGTGGTGGATATGACACAGAACACCCGGGCCGCCTGGCTGCCGGCGCACGCCTTCATGGCCAAGAAGGCGCGTTTTGTCAAAGTCTCAGCAACAGGCATCGAAGACGGCTGCTGGCTGGGCATTCGGGAGTTTGAAGTGTTCGACACCCTGCCGCTGCCGCCCGCCAGCGAGAGCCGCCCACTCGTCCTGCGGCGCAAGACTGGATACTAACGGGAACCTGCTGGTGTTTATGGGCGCAGATGCAATAATGCAGGATTAGATTTATTGCGACTTCGAAGTCAAACCTTGGAGTTGTAGCAATTGGCATTAAGGAATTTGCGCATTTTTTTTATAAGCCAATAATTTATGAATATCAATATAAATGAGATAATATTTATCATAAATATCAAACTAACTGTCTCAATATATTCAAATTTCTTTTCTAACTCATCTTTTATTGAAATATAAACAACAATAAATCCAATTAGCAATGCTACCAATGAAATTAATAATAATAAAGATAATATTATGATGGTTGAATATAAGAAGTAATACAAAGCAAAACTAAAATATTTAGGTTTGCAGATCATACTATCCTACCCTCCATTCCTCCCATTCGGTCCCCATTCGCGTCAGACCTTAATTTCCATACTCAAAGCTTCTCGATAAATTCCTGATCCCCCCATCTTTTTTTGCTTGCCATTTAGCCCCTATCTACGCCTTTCTTTGCCCAAGATCGGTGGACAAAAATCGGTTTCATACCGTGTGATTCTTTGATTTCGATCCTCGAATCCTATATCCACCGGCTTTTTTATCACCAAACAGGGCTGAAGATTTCCTCGACGGCAAGATGAAAACCCGGAAGAAGCGGTGTTTGAAGAACCTCATTATTCTGGAAAGTGTAGGTCTCATGGATGGAACGCGAAACATCCACCGCCTGGCGGCGCGGGTCAACGATCCAAACTTCCTTGACACCCGCGTTCAGGTAGCGCTGCGCTTTGTCGCGGATTTCGGCGAATCGGTCGCCGGGTGAAATGATTTCAATGGCTAGATCGGGAACAAGGTTTGGGAAATTTCTCGGGACGGGTTTCGGCAGCCGCTCTGCAGAAATAAAAGCGATATCTGGCGCAAGGACGGTATCCGGATCACGCTCGATAAGATAACCTACTTCAAAATAAGCTCTTCCCAATTTATGCGAGCGCACAAACGGCGCCAAAACTTCAAAAATATTGCCGGCGATATCGCCATGCTCCATTCCAGGCGGAGTCATTTCGATAACCTCCCCTTCAATCAAATCGCCATAAAAGTTTCCTTGCGCGGAAAGGTCAAAGAACTCACCGGCCGTGATGGGACGCTTAATAGATTGGGGCGCCGCAGATGGGGACAAGGCCACAGACGCAGCCATGAGCATCACCTCCAAGATTCCGATCGAAGCAAAACTTTTATTCGCCCAGCAATACTATGGCTGATAAGTTACGCTCATGTGGGCGTTATGGTCAATCACAAGATTCATACTTGACAGGCGCTGCTATTTCTTCTCGAAATTATTGTCTTTCACAAATTTTTCGATCGCCGCCTTGGGAGCGAAGTCGGCGGGGATTGCTTTGGCATTCGCCAGGAAAGTCAGGTTCTTTTTCACCGTCAAGGATTCATCCTTCTTTGAGGCCGCCTTGTCGGCGGGAGTTTTAGCGATATCATCAACGTACTTGGTGACAAGGTCCGAGGCTGTCTTGTAGGCAGCGTCTTCCTTTTCGTAAACCAGCGATTCCAGCAGGCGCCACATGTAGGCCTTCGCGTCGCCCTTGGCTTTGATCTTGTCGGCGTCTTCGCGGATCGTCTTGGCGATCTCTTTGCGCTTGGCCATCGTGGCTTCGACGGTCAGATAGCCGTCCGTTCCGCCCTCGACCGCGCGCAGCGGCAGTTCGCGATACCAAACGTTGCGATAACACGGAGCGGCGCCGGCGCCGGACAGCTTGATCGGCGCTTTCTCCGTGGATGCGTTGATTTTGCCTTCAAGTTTTCCGGCGGCGATCGGCGCGCGATCCACGGCCAGCACACCGTTGACGAAGACCGTGACGTAACCCGGATCAACGGCCTTGCCGTCCTTGAAGATCGGGCGGCGGAAGGCGATGTCGTATATCTGCCACTCGCCCGGCGCGCGCGGGACGCAAACCGACTTTGTGGCGGGATCGGCATAGCCGTCGAACGCATCCGTCGAAGAAATCGCCAGCAGTCCCATCAGAGAGATGCCGGTGTTGACGACGCCTTTGGCGCCCTTGGGCGCGGCCCATTCAGCGTGCAGCTGGCAATCGCCGACCGGCTCCTTGGAAGCGGCGTTTGCGGTCGGCTCGGCGCCAACCACGGCTTTCGCATCCGACGGAACGGCCAAGGCGCTCTTCAGCGAGCCGGCGTCCAGCTTGATCGCCGAGGCAATTTCCGTGCATGAGGTCGCGTCGAAATCCCCCGAAACCACGCCGTTGGCGTCCACCGCGCGCGGCGGCAGGGGACGAATCCAGATATTGCGATAGCGCACGGGGTTGCCATGATCCTGCAGTTTGAGCGGGCCTTTTTCAGCGAGGGGACCGGGCTTGGTGCGCTTCATGTGTCCGGTCCCGCCTTCGAGCTGCGTATGGTCCTGAACCAGAACGCCGTTGTGGAACACCGTGATATAGCCGGGGTCCAGGCATTTATTGTCTTTATAAATCGGGCGGCGGAAAACGATGTCATACGTATCCCATTCGCCCGGAGCGCGCTTGGCGTTAACCGCCGGCGGATTGACGCCATAGACCGAAGCGGCCTGGCCGTCGGCGTATGTTTCGTTATTGTATGAGTCCAGGACCTGCACTTCCACCGCGCCCTCCAAAAACACGCCGCTGTTGCCGCGTCCCTGGCCGCCGCCTTTGACGTCCTTGGGCGAAGCGAATTCCACGTGCAGCTGGCAATCGCCGAATTGGTCTTTTGTTCGGGTATAGCCGGACTTCGGAGCGCATTCAAACGCGCCGTCTTTGACGACCCATTTCGTCGGGCCGCCTTCCTTGGCGTCCGACAGCCATTTCGACACGTCCGTGCCGTCGAAAAGAATCACCGCGTCCGCAGGCGGCTTGGCGCCGGCCTGTTCGGCGGTGACAAACAGACCCGGCGTGACGACGGCCGGCAGCGGGCGATTCGGGTCATGAATGGCCCAGGGGTGACGATCGTCGGGCGCATCGCCATAGAACGCGTGCGCATCGGACGCCCAGCCTGCCGATGCGAGCATTGCGAGCATCAGGGCTGCGAGCATTGCAGCCAACATGGAGCGGAATTTCATGACATCCTCCGGAAATGGAAAATTGTATTGTATGCTGTGATCAGCATATTGCCGTGCTTAAAGAACGACCGCGCGCCTTTCCTTGAGAGAGCAAGACGCCGTTTCAATTTATTATTAGAATTTTCGGGGGGAATCAAGCGAAAGAATTGAAAAAAGGTTGAATACAGAGCGCGGACAATCGAAGAGATTAAAGTTGACCTTTGGGGGGCTTTCGTTCGAGCTTCGCCATGAAAGCGCTGAGAAGTAGATTGAGGCGCGGGGGCGAGGCGCCAGGCAGGAGGTTATTCAGTTATGTTTAGCACTAAGCGCGGTTGGATGCGAATTGCTTTGAGGATGACGATGGCCGTTTGCGCAGCCGCGATGGTTTTGGCGCCGCAAGCGGCGCATGCTGAGGATGTAAAGCCAACGGCGGAGACGCTTGCCGGAAAGCAATTCCGCTTCACTTGGAAGATGGGAAACGCAAGCGGCGATAATGGCGTCGCTACTCTCGGCAAGGACGGAACGATTGCCGGCATCCGAAGCGCCAACGAAACGTTTTGGCTCATTGATGGCGAAGGGCGGCTTGTCTTCAAGCATCGCGATGGGCGCGTTTCAACGATATTTACCCAGGCGGAAAGGCGCGAGGGCAGGTGGGTTCTATCGGGGCCTTTTCAGTTCAGGCAGGGGGTGGAGCATTGGCTGGAGGAAATTGCGTCTGGGGCTTCCGCGCCTTTGTCCAACGCCGTCAAGATGACGGCGCTCCCAGTCGTCCCAGTTGATCCGCTTAATCTCCTGGTTCGGCCGTATTCGAAACAGCGTATTGTTTGTCTCGATCCAGGTGAGGCATATTTGTTCGCGCTCGCGAACGGGACAACAAAAACCATCCGGCTTATATCTGTTCAGGAGCGGCGGGATCATGTGAACAATCTCGTGCGTCGCGCGGATGTTCGCGTCGAGATTGACGGCCAGCCGCTGGACCTGATTTGCGGGCCTTATGTGATGCCGACCGAGACGGCTGGGTTGCGGATTCAGGCGGACATCACGACGGGCTGGAGCAAGAAGCCGCCCAAGCGCGTGCAGTTTTCGCTTTGGGACGCCGCTGATCCAATCGTGGACACGAAGCGCTTCGGCTTCCCGATCCGCAATTTCCGTCTGTTCTCGCACGGGACTCAGGCGTTCACCGAGCCGCTGCATCTGGGCCGCGGCGATGGCGATCCGGCGGGCTTGAAAGGCTATCACGACTACGGCTCGGACATGGGCGGCTATGAGAACGGAGAAGAAATTGTCAGCGCCACGGATGGCGAAGTCCTGCGGTTCTGGCCCAGCGATGAGACCCGCCAGGGCGTTGTCATCCAGGACGGGCCGGATATGAACTGGGGCTACGTTCATCTCGCCTCCTATGCGCCGGAAATCGCCGTCGGCGCGCGCGTCACCCGAGGGCAGAAAATCGGCATGTTGGGCAAAACCGGACCGTCGGGCAACTTCTCGCACCTGCACCTGGGCCGGAGCGACGGGCAAAGCCGCAATGTGAACTTGTACCCCTGGCTGGTGACGGCCTATGAAGCGGAGCACCCGAAAGGCTTGTTCGCGGTGGCGCGGCCTCATCATGACGTTCTGACGGGAGAGCCGGAAACGTTCGACGGCGCGAACTCGCTGGCGTTCGGCGGACGCAAGATCGTCGAGTGGCGATGGGTCTTCCATGATGGCGAGACGATTCGGCAGACCAGAGCCGAAAAGGTTTTCAGCCAACCGGGCGCTTACGTCGCCACGCTGTGGGTCAAAGACGATCATGGCGCCGAAGACGTGGACTTCTGCCAGGTCAAGGTCTTCTCCAAATCGAATCCTGAAAGCGCCATGCCGCATATATACATGACCAGCACGCCGACCGAAGACCTTCGCCCCAGCCAGTCCATCCGGTTCCGATTCTGGTTCCAGGGCAAAGGCGCCGCCGGACCGATCACCGTGAGTTTTGACGACGGCGCGCAGATATCCGACTACAAATCCTACACGGAACTCACCCACGCCTTCAAGACGCCCGGCATCCACATCGTCACCGCGCAATGCGAGGCTGACGGCAGACCAATCACGAACAAGATAAAGGTCGTTGTGGGAAACGTGGCAGGAAGAGGTTTGTGAGTAGCTGTGAAGCCTCAGGAAATTGGCTTACTCCAAAAATTATGATTCTAAAAATGGCTTAAATGCTATGCTGGATTGAGCTGGAATAGCGCAAGAAGCGCTTGCTCTCAGTCAGCGGATAACGCTAATATTTTCTGCACAGGTGGGAATTAAAGGGAGATTGCAGTTTGTCTTTTGAGATCGAATATTCTCCGGATGCCGAAGACCATCTGCGGGCCTTAACTGCTCGCGAAAGAGCTATCGTGCTAGATGAAGTTGATAGTCAGCTAATTTATCAGCCTGATGTTGAGACGAAGAACCGGAAACCTATGCGCCTGAATCCAATAGCGCCATGGGAATTGAGAATTGGCAATCTGCGAGTTTACTATGACCTGATATATGGCCCCACGGAAAAGGTTCTGGTGCGAGCGATAGGGGTTAAGATTCGCAACAATATTCGAATCGGGAGAGAAGATATCCAGCTATGAAGACTATTGAAATTGCCGATGCCACTGATAGCCTGGCTAATTATGCAGAACATGCCGAGGACTTCCCGTTGGTTGTCACTGAGCATGGGCGCCCGATTGCGGCGCTTTTGGATTTGCACAATGCTGATTTGGAGACCGCGACATTGAGCGCCAACCCAAAGTTTATCGCATTGATCGAACGTTCGAGAGAACGCCAGTCAAAGGAAGGCGGCCTCTCTAGTCAGGAGATGCGAATGAAACTCGGAATCAAGCACAACTAATCCGCTCAGTTTTTCAGCTTGATACGCAACGCCTGAGGGGGACGGGGGATGATGCCGCCTTCGGCGATTTCGGTGTAGTAGATTTGCTGCATGTACTCATCCTCCCCAAGCAGCGCGCTTTGCGGCATGCCCTCGGGACAATTGTAGTCGTCCTTTTCAAGCAGCGTCATGGCGGGCTGAACGTCGAACGCGCGCAGGAAGGGGCGGTTGAAGGTCGTGTAAATCGCGCGGCCTGTTTTGAGCTGCGGCGCGATGATCCGGTTCGCCCAGAGATCGTTATAGGCCTGCTCGCTCGGCAGCACGGAATCCGCGAAAGGAAATTCCATCGCGAAAGGATGCCGGTCGCGGAAATATTCGCGATACCACGTCGAGCCGGCGATGAAGTTGGCGCCGAAGACGGTCACGTCGGTCCGAAAATGCTCGACGTTCTGCTGATACCATGGCGAATAGATTGCGCTGTCGCCTTCGGTCAGGACCAAGGCATGAGGCTCGGCGCCCGCCAGCAAGCGCCGCCCATATTCCTGCGGCGCGGGCGATTTCAGATAGGCAAAATCCGCGCGGTTGATCAGCAGCATTACCAGCGGAACAAACATGCAAAGGCAGAAAGGGCCGAAAACGCTTTTGCGCGCGCTCCCGCCGAAGTAGCGCTGCTCGATCCGCTGCGACACGCGCGCCCAGCCGAGCATGGCGGCCAGCACGCCCCAGGGAAACATCGGCTCGAAGTAGTCGTGAATATCGGGAATATTATAGGCGAAGACGACCGACAGATTGACGGCGCAGAAGGCCGCGGCCATCGCCGCCGCCCATCTGTCTTCGCGCGCCCATATCCAGACGCCGGCGCCGATCAGAATCCACAGCGCGATCAGAGCCGAGACTCGGACACGGGGCGCGCGCGTTTCGGCCCAGCCGGTTTGAGCCAGCGCCCAGCTGGCCAGGTGCTTGGTCCTTTGGATGGCCCAGGGGGTATAGGTCCGCATGGTGAATGGCCGGGCCGGGTCATAATGCAGCAGCATGAAATCCACGAATTGCCCGCCGCGAGCGGACCACAGGAAGCGTTCGAGATTGGTTGGATTGCCCCAATTTTGGGGAGGATTTTTGGCCGCGCGGATTGGCATATAGATGTAAGGCGACAGCCCTAGCATCAGCGCCAGGCCAGCCACAGCAAGCGCCTTGAGCGCCCATCCGGCTGTCAGGCGCGGCGCCAGGGAAGATAAAGCCGAACGCGTTCTTGAGGCGGAATTCGCCGGGCGGTCTACGTTAGGTCTGCGCCTGAAGTGGCCGCACCAGGCGCCGATCAAGATCAACGGTCCCAATTCGAGCGACAGGCGATGATGCGCCAGCGCCAATCCAAACGTCAGCCACGCCACGGCCCACAGCCGGAATGAGAAACGCTCGGCCATCGCAAAGCACACCCATCCGCCCGCCGCCATGAACAGCATGTGCAAGGCGCAGGTTTGCGCATTCACGGCGTGAAACCAATACGTCCGGGAAAGCGCCATACCGATGGCGACGGCCGCGGCGATAACGCCCTGCTGCATTTCATTCCGGAACAAACGGGAGGGCAGGCGCCTCAGAATTTTCAGCGCGAGGAAATACCATATCAGCGCCGCCAACACGCCCAACGCCGCACTGAGCAGGTTCGCCCGAAAGCTGACCGTGCCCAGCGGCAGGCATTCCGCTACATGCAGCATCAAGGTGTAGAGCGGATAGCCGGTCGGATGCGCGATGCCCAACACCCGCCCCGCGCCGGCCAGTTCGATCCCGTCGCCCCAATAGAGCGTCTTGGGGAGCGACGCCAGATAGGCCGCGCCCGGAATCGCCACAGTCAGCGCCGGGAGATAGATGTTGGTGAGGCGACGCGCGAGGGCTGTGTTATATTCTGGCATAGGGGGCCTGGCTTGACTGCAAGATTGTGCAAAAGACAGCAAGGACCACAAGGACTGCAAGAACCACAAAGAACGCAAGGAACACAAAGAGGATGGGTTGCATAAGAAAGAGAATTGGTTTTTGAGAATGGCGGATTTTGGGGTCCTTGGCGTCCTTGCTGTCCTTGCTGTCCTTCGCTCTTTCCCTGCTGAAAAATCAAGGGGCGCTATCGCCGCTTCATAAGTGGAACTTGGAAGGCGCTGAAATAAAATTCATAGGGCCTGGCGTCCGATTCATAGATGAGGCGGGGATACAATTCGGGGGTGCTGTCTTGCAGATCGTATCCGTTCGGAATCCCAAGCGCCTTTAATTTTTCACGAATGGCTTCGCACACAGGGCGCAGCGAGTCGTTTTTTCCGATGACAATGCGGATGGCCGTCAGGTTGGCGCGCAGGTAGGCTTTGTTTTTTTCCGCGAACGCCAAACCTTCCACCGCGGTGTCCTCGCCCTTATAGTCGCGGTCGCTTCCCGGCGCCAGCGAGATAATCCCGAAAACTTCCGGATGTCCGAATCCCAGCCGCATCGCCCCAAACGTTCCGAGAAAAAAACCTTCAATCGCCCGCCGGTCGCGTTGGGCCAGCGTGCGATAAGTTTTATCTATGTGGGGGATCAGTTCCTTGAGGAGAACGGCTTCCGCCGGGCGCTGCGAAGCATCCGCCGCTTTGGCGCTGCCTTTGTCCTGCAAATCGGCCTTATCCTTGCCAGCGGAGGGGAGGAGGTAGGCTTCGGCGCCCAGCCCGATCATCTGAACGACGATCATCTCCGGCGCCAGCTTATTTTGGGCGGCTTGGTTCAGGCGCGAGGCAAGCGTATCGAAATATCGTGGCCGATAATCTTCTCCGGGATACCAATAAACCACCGGCCAGCGGCGGTCCTTTTCTTTTTCATAGCTGGGCGGCAGATAGATGAGATAAGCGACCTCGCATTTCAGAATTTCACTCTGGAATTTTCCATCCGTCGCGCCTGAGGCGCCTTCAATCTTTGAACCAGAAAAGAGGGGAGATTCGCCGCCGGTTCCGGCGCTGAGTTTGATTTGCGAGAGAAGAAAGGGGAGCAGGAATACAAGGAATATGGGAGATATGGGAGATATGGGAATCATGGGAGTTATGGGACTCATGGGAATTATGCTGAGAAGAGATGTTTGGGGGAGCTTGATCACTTTAGTTTCCTCTTTCATGGAAAATCGAAAGTTTTGTTGAGCGAGACTCCGAGTTCGATGACCCACGAGGCGGCGCCGGTGAAAATCATCTGAACCGCGACCGAAGCAACGATCAATCCCGTGATGCGGATCAGCGGCGCGGTTGCATGAATTTTTTCGAGCGCATGGCCGATGCGCACCGACGCCAGCATGATGATCATATTGATGATGAGGGCGATCAGGATGCACAACATGGTCAGCCCGACGCCATGAGCGGACGCATAAGAGATGGCGCCGGTGATGGTGGCGGGTCCGGCGATCAGAGGCGCGGCCAGCGGCACAATCGCAATATCCGACTCGGCTGGGCGCCCATGCTCTTCATAGAACTTGCCCTGCTGCACCGCTTTCAAGCCGACCATGAACAAGATGATCCCGCCCGCCACGCTCAGCGAATAGAGCTTCACATGAAAGATGGAACCGAGGACGTAGTTACCCGCGCCGATCAGGACCAGCAAAATCAGGAAAGCGATCGCCGTCGAACGCAGGCAGATCGAGCGCAAATGCCGTCCTGCAAGGGGCGGGTTCATCGAGGAAAGCAAAAACACCTTGCTCACCGGATTGATGAGCGCCAGGAAATAGAGCGTATCGGCGACGATGAGGGATCGGTCCAGAGAATTCGCCCAGGCGGCGACGGTTTGATATGCGGCAGCGGCGTTCATTTCTTCCCGATTATCTTCACGATGGCTGTGCGAAAAATTTGCGGTTGATAGCGATAAACCCAGGCGATTGGATTTTGCTGCGTTCCAGGAAACTCCATCACATCATCCAACAACGGAATCACTTGATCTTCGAACTGCTCCAGCGATTCGTACTGATAGTGTTCCTGGATTTGTCGCATCGTGGCGGCGAAAAGCCCGTTCCCGTATATATTATGTATGCACACAATCGCGCCTGCGGGCAACGGACCGGTTTCGCCTTTCTGCGGGTCCCAATACCAGAACTGAACCGGCCGCGCCGACCAATGGCGCATCTTGATGGGAATCATCTGCGGCCCATAGGCTTCATTGGAGAAAACCCGCGCGCCGCCGGCGGCCTGCGGATGATCTTTGACGTAGAGGGCCGCTTGTTTGATATCGCCGAAAACACCGCGCTGTTCGATGACGACGGCGAGCGAAAACGCCCAGCAATAAATCGCGCACAACGCCACCGCAATGAGCCAGGCGGGCCGCCGCGCGCCGAATCGCTCGCCGATCGCGGCGCTGCCCGCGCCCGCGTATGCCACCAGGAACGGCAGCAGCGGCAGCAGATAGCGCGATTGGAATGACTGGAAGACCGTCTGCATCGCGAGCAACGACATCGCGCTATAGAGGAAGAGCCATTGATGAAAGCGCTCGCGCGAAACGATCAGTCCCCAGACTCCCAGCGCGAAAATTGGATAGGCGAAAAAATAGGGAGAGAGCAAAACGAAGCTTTCAAAGACATTCCAATAATTCAGCAGCGTCGCGAACATATCGGCCCCTGTACGGGCGGTGATCTGTCCGCCGTGGGCTTGCAGCTGCCCCCTGCCGATCCATATCCACACTATCAGCGCCAGCCAGGCGAGCTGCGCATAGCCCGTGGCCAGCATCGGCCCTTTGCCGCGCCGCCCCCAGGCGATCCAGATCGTGGCAATGCCCGCAACGAGCGGCGGAACGAGAATGATGCCCTGATAGCGCGTCAGCGTCGCCGCAATCGTCAGCAGCGTCGCATACGCCAGCAGGAAATCGCTTTTGTAATCGCCGGCGCGGCGCCGGCGCCATGCCTCGTTGATGCAATAGATCGCGCCATAAAAGAGCGCGGCGAACAGGACGTCGGTCATCATGCGGATGCCCCAGCGCAACGCCATGGGCGAGACGAGATACCACAGGCACGCGAACGCGCCCGCACGGCGCCGCGCTTTTTCCGAGGCGCCTGAAAGGAGTCCGCACGCGGCGAAATAGATCGGAAATATCATCGCCGCGCCGGCCAGGGCTGAAACCAATCGCGCCGAGGTTTCAGTTGGCGCGCCCAGACTCAGAAAGGCCGCCAGCCATTTATAAAGCGGCGGCCAGAACGACTGCGCATCCGGACTGCCGAAGACCGCCAGGATGCCGTCGGTGTATTCGGCATGATTGAGGTTGAGCAACCCCAGGCGCATGGCCAGCGCAAGAACGAAGCACCCGCCGGCCACGCGCCAGGGCCGCCAGATGGAGTCGGATTGAGAAAGATTTGCAGTGGCGGACATCAGGCATCCCTTGCCGGTTTTTCGGATTCGCGAGCGGGCTTAGGCTCGCCGCTGAATCCATCATCATGTACAAGTCTCTATTGTGAAGTCCGACGCGCTCGGAGGTCAACCCCCTAGTAAGGCGGGCGCATCCCGACCTATAGTTTGGAGCCAAGCTTCAGGAATAACTCAGCGCGTCTATTAAAGCTGGCGCCGAATGGTAGGCCAGCACGGAACCTATGGGATGCGAGGCGTGAGTGACTCAAACAGCATACCTGGCGCGCGAGGAGGGGCGGTTTCGTGGATCGACGTATCTGGAGCGCTCTGGCTCTTTGGCGGCTATGGCTTCGGCGGTGACGGGGCGGGAAGTGGAGGCTACCTGAGCGATTTGTGGAAATACAGCCCGTCAGACAAAACCTGGACTTGGATCCGGGGCGCTTCCATAGTGAATCAAGCAGGCGCCTACGGACGGCAAGGCCTGGCCGATCCGGCCAATATGCCGGGAACGCGTACAAGCCCAGGCTCATGGATGGAGACTTCAGGCGCGCTCTGGCTTTTCGGGGGCACCGGCTACGATGGAGCGTGGTGTACGGGCCAGCTAAATGACCTGTGGCGCTTTGGTGTGGTCAGCACCTGCACGCTTACATACATCGCCGGCCCGAATGGCGCTATTGCAGGCGACACATCTCAAACAGTCCAGTTCGGCGCGGACGGGACAACGGTGACGGCAATTCCCGACGCCGATTATCACTTCCTTCAATGGAGCGACGGTTTGACGCGGAATCCGCGACGGGATAGGAACGTGATGATGGATTTGATCAGGGCCATTCTGGAAGCCCGATGACTACCGCAATTATTTCGATAATAATCTCGCCAAAGATATTTGAGAATTCTTGGCTGAGGTCAGAATTCTGGAGCGGCTAAGAAGGTATTTATTAGCGTCCATTAGCGTTTATCAGCGACGGGAGCAACCTATATCGCGCCATGAAGGTCACCATCGTACCGTTGGCCAGACTGCCTGTCTTAGCAGCGGACGGGCGCCAAGGCTCAGCGGGAATGCGCCCCAACGGATGCAAGGCGGAAAACCTGTTGCCGCCGGACAACGTGAAAGCAATAATCAGGCGGAAAATTTGATGGCATTCAAAAAAAAGCGGCTTCGCACGCGGAGCCGCGGGAGGCGTTCCAAATGAAACAGGTAGTTTTCGTCTTAATCGCTCTCTTTTCGGTTTTGATCTGCGCTTTCGGGATGGCGCCCTGCGCATGCGCCGCGCCGGCGGAGATACCTGCGACACTCGCGCTTGGCTCGCCTGCGCCGGATTTTAAGCTGCCGGGCGTGGATGGCCGCGACTATGCGCTCAAGGATTTTGCCGCTGCAAAAATCCTTGTCGTCATCTTCACCTGCAATCATTGCCCCACCGCGCAGCTCTATGAGGAGCGCATCAAGAAGATCGTCACCGAATACAAAGACAAGGGTGTGGCGGTTGTGGCGATCTCATCGAATGATCCCAAGTCCGTCCGGCTCGATGAACTTGGCTGGACCGACCTCGGCGATTCCTTCGCAGAGATGAAAATCCGCGCCAAGGAATGCCAGTTCAATTTCCCCTATCTCTATGACGGCGATGCGGAAGCAGCGGCGCGGCTTTATGGACCGGTGGCCACGCCGCATATTTTTATTTTCGACTCGGAGCGCAAACTCCGCTACGTCGGGCGCATAGACGACTCCGAACTGCCGCAGCACGTCAAGGTCAGCAACGCGCGCGACGCGATTGACGCGCTGCTCGCCGGCAAGGAACCGCCCGTCGCCAAGACGAAAGCCGCCGGCTGCTCGATCAAGTGGGCGGGCAAGGCCGACGCGGTGAAAGCCTATCTGGCGAAACTGGCCGCCGAGCCGGTCTCGGTCGCTCCCGCCGACGCCGAAGCGCTGAAGGACCTGCGCAAAGGCAATCCAAACAAAGTCCGGTTGGTGAGTTTCTGGGCGACGTGGTGCGCGCCGTGCCTTGCGGAATTCAACGAACTCGTGACCATCAACCGCATGTACCGCCATCGCGATTTCGAACTGGTCACCGTGGCGATGAATCGCCCGGAAGAAACATCTTCCGTTTTGAAGGTCCTCCAAAAAGAACAGGCGTCGAACCGCAACCTGATCTTCGCCTCGCCCGACCGCGACAAGCTGATAGACGCCTTCGATCCCGAATGGCAAGGCGCCGTTCCCTACACGGTGTTGATGGCGCCGGACGGAAAAATCCTCTTCAAGAAAACCGACAGCATTGATCCGCTCGAACTCAAGCGCGTCATCCTGAAAGCGCTGAATGAGAAGAAGCCGTGGAAGCAATAGCCAAGAAGAAGGAAGGAAGGCGAATGAAACAAGGAATCGCTATGCGAAAAAGCACGCCGTTGATTGGGCTATTCATCGGCGTTTGTATTGCTGGAATGAACACGATCATGACCAATGCCGCAGATCAAAACACCGTCGCCAACGTCCCGACCAACGAAAGCGACCACGCGCGTTATGATCCGCGCGCAAAGAGCGAGATGGATGATCTCGCATCGCCGGAGGAGATGGCGGGCTTCATGGCGCGAGCGAAGACGGATGCCGTGTTGTTTGTTGAGGATCGCGCGAATTCGATCCGCTGGGCCAAGGCGCTGCCGAAGCGATGGCTGGGCGATCCGGCGGGGCATACCGGATCGTTCAAAGGCCAAGCTCAGCCCGGAGAGTTCTATGTTTTTCAGATTGGCGTTTTCGCCGCCAAGCGCGATCTTTCCACGATTGCCGTTGCGTTTGGCGATCTGACACCCGGCGGTGAAGCAAGCGGCGGCGGCTCTGGCAAGATCGCGGCGTCCGCCTTGCGCTGCATCAATCTGGGCGGCATTAATTTCCAAGGCAAGCCGTTCGAGAAGAACATTGACGTTGCGCAAGGCAAACTCCAGGCGCTTTGGATCGGGATTGATGTTCCGCAAAATGCCAAAGGCGCATATCAGGGCAAGATTGCCGTCAAGGACGCCAAGGGATTCTCGGCGCCCGTCGCCGTGGAATTGAAGGTGGAAGGCGGCGTCTTGCAAGACCACGGCGACCGCGATTCATGGCGACTGTCGCGATTGCGCTGGCTCGATTCGACGATTGGCTTTGATGACGACACGGTAACGCAGCCATACCTTCCACTGGCGCGCGGGGGGACGGCCGTGAACCTGCTGGGACGGAGTTTGGCGCTGAACGCCTCGGGGCTTCCCGAACAGATCAATTCTTTCTTCAACGCTGGGAACACCGCGATTGAGAAGGCGCCAACCCGCCAGCTGCTGACATCGCCTTTTCGCTTTATCATTGAGACCACGGAAGGCACTGTCGCGCTGGCGCCGGGAAAGATCGAATTCATCCGCGAACAGAAAGGCGCCGTCGAATGGCGGGCGGCGAGTCAGGGCGCAGGGATCGAACTCGCCGTCGAGGGATTGATCGAGTACGACGGCTTCGTCCGGTGCGTCGCCCGCGTCAAGTCATCCAAAGAAATCCAGATCAAGGACATCCGCCTCGAATTCGATGTCGCCAAGGAAGCCGATTATTTCATGGGGCTGGGACTGCCGAGCGGCCATCGCCCGGAGAAGGCGGATTGGAAATGGGACACGCAAGTCAACCAGGATGGCTTCTGGATCGGCGCGGTCAACGGCGGTTTCAAGTTGCAGCTATTCGGCGACAACTGGCGCGCGCCGCTGATCAACTGCTACTACCATTTCCGCCCGCTCAACATTCCGGGGTCATGGGGCGGCGCCGACGGAAAATCCGGCGGCATCCGGCTCGCAACTTCGGGTGCAGGCGCCATGTCCGTCCAATGCTACAGCGGTCCACGCGCGATGAAATCCGGCGAGACGCTCTCTTATGGATTCAACCTCTTCCTGACGCCGTTCCATCCGCTCAACACCGAGGAGCAATGGGCGATGCGCTATCTGCACAAAGGGCAGGGCGTCGAGGATAATGATTATCGCGACCTCAAGCGCGTCAAGGACATGGGGGCGAACGTCATCAACATTCACCACAACAAAGAGCAGAATCCCACGATCAACTATCCATACTTTGACATGTCCATGCCGCTGCTTAAACAATGCGTCGCAAGCGGACATGCCAACGGCGTCAAAGTCAAAATCTACTACACCACACGCGAGCTCACGAACAACCTGCCCGAACTCTTCGTTTTCTGGAGTCTCGATGGCGAGATCATCTGCCCCAGCCCCGGCAAGGACGGCGTCAAGGCGCGCCCGCTGACCAACGGCAGCGGACCGCATCGCTGGCTGGTGGATCACCTCGGAGAAACGGGCTTCATCCCGGCCTGGCGCGAGGTGTTGCACGGGCGCTATAAGGACATGCTCGATCTCGCCGTCATCACGACGCCCGAATCGCGGCTCGATAATTTTTATCTCGAGGGACTGGCCTTTACGCTGCGCGAAACAGGATTCGACGGGCTTTACATTGACGACACGGCGCTGGGGCGCAAAGCGTTCCAGCGCGCGCACCGAATTTTCGAGGCGTCCGGCAAACGGCTCTTCGCGGATATGCACTCCTGGAGCCATTGGAATCCCACCGCCGGCCGCACGGCCTCGGCTTACTGCTTCATGCAGAATTTCCCCTACTATCACCGCTTATGGTTCGGCGAAGGCCATAACTACAATGCGGCGCCCGAGCATTGGATGGTTGAGCTGTCCGGCATTCCGTTCGGTCTCATGGGCGAGATGCTTCAAGGCGGCGGCAATAAATGGCGCGGCATGATCTATGGCATGACGCAGCGCCTGGGATGGTCAGGCGATCCCAAGCCGCAATGGAAACTCTGGGACAGCTTCGGCATGGTGGGCACGACAATGCTGGGATATTGGGACCCGGCATGCCCGGTGAAAAGCGACAACAAGGACATTCTCGCCACGGTTTATCAAAAGAAAGGCAAGGCGTTGATCTGCGTGGCGAGCTGGGCGCCGGGAAGAACGAGAGTGAAATTAACCGTGGATTGGCAGGCGCTTGGGCTTGATCCCAAAAAGGCGACGCTCTGGGCGCCCGCCGTGGAAAACTTCCAGCCCGAGGCGGTGTTTGCGGCCGACGGCGCGATCCCGGTTGAGCCTGGCAAGGGATGGATGTTGATCGCCGACGAGACGCCACGCGCTGTTTCGGCTGAGTCTGGCGCCATCGGCATTGATCCGCTGAAGGGCTTGACGCTGAAGAAGGAGGAAACCTCTGCCTTCGAGATCAGCGTTCCGGCCAACGCCGTATGGACCAAAGACATCGCCTGGCCCGCCGGCGCGACGGTGGCCGTCGCCCGCATTGATCCGAAGCAAGACGCGGGGCAGTCGTGGGGCGTCGGGCTGGCCGTTGGATGGACTGGGGGCAAATATGTCCAGATCAACGCCCGCACTGATGGCCGCTGGGGCGTACGGCGGAATGGCGCGGAATCACTCATGGGTTCTCACCCCAAGGGCAAACCGGCCACGCTGGCGATCAAGCTCGGCGATAAGACCATCCAACTCCTTGCGAAGGAGGACGGCGCTGAAGATTGGGACGTGATCTCGGAATTCCCGCGCAACGAATTCCCCGGCGTCCCCACCACAGCACGCATCGGCAAGATCGGAGGAAGCTGGGAACCGCGGAATCATGGCGATTGGGGTTCCGCTCATCCTTGCCGGGTTGAGTGGGTGAAGTTTTATTAACCACAAGGAACGCAAGGAACACAAAGAATTTAGACGAGCGCAGCAGACTCGCGGGGTGGGAGATTTCGGATTTTGCATGGATTCTTCTCGATATGGCTTCAGCCACTTTGAAATCCGTGATGCTCCGCGACATCCGTCGCATCCGTGTTCTATTGATGGCGTTGGCACGGCATTCAATAGAACACGGATGCG
>JAPLSP010000082.1 GCA_026398575.1 Candidatus Sumerlaeota bacterium | reverse complement strand
GATAGACCGCGTCTTTATTTGCCTGGCGATTTGGATTTTGTGCTGCTCAAATGTTCAAACACTAGAATCATCCCTTCGGGATGATTTCGCTGGTGGCGCAAGGATAGCGACGAATATGGAATGCGGTTTTTCAAATGATTTGATTGTCGGCGTCAGCGGCGCGAGCGGGGCGCCTTATGCAGCGAATTTTTTGCGCGCGGCGTTTGGCGCGGGGCTGCGATTGCACGTCATCATCACAAGGCGCGCCCTGGGCGTGATCGAAGCGGAGATGGGGGCGTCTTTCGGCGCGGCGGCGGATTTCGACATCGCGGCATTTTGCGGAACGCCGGAAATGAAAAACTCCAGGCGCATTCATCTCTATGCTCCGGATGACATGATGGCGCCGCCGGCCAGCGGAACGTTTCGCGCGCGCGGCATGGCCGTCGTTCCCTGCTCGATGCGGACGCTGGGCGCGCTGGCTTCGGGGTGTTGCGACAACCTCTTGTTGCGCGCCGCCGACTGCCAGTTGAAAGAAGGACGCAAGCTCGTCCTCGTTGCGCGCGAAACGCCGCTCAACCTGATTCATCTGGAAAACATGACGCGGCTGGCGCGCGCGGGGGCGACGATCCTGCCGGCCATGCCCGCTTATTATTATCATCCCGCCTCGCTCGCCGATCATGAAAATTTCCTGACGTCCAAGATTTGCGATCAGCTGGGGATCGAGCCGCCCGCCCCGGTCCGCTGGCGGCCGGAGCCGTCCACGCCATGATCGCTCCCGAAACCAAGGAGGACATCGAGCAATCCGTCGGGCGCCGCGCCGAACGCCCCTGCGCGAGCTGGACGCGAGCGGATGTCGAGGAACTGGCCGCATTCAACGAAGCGCTGGGCAATCACTCCGGCGCGCAGGCGGCCCGCGAGCTTGGAAGCGCCGAAACGCTTTGCGTCATGACGGGGCAACAGGCAGGCGCGCTGACCGGGCCGCTCTATACGCTTTATAAGGCGCTCGGCGCCATCGTGCTGGCGCGGCAGATTCAGCAGCATCTTTCCCGCCGCGTCGTGGCGGGATTCTGGGTGGTTTCGGACGATCATGACTTCGAGGAAATCGCGACGGTGACCTGGCTGGACAAGGACGGCGCGCCGCAACAGCATCGGCTAGGAGTCTGTCGGAGAATCGCGTGTCTCCCCCATGAAAACGCCCAAAAACCGGCGCTTTTCATGGGGGAGACACCCTGGAAAACCGAGTCCTCCGACAGGCTCCTTGATCCCGGCATTGAAACCGGCGCCCTTCCCGCGTACGCTATTCCTGTCACCGCCGCCGCGAGCGCATTGCTTGCCGCCATCCGCGAATCCACTCATCCGACTGAGTGGCGCGATCAGATATTGGAGGACCTGGAAAAAGCCGCCGCCGCTTCGGATAGCTTTGAGGACTTTTTTTTTCGCTGCCTCCTGTTGCTCCTGGGTGGCCAGAGCGGGCTGATCCTGGTCAGCCCACGCCTGCGCTGCATCCGGCGCGCACAATCGCAAATCCTGGCGCGGGAATTCTCCGAGCCATTGCAGTCCACGCGCTTGTTGCGTGAAGCCGGGCGGACTTGGGAGGCGCGCGGCGAAAAACCTCCCATTCATCGCCATGCCGAAGACGTCAATTGCTTCCTGTTCGAAGGCGCCATTCGCGCGCATCTGTCTTTTCGCGGCGGACGGTTCATCGCGTCGCATCCCGTTGGCGGCGCCACGATGTCGGAATACTCGCCGGAGCAGATGCGCGCCTTGCTGGAAGCAACGCCGGAGCGCTTCAGCCCCAACGTCGCGACGCGTCCGCTGGTTCAGGACGGGCGTTTCCCCTCGATCGCATACATAGCCGGGCCTCATGAACAAATTTATCTGCGGCAGATCGAACCGCTCTATGAGTTCTTTGGAGTTTGCCGGCCTGCCGCCGTGGCGCGTCCGGGCGCGGTCTTGATTGAGTCGCGCGTGGCGCGCGCCCTGAAAAAATTGGGGCTTGGAGCGCAGGAATTCATCCAGTTGGGGAGCAGCGGCGCGCTGGAGCGGCTGGCGCGCAAAGCGGCATCCGGTTGGCCGGCGCACGTGGCCCAAACCGCAAGCCAAACCGACGCGCAGATCGCTTCGCTGGAACAGGATTTATCCGGCGCCGATTCCGCGGTTCGCGACGGCGCATCCAAAGTGCGCGGCCTGGTTCGCGAGGCTTTCAAAAAGTTGGAATCCCGCGCTATCGAAGCGCAGTTGCGCGACGATCATGAACTGACGGACCGCTTCCGGCGCGTCGAAAACAGCCTGGCGCCGCTGGGGCAACCGCAGGAGCGCGTCCTTAGTCCATTTTTCCCGTTCTATGCTCTTGCGCGGGAAACGCTGGTTCCGAGCCTCGAATCTCATTTCGCCGGGGAATTTTCGGCGAATCATGTTATTTCGCTGGCGGCGGCGGGTGAAGGACAACAAGGACCACAAGGACAACAAGAACCGCAAAGAACGCAAGGAACGCAAAAACATAAAGGGTAGCCTCGCTCTCAGGGAGCGTCGTTGTACTTGATGGCGAGGGCGGAGCTGGCAGGGACTAGTCGGGCGGGGCGCGTGGGATCGCCGTAGATGCGCAGGAAACCTTTGCCGCGATCTTTGTTGGTTGAGACTGTGACGACGGCGCCTGTCTTGAGAGGCGTCAGGTCGGTTTGCGTGATGCTCAACGCTCCGCCCGCCACGAACACGCCAAAAACTCCCTCCGTCCCCGACACAGAGGCGATATCCGCGCCGTTCTTGATTCCCGCCAGCGGCTTCAATCCTGAAACCACCAGGACATAACTCGGCTCAGTGAGCGCGCCGGAAGTCAGCGTCAGGTCCGTGACCGTCTGGGTGCGGTCGCCGATATAGCCGCCCTGCCCCATCCTCAATGCTTTCGCGCTGAATTGCCTGATGCGCCCGTCCGCCAGATAAACGCCCGGCAGGATGTCGCCGTCGGTGACGCTGATGATGACGTTGTTTTCCGTGCTATGGAGCCATCCAATGGCCAGATCCGCTGGATGGTTTTGGCTTTGGAGCATCATGCCTTTGACGACGATGGATTTGATCGCGCTTTCGATGCGCGCTGCTTTTATCCCGCCGCCGGAAGAGGCAAGCGTTTTGAGCGCAATAACGTTGATATCCGGCTGCGCGCCCGCGCCTCCCACGAGGCCGGTATTGCTTATCAACGGCGCCTGGAAACGCCCGGCGGAGGAAACCTTCAGCGCCAGCCGGACCGTGTTGAAGGATTGGCCTGGCGCCACAAGCGACTCGAGTTTCAGGCCGTTCAACGTCACATTGGCTTTGGCCGCCGAAGCGCTAGCCGCCCGGATATTCGTGATGACCTCGACGTCGGCGCCGAGAGTTGAAGTCATCGCGAGCGTTGTGATTGCGCCTGATGTATGGAAATCGCCGATCGCGGCGTTCACCGTCGTGCCGCGCTTCAAGCTTCCGCCCAGCCGCATCTCGTTCAATCCCGCCTCGCTATAGAACGAAGCCATACCTTTGCCCGAGTGGACGAAGCGCAATGGTTTGGCCGCGCCGGGGAGCCGGCCCGCCCTGGTTCGCCGGATGCTCAGGGTATCGTTATCGCTGAAGCCGGCGATTTCAAGGCCACCGTTGAGGAACCGCGCCTCCGCCGGATAGGCGTTGGCACCGCGTCCATTCTTGCGATAAACGACCATATAAAGCGCGTCCAGTTCCGTTTGGTCTTTCACGCACGGCGCCGCCACGTAGTTCGCTGTCGCGCTGTCGCGAAGGCGATTATAGGCGCGGCGAAAAGGCAGGAAGTTAACGCCGGCGGCCTGCGGCACAACATAGCCGGAAAAGCCTTTGGCGACCGCGATGGAATAAGCGCCCGCCGAGACGGCGACCGGCTGCATGGCATTGAGATTCGCGTCGAAGAGCGCCATCGTGGCGGCGGCGCCTTCAGGCACAGACTGCGCGGCGCCCGAAATGGTAATGGTTTCAAGCGGCGCGGCGCCATAGACAGCCGTCATCGTCACGGAGGCGTCCATCGCAACCGTCGCGGACGGCACATAGGCATAAATACCTCCGTTGCGCAGCCAATACTGGAAGAAAGTGGGGCCTGCTGTGGCGGGAGCGGTCAGAGTAACCGGGGCGGTCGAGAGATAGACGCGCGCGAAAGGCGCCGCGCCATCGCCCGCGCCATCCATGTCCGCCGGAGCGACGGCGATGAAGACGGAGCTGGTGGTATTTTCCGCCGTAACCTTCATCGTATAGAGGATCAGATCGTCGTCATGGATCGTCACGACAGCGCTATTCGACAACGCAGAAACCGCATAAGCGGCGTCGGGAAGCAGCGTCATGATCACAGTCTCCTCGCCTTCCTTCTCCGAATCGTCTATGGGTATGATCAAGACGTCAGCCGTGGCGCTGCCTGCCGCGATCTTGACCGCCGTGCTGATGAAGTCATAGTCGGCGCCGGGAGCGGCGGTTCCCGCAATCGAGACATTGACCCACAAATCCGAGTCCGTGTCGCCGGTGCGCGCGATCCGGAATACGCCCGCATCCGTGCCGCTCTCATAGGCATCGGGATCCGGCGCTGTCAGGCTGATCAACGGCAAATAAACAGCCGCCGCCGTGTGCGAGGCGCCCATGGTTATCCCGAGGACCGGATTTGTGGTAGCCGCGTCCAGTCCGTCCAACCGCCATCTGCCGAACAAATTGCCGTTGGGCGCCGTGGGCGCCGCCGTCAGCGTCACGGGTTTGCTTTGCGCATAGACGCGGCTGAATTGCGTGACGCCATTGGCCTGGCCGTTGCGGTCCGCAGGGCTGACGCCGATGGAAACGCCGGTCGCAGGATTGATCGAAGCCACGGTCAGGTTGACCAAAGGCGGGGCCTGATAAACCGCCGTCAGGGTGTGCGTCGTGTCCATGGTCGCCTGTTGCGAAAGATTCGTTCCGCCGGGAATATCGCTGCCGTCTTTCTGCCATTTGGCGAACAAGTTATCATTGGGCGAGAAGAGAGGCGCCGTCACGGTGACGGTTGTGCTGGTCGCATAGCGCAGCGAAAACTGCGTCGAGCCGGTCGTCTGGCCGTTGCGGTCCGAGGGGTTGGCGCTGATCACCACGCCGCTCGAGGGATTGCTTGAAGCAAGAATCAGCGGATGGAAAATCGTGGGCGCCAGGTACCGCGCTTGCATGGTATGGGCTGCATCCAGAACAACCGTCTGGACGAGATCTGTGTTTCCGGTGAAATCGGCGCCGTCTTTCCGCCATCGGTTGAAAACGTTGCCGAGGGGGGTGGTGGAGAAAAATGGCGCCGTGAGCGTCACGGTTGTGCCTTGGTAATATTGCAGCATAAAGGTCGTTGAGCCGCTCGTGACGCCATTGATATCCGCCGGGCTGGCGTTGATCCTCACGCCGGTGTTAGGAAGTCGCGACGTGACGGTCAGTGTGCATATAGACGCGGCGGATAGCGGCGCGTTGGGAAGCGCCGATTGAATCGCAATCTGCGCAGGCAGATCAGCGCTGTCTGCGGAATTGCCGGCCAAGGCCGCAGTCGGAAGCAGCATCGCCGCCAATCCGAGAAAAACTGTATTGATCAGCTTGCCAGCGCCGGCGTCAATAACGCACGCATAAGATTTGATTGTCCATAAATCAGGCGTCATAAGATTTTTCTCCCTTGGTACAACGAGTCATAAATTCGGCGTCTTATCTTTGCCTGGGACCGACTGTATTGCGGTTGGAAACGGCGCCAGCATTGGGAGTGTAACCGCAGAGATTCTCGCTCCGCTGCGAACTCTTGCTTGCTGCCGCTTTTGCTTCGATTCTTTTCCTGATTGGCGTAGCAAAAGCGGCAGCAAGCAACCGCACTCCAAATGCTGGCGCCCCACCTATCCGCATTACTCGTCTCTTTCTTGATTAAATAATTGCAGTGAATCTATAGCATCGCATCCATGAGCATGGGCAGTCAGGTGACCAGACTACCGGAATCGGACTCAACAAACAACAAAGGTATTTTCGCATGGAAAGCAGCGCTGGCGAAAGCGCAAAATTGCGCTGTTGAAAACGCCGCCCCAGACCGATACCCTTGCAGCGCTATGAATGACAAAATGCTAACCGTCTCGGAATCGAGCGAATTACTCGACTTTTTGATGCGCTTGCCCGGCAATCACAAGCGGACAACGCTCAAGCAATGGCTCAAGTTTCGCCGCGTGTCGGTCAATGGCCGAACCACGACGCGCCATGACCATCCGCTGGCGCCGGGCGACGAAGTGCGCATCAATATGGACAAGCATTTCCGCGAGAAGGTCGTATCCGAATCCGGCCTCCGGGTTGTCTATGAGGATGAATACCTGATTGTGATCAGCAAGCCGGCGGGCATGCTGTCGCTGCCGGATGAAGTCCATCACGGCGATACCGCGTTGGATGAGATCAATCAGTACCTGGGAGCGCAGGCGTCCCCGCCTGCCCGGCGCGCCAAGGAGTCCGGCCCCCGCAGATCGCCGCTTGGAAATCAGGATATGGAATCCGACGCCCAGCGGCCGGAACCGCGCCGTCCGCGCGCGCACGTTGTCCACCGCCTTGACAAGCATACCTCCGGCCTGCTGATTTTCGCCAAGACGCCTGCAATCCGGGCGCATTTCCTCGACAACTGGCGCCAGGTTGAAAAGCGTTATCTGGCCGTCGTACGCGGCGTTCCCGAACCGAAATCGGGCGTCATCCGCAGCCATCTGGCCGAAGACGAAGCCATGCGCGTTCACAGCGTTCCCGAATCGCAGGATTCGCGCCCCGCCTCGACGCGCTATCGCGTCGTGCGGTGGAATCCGGCGCGCTCCCATGCGCTGATCGAGTGCGTCCTTGAAACCGGGCGCAAAAATCAAATCCGCGTCCACATGGCGGACATCGGCCATCCCGTGGTCGGCGATATAAAGTACGGCGTGCAAAAATCCACCTCGGCGCGCCTCGCCCTTCATGCCTGGCGGATGTCTTTCGATCATCCGGTCACCGGCCGACGCATGGAAATCGAAAGCGAGTTTCCGGAGTCGTTGGCTCGATTGGTGGACAGTCAAGAATAGCGCGTTTTGCATCTAATCAAATCCTCACTCCCGAAGACCAGCAGGAATTATCGAAGCTGTTCGACAAAATCGAAACCGAGGAACTGGGCGAAGGCGTTCACGAAAAATATCATCAGCTGGCCCACGATCTGTCGAAATAAGATATCAAGTCTCTTGCAGAATCATTGAGGGCAGAATGATTATTCATTATTCTGCCCTTAATTATTCTGCGAACATGCGCACAAAATGCAAAGATTCCGCGTTTTTTTTGTTTCTCCCCTTTTTGACGTTGACATTCGGCGCGCCGGAGAGATAAACAACTATTTCAATAATATATAATGGATGTTTGTCATCTATCCCGCGTCTCCATTCACGGGCTTTTTATTCGCCGCGAAGGTTTGAAGGCGGCTTGCCAGAGGAGGTGGAAGTATGTTCAATGGCGCAATGCAGCGGGTGATCGGCAAGGGCATCGGCGAAATCCTGCTTGAGCGCGGTATCATCTCGCAGGAGCAGCTGGATCAAGCGCTGGCTCACGGCAAGCAGACAGGCAAGCGGCTGGGCGAGGCGCTGGTCGAGCTGGGACTGATATCCCGCGATCATGTTTATTTGGCGCTTGGCGTCCAATATGGGGTCAACCAGGTGGACCTGCACCCGGACATGATTGACGCGGAAATGGTGAAGCGGTATCCGCCCAAGATTCTGCGCGCTTTCTCGCTTCTTCCCTTGATTGAGGTCGGCGAAGAAGTGGTACTGCTGACAGCCGACCCGATGGCCACCGAAGGGGTGGATAAATTGCGGGAAGCCTGCCCGGGCAAGACTTTCACCTTGCAGTTGGCCAGCCGCGGGCAGATTGACTTGGCGCTGGAGGCGGTTTTTCCCGCTTCGAGGATGCAAGCGGAAACGGAAACAGCCTCTGCCTTGGATCAGGCCATTCCCTCCGAACAGCCCTCGAGTCTGGTCTCGGCCAAAGCGATATTGTGGATGTTGGGCCAGGCAATCGCCGCCGATGGAGACCTCCTGATTGCGCGCCGGGGAAGCGGCGGCGGGGCTGCATTGATCTTGACCCCTTCCGGCCAGCAAGTGTTGTGCGAATTCGAAGGCGCGATCTTCCAGGGGCTGTTCAACCTTATTCATGAAACGTTGATCGAGTTTTCGCCCCATCTTCCCAATAACTGGATGTGGCCCAAACGCATCGTATGCGGGCAGCGGCAATACGCCGTCGCCATACGGATGCTCAAGACAATCGGGGCCACCGGCGTGCGCCTGCGGCCTTTGCGGACGACCGTTTCAGACTTCACAGCGATCGAAGAATATGCCCTGCCGGAGGCCGAAGAGCAGACGATCATCCAGTGCGCCGCGCAATCTTGCGGCAGGATCGGATTGATCGTCGTCGGTCCGGACGTGGACTGGAACCGGATACTTTATCACTATGTGAGAGCGATGAGCCAGCGGCTGGCGAATGTGCTTTTTATCAGCGCGGCTTCGCGCTTCGCGGTCCCCAGCGTATTTCAATATTATGGCGACGGCGAGATGTCCGAGCGCTACCTGGGTTCGCTCAGCGCAACGTCCGGCGCCTCGCAGGTGATCTTCGACGCTCCGGCCGGATGGGAAGACTGGGTGGCGATCCGTTCGACGAGCTATCTGGCCACCGGCATGAGCGGGCTGTATCGCGTGACACCGCGCGAGGGCTCGTCCGGCGTCCTGCCCAACGCTTTCTGGAGGATGCTGGAAAGCTGCCCGGAGGTTGTCGTGCTGTGTGCGCTGTCGTCGGGCGTTTCGATCATGAACGCGGCCCAAGCTTCCGAATGTCTCGGGGAATGGAGGTAAGCGTTATGGACTTGGCAGACCTCTTGCTTGATACGCTGAAAAAGGGCGCTTCCGACCTTCATCTGACGGTCAGCTCGCCGCCGGTTCAGCGCCTTCATGGCGCCATCACGCCGATGAAGGATTTGCCCGTGCTGACGCGCGATTCGCTCCACAACATGCTGTATGACATGTTGACGGACGATCAGCGGCGGCGCTTCGAGGGCGAGCATGAACTGGACTTTGCGATGGAGCTGGGCGCGGACGCCCGGTTCCGCGTCAATCTCTTCATGGGGCGCGAGGGCGAAGGAGCCGTCTTCCGCGTCATTCCCACCAAGACGCTGACCCTCGAAGACCTGAAAATGCCTCCCGTCTTGAAGGAGTTGTGCAAGAAGCCGCGTGGCCTCGTGCTCGTGACCGGCCCGACGGGAAGCGGCAAATCCACGACCCTGTCGGCGATGGTGGACTACGTCAACACTTCGCGGCATGAGCATATCCTGACGATCGAAGACCCGATTGAATTTGTGCACCAGCACAAAAAATGCATCGTCAACCAGCGCGAGGTGGGGCCGCATACCAAGTCCTTCAAAAACGCGTTGCGAGCGGCGCTGCGCGAAGACCCGGACATCATTCTGGTGGGTGAAATGCGCGACTTGGAAACGATCCAGTTGGCCCTGACGGCGGCGGAAACCGGCCACTTGGTCTTCGGAACCCTGCACACCAGCAGCGCGCCGAAGACCGTGGACCGCTTGATTGACGTTTTCCCGCCCGAGCAGCAAAAACAGGTGCGCCTGATGTTCAGCGAATCGGTGCAGGCCGTCATCTGCCAGATGCTGATTCCGCGCATAGACCGCCCGGGCCGGGTCTGCGCGATGGAAATCATGATCGGCACCGTGGCCGTCCGCAGTCTGATCCGCGAGGCCAAGACCCACCAGATCCCCTCGATCATCCAGACCAGCACCAAATATGGAATGCAAAGCCTGGACCAGGAACTCAAGCGCCTGTCGCTCGAACGCATCATCTCGAAGGAAGACGCCCTCGAACGCGCCAACAACAAGGAGTTGTTCGGCAGCGAAGAGGGCGGCGCCGAAGCGCCCCCGGCCCGCGCCGGAGGCATGGGGCCTTCCTCGCTGCCAACCCGCGCCGCCGGATCGGGTCCGGGCGGCCTGCCAGGCGGCGCCGGCGATGACTGGATGAAAACGATAGGAGGCAAGAAATGAGCGTCCTAACCTTGAACGACATGCTTGCCGAGATGGTCGAGCGCGGCGCGTCGGACTTGTATCTGGCCGTCAACGCGCTGCCGTCCATCGCCGTCAGCGGCAAGCTGGAATCGCTGGACGTTGTCCCGATGGAAGAGAAGCAGATGAACGCCATCGCCCGCGGCATGATGGACGAGATGCACTGGAAGGAGTTCCTCGATAACCTGGAGGTGGACATGGCCTATGCGGCCAACGGCGAGCGTTTCCGCGTCAACGTCTATTTCCAGCGCGCCACCATCGCCCTCGTGGCCCGGCATATCCGCCAGACGATCCCGAAGTTCGAGGAACTGAATCTTCCGGAAATTTTCCAGAAACTATCCATGTTCGAGCGCGGTTTGGAGCTGATCACGGGCGCGACGGGATCGGGCAAGTCCACGACGCTGGCCTCCATGATTGACTGGCGCAACCAGCACGGCACGGGGCACATCGTCACCGTGGAGGACCCGGTCGAGTTCGTACACGAGCACAAGCAATGCATCGTCTCGCAGCGCGAGGTCGGCCTGGATACGAAATCGTTTCACATGGCCATCCGCAGCTCGCTGCGCCAGGCGCCGCGCGTCATCCTGATCGGCGAGGTGCGCGACACCGAAACGGCGCAGTTCTGCCTGCACGCCGCCGAGACGGGACATTTGGTGTTCTCGACGCTGCACACCAACAACGCCAACCAGACGCTGGACCGCCTGCTCGGCTTTTTCCCCGCGCTGGCCAAGCAGCAGGCGCTCCTGCAGCTGTCGCTCAACCTGCGCGCTATCGTTTCGCAGCGCCTCGTGCCCAAGATCGGCGGCGGACGCGTCGTGGCGATCGAAATTCTTCTCAATACGGCGCGCGTGCAGGAGTTGATCGAGCGCGGTGAAGTCAGCGCTTTGAAGGAAGTCATGGCCAAGGGATATAATGAAGGGATGCAGACGTTTGACTTGTGCCTGTATCACCATGTCAAGAACAAGATAGTGACCGAGGAAGACGCTCTGCGCTATGCCGACAGCGCCAACGACCTGAAGCTGCGGCTACGGGGACTCGGCGGTTCGGGATTCGCATGAGAGGGAAAGAATGAATGGCTGATTGCCGTCGAATCATCATTGCATTGACGCCGCGAGCCAGCGGGAGGCGGAGGCGGTTTGTCGCGCCCTGGCCGCGAGCGCGGATGGCTCTGATTGCCCTGGGCGCGCTCATTGCGGCCAACCTTGCCGGCGCAGCAGTTTGGACGACGCTGATTTTCAGAGCCGCCGCGAAGGAACGTCAGGACCGCTATCTGGTTCAGGAATGGAAGAAAGAAGCCGGGCGCCTCCGTGGCGAGCTGAAGATTTGCGAATCGGAAAAAGCAGAGATCGAGCGCATTCATGACGTCTTCTCGCACGAGGCCGACTCCCGGTTGAAGAAAATGTCGGAGATGCTGGCCCAGATGGAAGGGGTCACGGGCGTGAAGATTCTTTCGGGCGCGCCGATCCCTCTGCAGGGAACCGCGCTGGCGATGGCCACGCGCAGCGCGACGGCGCTCAAGCAGGCGGCCCAGGGACGCGGCGGCGCGGCGCATCCGCTGCTCGAGCGGATCAATCCTGAAACGATCGAGTTTTATGATCCCGAGCGCCTCGAAGAACTGGATCAGCAGACGCTGTCGCTTTCCGCGCTGTATGACAGCGGGACGCGCGCGCTGGGTGAGCTCAAGAAGCAAGCGCACGTCTTCGCGCATACGCCTCTGCTCGCGCCGATTCAAACCGCTTGCGCTTTTACGGACTTATTCGGCTACCGCATTCATCCGATCACCAAAAAGAAAGATTTTCACGAGGGACTGGATATCGCGGCGCCGAAGGGAACGACGGTCGTCGCGCCGGCCGACGGCGTGGTCGCCGAGATCGGGACCAGCGACAGCAGGGGCAAATATCTGATCCTCAGTCATGGCAAGGGCGCCAAGATCGGCGGCGACGACAACGTCTCGGACGCCCTTTATACCACCCGCTTTCTGCATTGTTCGCAAATTCTTGTCAAAGATGGGCAGCGCATCCAGCGCGGCCAGGTCATCGCCACCGTGGGCAGCACGGGCGTTTCGACGGCGCCGCATCTGCATTATGAGGTCCGCCTCAACGGCAAGGCCGTCAACCCCCTGTCCTATATCCTGGACCGCAAGCTGCAAAAGCCGCTGTAACGCCAAATAGGCCGCTGGAAACTGCCTGATGAAGAGATATGAGATGGATAGAATAATTGTTGATCCCTTGGTTCACTTTGGCAAACCCTGCGTCGCAGGCACGCGTATTCCCGTTCAGGATATTCTTGAATTAATTGATGAGGGTATTTCTTTTCAGAATATTATCCGTGATTATTATCCGGAGCTGAAAGAAGAAGATATCCACGCCTGCATGCAATATGCTATCGCGGTTATTGCATCCGAGGACATCCATCTCGCAGCAATGGCTTCATGAATTTTCTTTGTGATCATGACGTTTATGCGGCCACCTCTCAGTTCTTAGCCGGCCTGGGACATGATGTTGTGCGCGCAGCAGAAATTGGATTGGCCAGAGCTAAGGATGAGGAATTATTGCTGGCCTCGCAATCGCGAAACAGGATTCTCGTGACACGCGATCGAGGTTTTGGCGCGCTAGTGTTTGTCAAGCGCATGGGCGCTGGAGTCTTGTATCTGCGCATGAAGCCATCAGAGCAAGAGGCGGCGCATAATGTGATTCAGCAAGTTCTAACTTGCTATTCAGCAGATGAACTGGCAGGAGTTTTCATTGTGATTGAGGCTGATGGATATCGCGTAAGGCAAATTCCCAAGTCTTAGGAATGTGGTGTATGGATGAGACAAAACCTACCCGTTTGCTGAACGCCGCCATTGCCCGGACCGCTTCGCGGCTGTGCGTCGGGCTCGATCCAGATGCCAAGCATCTGCCCGCCGGCATGAATAAAGACGCGGCCGGGATGCGCGATTACCTGCTGCGCGTCATCGAAGCCACGCATGATCTCGTCTGCGCCTATAAGCCCAACCTGGCCTTCTTCGAGGCGATGGGGCGGCAGGGATACGACATTCTGAAAGAGATTCTCGCGCAAATCCCCGGCAGTGTTTTAACAATCGGCGACGCCAAGCGCGGCGATATCGGCAACACGTCGAAATGTTATGCCCGCGCGCTGTTCGAGGACTTGAAGTTCGGCGCCGCGACCGTCAACCCTCTCATGGGTTCGGACTGCGTCGAGCCGTTTCTCGAATTCAAGGACCGACTTTGCTTTCTCTTGTGTCTGACCTCCAATCCCGGCGCGGACGATTTCCTGCTTCCCGAAAAACTCTATCTGCGGATCGCCCGCAAGGCCGCTGAATGGAACTCCCGCCACGGCAATGTGGGGCTGGTTGTCGGCGCCACACGGCCCGAATACGTCGCCGAGATTCGCGCCGCCGCGCCGGCGCTGCCCTTTTTGATTCCGGGCGTCGGCGCGCAGGGCGGCGAGATCGAGCGCGTGGTCCAGGCCGGGCGCGACGATGAGGGCCAGGGCCTTATCTTCAATGTCTCGCGCGCGATTCTCTATGCGGGAACTTCGGCGGACGATTTCGCCGTCAAAGCCCGCGAAGCCGCCATGCGCTATCGCGACGCCATGAACGCCGCATGAAATGCGCTGCGAATTGAGCTTGACCCGAAGGGCGTCAAGTGTCATGCCTTAGCGCGCGCGGCGATGGAATGCTCCGCGCGGTGAAATATTTTGAACATTTTTAGCGGCAGTCATTATGTTTTTATAATGGCTTCCGAGGAAATGTTATTTAAGTCTTTAATTTCATGTAATTGCCCTGCCTAAAGATTGTTGGAAGGACCGGCGCCCTATGCTAAAAAAATCCAATAAACCAAGGCTCAAAGCCCAAGTTCATCTTTATCGCCGCTTGCCGGATGGGCGGATCGTATTTCTGTTGCTGCAACGCACGCCTGAGAAAGATTCGATTTGGCAGTGCATCACCGGGAACCTGGACAAAGGCGAAACCGTGGAAGAATGCGCAAAGCGCGAGGTGGCGGAAGAGACCGGCCTGAAATTAACCGGGCGCGGCGTAGGCGAGGTTTGGAAGTTCACGTTTGAAAGCCGGGGGCGCTGGTTCGAGGAGCATGTTTTTGGATTCGAAGCAGCGGACAGCGGCGTGCAATTGAGCCGTGAGCATCAAGCGTTCTGCTGGATCGAGGCAGAGGAGGCAATACAGATGATCCATTACGAAAGCATGCTCAATGGCCTCTTGAAAGTATCTGATAAATTATGAAATTGTCGCGCTTATGAATAAGTTCCAAAAATATCTTCTCGATCGCCTTTCGCTTTCGGTCCGGTTTCGCGAGACACGCGAGTTTTTTGAATCGAACAACAAATGGGCCGCCGCGCGCGGGCTGTTTGGATCGGCGGTTTCTTATCTGGCCGCCGGACTGGCGAATCAGCGCGCTTATCCCATTGCCATCCTGACCGCCAAACCCGAGCAAGCCGAAGAAATTTATGACAACCTGCTCTATTTCGGGATCGAACGCGTCTTTCATTATCCGAAGTGGGATATCCTGCCCTATGAGGAAGAGGAACCCGTCGCCGAAATTCGCGCCAAACACGCCGAGACGCTTCATGCGCTGTTGAGCTGGAAAGAAGGGAGAAGCCTCGACGCGCCGCCGCCGGTGGTCGTGGCGCCTTGCGACGCGCTCCTTCAGTGGATCGCCCCGCCGGCGTTTTTCGCCGCGCGAACGTTGCGCCTCAAGTGGGGCGAGGCCGTCAACACCGAATCGCTGGCGGCGCGCCTGACCGAAAGCGGCTATGACCGCACGGCGATGGTCGAGAGCCGCGGCGAGTTTTCGATCCGGGGCGGCATTATTGACATCTTCCCCATCGAAGCCGAGCAGCCGCTGCGCATTGACCTCTTCGGCGACGAGATCGAATCCGTGCGATGGTTCGACGTTTACACGCAACGCTCCACGAGCGACGTGGACATGGAGCAGCCGCTCCATATTCTACCGGCGCGCCTGAATGCAATGATCGCGGCTACGCTGGCGTCGGACCGGTCAGACGCGTCAGACCCGTCCGACCAGTCCGACAAGCATAAGAAACCTGCGGCCGGCGCGCTTGGCTGCTTTACGGATTATCTTTCTCAAGGCGCCCGCCTTCTGCTGGAAGGCGCGGAGAATCATCGCGCCGCCGCTGAAGCCTATTCGGATATCGTTCAACGCGAATGGATCGCCGCGCAGAGCGAACATGACGCCGGCCATCGCGCCGATGCGCCCCAAAACCCGGAACGGCTTTATTTGACCGGACATGCGCTGGAGGAGCGGCTGATCGCTTTTCAACGGCTGTCAACCTATTTTATTCTTCCGGTCGAGGCGGCAAACGCGTCGCGTCTGATCGAGTTCGACACGCATTCCTTCGACAACATCGCGCCCGATCTGGACCATTACCTGACGCTGATCCGTGAGCGGCAGGCCGAGGACTACCTCATCAATATTGCCTGCGACAATGACGGCCAGGCGATGCGCCTGAAGGAAATCCTGGCCGGCCACGAAATCGGCGCGCAGACAATCTCCGAGAAAGACGCCGCCGCCGAATCCTTCTCCGAGCGGCGCGCCATCGAGGGCTATCAAGATGTCATCTTGACGACGGGCGCGCTTGGCAACGGCTGCCAATGGCCCGGCGCGCGCGTCATCCTGCTGACCGACCGCGAAATCTTCGGCCGCTACAAACGCCGGCACATCTATCGCAAACTCTATAAAGGCCGCCCCATCGCTTCAGCCGCCGACATCCAGCGCGGCGATCTGGTCATCCACGTGGATCACGGCCTCGGGCGGTACATGGGATTGCGCATACAGGAAGTGGACGGCAAGCAGACCGAGTTCCTCGAAATCCAATACGAGGACGCAGGCCGCCTGCTGGTTCCGATTGACAAGATCCGCTATGTCCAGAAATTTTCGACGCCGAGCGAAGGCGCGCCCGAGCCGAAACTCGACTCGCTCGGCGGCAAGCGTTGGGAAAAGCGCAAGCAAAAAGCGCAGAAGGCCATCGAAGAAATGGCGGGCGAACTCCTGGAACTCTACGCCCGCCGCGCCGTCGCACGCGGCTATTCCTACAATCCCGACTCCGTCTGGCAGACGGAGTTCGAGGCGTCGTTCATTTATCGCGAGACGCCGGACCAGATCAAAGCCATCGCCGATACCAAGGCCGACATGATGAGCGACAAGCCGATGGACCGCCTGATCTGCGGCGACGTCGGCTTTGGCAAAACCGAAGTCGCCATCCGGGCCGCGTTCAAAGCCGTCCAAGAAGGCCGCCAGGTCGCCATCCTCGCCCCGACGACGATCCTCGTCCAGCAGCACTACAACACCTTCCGTGAGCGCTTCGCCGATTATCCGATCCGCGTGGACATGCTCAGCCGTTTCCGCACGGAGGCCGAGCACCGCGCGACGATCGAAGGGATCAAGAACGGACATGTCAACGTGGTCATCGGCACGCACCGCCTGCTCTCCAAGGACATCGTCTTCGCCGATCTTGGATTGGCCGTCATTGACGAAGAGCAGCGTTTCGGCGTGCGGCAGAAGGAGCGCCTGAAGGAAATGCGCGCGTCCGTGGACGTCCTGACGCTGACGGCCACGCCCATCCCGCGCACGCTGCACATGGCGCTTTCGGGCATTCGTGACATGAGCCTCATCAATACGCCGCCCGCCGACCGCCTGCCCATCAAGACGCGCGTCATCCATTTCGACAAGGAACAGATCGCCGAAGCCATCCTGCGCGAGCTGAACCGCGGCGGGCAGATCTACTTCGTTCACAATCGCATCTTCAACATCGAGCAGGTGGCCAAGCAGATTCTCGAAATCGTTCCGCGCGCGCGCATCGCCATCGCGCACGGCCAGATGCCCGACAACGAGCTCGAAGACGTCATGACGGCCTTCGTCGCCGGCGACTATGACATGCTGCTTTCGACGACGATCATCGAAAACGGCCTCGATATCCCGAACGTCAACACAATCATCATCAACCGCGCCGACGCCTTCGGACTGGCCCAGCTGTATCAGCTGCGCGGGCGCGTGGGACGCGACGTCAAACGCGCCTACGCCTATCTGATCGTCCCGGCGGGGCAGCCGATCACCGACGACGCGGTCAAACGCCTGCAGGCCATCGAGGAGTTCACCGAGCTCGGCGTCGGCTTCAACATCGCGATGCGCGACATGGAAATCCGCGGCGTCGGCAATATCCTCGGCGCGCGCCAACACGGCGTCTTGGAAGAGATCGGTTTCGAGCTCTATTGCCAGATGCTGGAGGAAGCCGTCCGGAAAATGAAGGGCGAAACAACGGTGGCTGCCACCGCCGCCGAGATCAGATGGAACCAGACGGCCGTCCTGCCGCGCTCGTATGTTCCCGTCGAGCCGCAGCGCATCGCCATCTATAAGCGTCTGGCCGGCGCGCGCTCGGTTGCAGAGCTCGAGGACATTCAGGCCGAGGTGCGCGACCACTACGGCGAGCCGCCCGAGGCCGTCGCGAATCTGATCGGCATCTGCAAATTGCGGGTGGCGGCGGCCGGGGCGGGCCTCGCGCGCGTTGGGGCGACGATGTTCGGCTTCAAGCTGACGCCGATGGACTCCATCGCCGCCAGCCGCGACAATCTTTTCGCTTTGATTTCCGATGTCCGCAAATTCACCGACGCCCGCCCGAAAGACATCAAACAGATCAAGGCAAGCGGCGCCGGCGAGCTGGACATCATCCTCGAACCCAAAGCGCGCCCGCGCGCCCTGGCTCTGGCGATCGAGCTCTGCAAAGCGCTTGCTTCATAATTTCCGCTTCATAATTTCCCCATTGCGTCCGCAAGAAAATTGCGTTAGCTGAAATGGTGGTCTGGCTTGCGCGTTTGCGCGCTGGAGCCATCATAGACGTCATCATCTCATCTGCTTTTCAATAAGGCGCATATAAGCTGAAAATGCGAATCCATTAAGATTTTTTCACCGAGGAGGGAGTTATGCGAAAGAGCGGCTTCACGCTCATCGAATTGCTGATTGTGATTGCGATCATCGCAATCCTGGCGCTGATCGCCATTCCAAACTTTCTCGAAGCGCAAACGCGGGCGAAGGTGTCACGCGCCAAAGCGGATATGCGCTCTATCGCCACGGCGATCGAAGCCTATATGATTGACCAGAACATGTATCTTAAATGCAATTCATTCTCCTATGGCTTCAGCTGCCCTGACGGAATTAATAACCCTCCGGTTTTCGAACGATTGACAACCCCCATCGCGTATCTCAGCGGGCAAGCATGTTTCATGGATCCGTTTGCCCCGGTCACAACGCGGATCTCGTGGTCCGCTGGCGCCTGGGCCGCGCCTGCCGCCGCCGATCCCATCACGAATTCTTATCAATGGCGCGCCAACGTCACCTATAAGTATTACGCTTCCGGCGACAATCCTTCGGGCGGCGGCAGCACAGCCATGTGGTCTACTACCATCCCTGCGACCAATTGGTTTGTTCAAGGATGCGGACCCGCGAGGAATTATTATAACATTGGCGGAGCGCTCAATGCGCCGCTGAACAGCGCCCAGGCCAGCGCAACGATATACGATCCGACCAACGGAACCGTCTCTGCGGGCGCCATCTGGCGCTGCGGCGGACAAACCAAGAGCGGTGTTGATGTTTTTTTCGCCGCTGTCAACAAGCAGCAATAAAGCGGGCGAAAACCGCTGGAGTTGGAGCGCATCCCGCCTTATAGCTTGGCG
>JAPLSP010000075.1 GCA_026398575.1 Candidatus Sumerlaeota bacterium | reverse complement strand
CTTTCCGTCAAGGGAAAAATGCAATCCATTCGTCACTATTTTGAAAATTATGAAGAGACACCTATTGAGAATATTGAACTTAGGACCGATTAGGGGCTGAAATTTCGTCAAAATAAGTAGCGCGATGTCAAAGTTGGGCTATTAAACCTCATTTGCAAAAACTTTTTTGGGTCGAACCGCGAATTCCCGCAGCGGCGGGGAGAGTGGGGTTTTTTGCGCCTGCTCCGAAGACTCGAAGGGCGCAGCCGCCGTCACTTCCACAATCGCAATCGCTTCATAAGATTCATCGCACGCCAGGACCGCCCGCCCCGTCCAGGAAGCGTCCGGAACCGGTGTGAAGTCCTCCGGCGCGCAGACCATGCCATGAAGCAATCGCCTGCGCGCTTCGGGGCGGATGCACAGACGTGGCAAATGAGGCGCCACTCGCGGGATAGACAAAATGCGCGAAGCCGCCCAATCGCGCCGCTGGTCTGCCGGCCGGCGCTCAAATTCCTCCAACCGGAGGGCGTCACTAACGCGGTGAGGGCCGATAAACAGCCGCCTCAGCGAGACGACGTGCGCGCCGCATCCCAGCCGGCGTCCGATATCGCGGCACAACGAGCGCACATAAGCGCCGGAGGAAATCTGGCAAAAAAACGCGATGCGTGGCGGCTCGAAGCGCGTCAATTCCAGACGCTGGACTTTTACGCGCCGGACGGGAATCTCGACGTCCTTTTCATCGCCTGCGCGCGCATAATGATAGAGACGGCGTCCGCGCACCCTGATTGCGGAATAGAGGGGAGGCGTCTGCTCGATCTCGCCGATGAATTCAGGAAGGACCGATTCGACGGCGGAGCGATCCTGCGGAATGGCCTCCGGCGGAGCTTGCGCCGTGATGTTTCCGTCGGCGTCCAGGCTGTCCGTCTCCACGCCGAGCAGCGCTTCGCACTCATACCCTTTTTCGAGGTGGACCAGATAATCCGTCATCCGTGTGGCTTGGCCCAGAACGCAAATCATCAGCCCGGTGGCCAGCGGATCGAGCGTGCCGGTGTGGCCGATGGTCTTCTGGCCCGTGAGCCGCCGCAGCCGCGCCACGACGTCGTGCGAAGTCATGCCGGAGTCTTTGTCTATCAGCAGTCCGCCGGTCAGCGCGCGGGTCGGCGGATTTGAGGTCGTCATGGCGCCGGGCTCAGACATGGCTGGAGTTTTCCGCCGCCATGCGTTCGATTTCCGTCCGCAGGGCGGGAAGGATATAGTGATCCGAAAGGTCGAAGCGCGTGAGCGCCCGCACGAAAATTGCAAGCTGCTCTTCTGGATCGGCGCCTTGATTCAGATACAACCGCCATTGCCCTTTGATGTGGCACAATCCTCCCATCGGCGCCATGCGTTCGCGCATGATCGCGATGCCCAGTTTTTCGGCGATTTCCTCGCTGGCTGCGAGCAGGCGCGCCACGCGCGCGGCGTCCTCTGGCGTCGGCAGTTTCATGGCTGGGAGTTTACGCGGCGCCTTGGGCGCTGACAACCCGGAAAAGCGGGGAAGATTCTGCTGGACCGCCCGAAGCGATCACTCGCATCATTCATCGAGTTGGGATTTCCAGTTGACTTCAGATCCATTCCGAAGCCGCAACGAACGAAAGGAACATGCCATGCGAGCCGTGATTTATTTCATGATGCTGGCGCCCATCGCAGCCAGTCTTGCGCTGCAATCTTCCGGCGTCAAGGCGCAAGATGATCTGCAGACCTATAACGTCGTTTGGAAAAGCCCAAGCGCCGACGCTTCGGGTTCGATGCCCATCGGCAACGGCGAAGTGGGGTTGAACGTCTGGGTCGAGGAAGGCGGCGATCTGCAATTCTACATCGCGCGCACGGATTCATGGAGCGAGTGTTCGCGGCTGCTGAAACTCGGGAAAATTCGCGTCAGCCTTTCGCCCAATCCCTTCCTGAAAGGCGCGCCGTTCAAGCAGGAGTTGATCCTGCGCGAGGGCGTCATCGCGATCACGGCAGGCACGCCGGAAAGCGCCGTCGAACTGCGAGTCTGGGTGGACGCCAGCGCGCCGGTCATTTACGTGACGGGCGAAAGCGCCGCGCCGCTGGCCGTGACGGCGCGCCTGGATTGCTGGCGCACGGAGCGGCGGGCGATCACGGGCGGCGAAGCCAATAGCGCCTGGACGATGCATGGCGCCCCGGCGGAAGCCGCGCCGCTGATGGCCGAAAGCCCTGACGCGATCGAGGACAATCCGGCGGGCGCCATCGTCTGGTATCATCGCGACGAGAGTTCCATCTGGGAACTCACCATGAAGACTCAAGGCCTCGAGTCGGTAATGATGAAATTCAAAGACCCGATTCTCAACCGCACGTTCGGCGGCGTGATGACCGCGACGGGATTGGCAAAGAAAGACAAGACGACGTTGGCTTCGGCGCAGCCCGTCAAATCTTTCACCCTCAGGATCGCCACGCATACTGCCCAGACCGCGACGGCAAAAGAATGGAACGGCCAGGCCGAAGCGGTCGCCGGCAAGGCGCCCGACGCAGCAGCGTCGGCGCAATCCACCGCGCAATGGTGGAACGAGTTTTGGAATCGCAGTTGGATTTACGTCGAAGGCGACCGCGCCGGCGGGCCGGCGGCGAACGGCATGCCCTCCAACAAGCATCCTCTGCGGCTCGGCGCGGATTCGGCAGGCGGCAATCTTTTTCGCGGCCTGATGGCGCGCGCCGGCGTTTATGAACGCGCACTGGACGCCAAGGAGATTGAAGCGCTCGTTGCCGCCGACAAGGACAAGGCGTCGCCGGTCAAAGAAGGCTTGGTGGCGTGCTGGGCGCCGGGTCAGGCTAAAGATGGGGCGATTGCAAACGCCGCCGGCGCCGGATTCGGAGCGCGGGCGACGGGAGCGGTCGCGCAGACGCAAGACGCGGGCGTGGCGGCGGCGCGGTTCAGCGGCGGGTATATTGAAACGCCGCACGATGCGCGGTTGAATCTGGCCAAGGGCTTTACGCTCGAAGCATGGATCAAACCCGAAGCGGCGCCCGCCGGCGGAGCGCGGATTTTCGACAAGATCACCCCCGGCGGCTCGGATGGATATTTATTCGATACTTTTCCCAGCGCCGGCCTGCGGCTGATTGTCGGCGACAAGATCCTGACGGCCGAAAAAGCGCTGACTGTGGGGCAGTGGACTCACGTGGCCGCGACATGCGACGCAGGCAGCGGGGCGCGGCGCATGTATGCGAACGGCAAGCTGCTGCGCGAAGACGGCGGAACGGCTTCGGTTGCGGATACCCCTTCGCCCGTCACGCGCGCCTACGTTTTGCAGCGGTGGATGACGGCCTGCGCGGGCCGCGGCGCTTTCCCCATCAAGTTCAACGGCTCGATTTTTTGCGTTGAACCCAAATTCACCAACGGCCAGCCCTTTAACGCCGATTACCGGCAATGGGGAGACTGCTATTGGTGGCAGAACACGCGCCTGCCTTATGCGCCCATGCTGGCGCGCGGCGATTTCGAGATGACGGCGCCGTTATTCAAACTCTGCCTCGACGCGATTCCCGTCGCCAAAGAGCGCAGCCGTATCTACTACCAATGCGAAGGCGTCTATTATCCCGAGACGATGACTTTCTATGGCCTTTACAGCAACGGCGACTACGGCTGGAACCGCAAAGGCAAGCAGCCGGGCGACGTGGCCTGCGGCTATTGGAAGTGGGCATGGAATCAGGGACCGGAACTGCTCATGTTGATGCTGGATTACTATGACTACACGCAGGACCGCAAATTTGCCCAAGAGCAGCTGGCGCCGGCGGCGCGAGAGGTGTTGAAGTATTTCGATAAGCGCTTCCCGCGCGACGCCAAAGGAAAACTCCTCACGACCCCGACGCAGGCCGTCGAGACTTACTGGTTCAGCGTGACGAACGATACGCCTTCGGTTGCGGGCTTGAACGCTGTGCTCGCGCGGCTCGTCGCCCTTCCACCCGATCTTATGCCGCCCGATCAGATGGCGGCATGGAAGCGCCTGCGCGCGGAATGTCCGCCGACGCCGACGCGAACTGAAAACGGCAAGTCATTCATCCTGCCCGCGCAGTGGTACGATCCCAAACGCAGCAATTGCGAAACGCCGGAATTCTTTGCGATCTATCCTTTCCGGCTTTATGGCGTGGGCAAGCCCGATCTCGAAACCGCGCGCGAAACCTATCGCCGCCGCATCGAGAAGGCGGTTCAGGGCTGGCAATACGCGGGAATGACGGCGGCTCTGTGCGGTTTGGGCGATGAATGCCGCGACATTATTTTGAAGAACGCCCGCAACTCCCATGCGCGCCATCGCTTCCCGGCCATGTGGGGGCCGAACTATGACTGGCTGCCCGACCAATGCCACGGCAGCAATTTCATGAACACGCTGCAATTGATGGTATTGCAGGCCGACGGCGGCAAGATTTATCCGCTTCCCGCCTGGCCAAAGGAATGGAACGTGCGCTTCAAACTGCACGCCCCGCAACGCACAACGGTCGAGGGCGTTTTTCGTAATGGGAAAATGGAGAGCCTGAAGGTGGAGCCAAAGGAGAGGGCGGGGGATGTGGTGCAGTAGTAAATAGAGATAATTTTTATAACTTTCTCAAAACTGACACTTTTCTCAAACGAGAAAGTTTGGCTATTTAGGAAATATTTTCTGAAATTTTCATATTTTCTCAAAAATTAAACTTGACATGGGAAAAACTTAGAATATTATTTCTCAAAATATGATGTTTTCTCTTGAGAGAAAAATATGAAAAATAGGAAAACTTTCGAAAAAGAGGCATTAGATCGCTTCCATAGGGAAGCTGTGCTTCTGTCGCCATTGATCATACGCGGTGTTAAGCGGCTAGGCCAACCAGGAGCGGTGGATGCCTATTTTAAATTGATGCTGCCCAATGCGCCAGGGAGTTATCGCTTTGCTGTGGAGATCAAGTCACAGAATACACCCTTAGCAGTTCGTGGTGCGATTGCGCAACTTAAGGCAGCCATGGCGCCGGGCGATTCTCCCATGATTATTGTGCCTTATCTCTCCCCCGAGCGATTGAGTGATTTAGAGCGGGTGCAGGTCAGCGGAGTAGATTTGTGCGGCAACGGAATAGTAATCGTGCCGGGACGTCTCTACATCCTTCGCACAGGCCAGCCCAATCTCTATCCGGCATCGCGGCCTCTCGGGAATCCCTATGCGGGACAGTCGGCGTTGGCGGCGCGAATGCTGCTGGCACATCCCCGCTGGGAGTCGCTCAAGGACCTGGTGGCCGCTATCGGAAAATCTGGCGCTAGGTTATCAATGTCTCAAGCCTCCAAAGCTGTCTGGGGCATGCAAGAGGATTTAATTGTGTTCAAGCAGAAAAGAATGATCCTACTTAAAGAGCCAGTGCGCTTACTGGATAAGCTGAGTCAATCTTACAAGAAGCTGCTGATTGCAACCCGCCAAGCGCTGCGTCTGCCGCCAGGCGCCAACTGGGCTGAATGTTTATCGTCGGATTCATCTTTGCGATGGGCCGTGACAGGTGAATCGTCGGTGACGCGCTATGCTGTATTCGGGCAGGGCGGACCATTGCGGATTGCAGTCTCTAGCATGTCGCAGGCTTTGAAACTGGTTGGTGGCGTTCCTGAGCGCATTGCCAACTTTGCGGATATTGAATTACTTGAAACCGATGAGCCGGGCTTCTTCTTCATGAATGAGATTGACGAGAAAGGGACCCGTTGGGCCAGCCGCCTCCAAACTTGGCTGGAACTGCAAGCCGGAGACGCCCGTCAGCAAGATGCCGCTCAGGACTTGCGAGAGCAAATTCTAAAGGATTCGGGATATGCTGGCATTACAAAAGGATGAGCTTTGGGAATATTTCAAGCCGCTTTGGAATGACCTGCTCCAAGTGACTCCCGCTCCTGGCTTTCTGCTAGCAGGTGGATATGGGCTTTTTTTGAAGCAGAAGTGGCTGCAAATGAATCGAGACAAAGCCTCTATTGCTGCGATTGACCGGTGGAAGGATCCTACGCCTCGTGTTACGAGAGACTATGATATCATTCACGAGCTATCTCTCATCCATTCCGATGATAACCAACGCAGGATGCATGAAATCCTTGAGAAATATGGCTTCAATCCTGTCGCGCGCAAAGAGCAATGGCAGTTTGCAAAGGGTGGAGAAAAAGTATTGGCCAAGATAGATTTTCATTGTCCATTGTCATCAAAAGAAACTGAAACATCGCAAGGTCGGCTGTACGTTCGCGGACTGGGTGATCCAGAAACGGCTGGTTTCGATCAGCATCCTTTCTATTTCCAATATGATGGAGTGAATATCGCAGTTCCTAATCCAGTGACATGGGCGGTGATGAAGCTAACAGCCATGTTTGACCATCAAGGCAAGTCGCACACGAAGCGCGATGCAAAGTTTTATGAAGATCAGGCGAAAAAACATGCCCAAGACGTTTGCCGTGTAATAGCAATGACGACCCGTGATGAACGCGACAGCGCGGAATCCGTTGCAAGCGCCATTCAAGAAGCAGACGCTTTTAAGCGTGCAGTTACGATTCAAAATGATTTCTTTCAAAAGGAAGACGGTTGGGGGCGGCTAGTCATACAGACACAATGGCTTGAGGATGATTTGCGTGCCATTCTTGACACTCTTTCAAGTTGGTTTAGGCAGAAATGAATATGCGCTGAATAGTCTTAATTTCATTTTAGCGTTTCCCGTTAGGAATCGTTTCATGACCGATAATAACCATCAATCCACGAGCGCTTCTCCAGCGAACGGCGAAAAGACAAAACCGCGCCGCCCTGTCGAGCGCGAGGTGAATGGTAAACTATATGAGCGCCATCCCGTGCGCACGCACGTGATCACGCGCGAGGACGACATCGCCGAGGTCGTTTCCAAATACGCCGGACCGCTGCTCCAACCGGGCGACGTGGTTACGGTCAGCGAAAAAGTCGTTGGCATCACGCAGGGGCGCGCGATCAAGGAAAGCGAATTGAAGATCGGCTTTTTGGCGCGCATCCTGTGGCGGTTCGTTCACAAGTCCAAATACGGCGTCGGGCTGCGGCGGCCGAGTTCGATGCAATGCGCGATCAACGAGTGCGGCGCGTGGCGCATTCTGCTGGCGTGCGTCGTGGGCGCGCTGGGCAAGCTCATTGGCCGCCGAGGGGATTTTTACCGCGTGGCGGGGATGCAAGCGGCCACGATTGACGCCGCCGGCACAAGCCCTTTGCAGCCCGACTGCGTCTGCCTCGGCCCCAAAGACCCCGAAGGCGTGGCGCGACGCATCCAGGCGCGCGCAGGCTTCCGCGCGGCGGTCATGGACATCAACGATATTGGCGGCTCCTGGGTTCTCGGCGCCAGCGGCGGACTGGACCGCAAACTCCTGGAAGGCATCATGAACGACAACCCCTGCGGACAAAAGGCCGAGCAGACGCCGATCTGCATTGTCCGGGGATTTCCAGCCGAAAAAAACGTTGATCCAGCATTTAGATCGGTCTAAGCTGTCCGGAAAATCAGATGGATAAAAAGCGCGGCAGGCGCGCTTCACAAAAAAGCGCCGGCGTGACAGGTTGTGAACAGAATGGAAGAATTAGCGATCGCCACCAGCCAGCGTGAAGAATGGATTGACGTCACGCCGCAGATAGAGCCGCTCGTCAGGAAAAGCGGCCTTCGGCAAGGCGCCTGTCTGTTGTGGGTTCCGCATACCACGGCGGGGATAACGATCCAGGAAAACGCCGATCCCGACGTTGTGCGCGACTGCCTCATGGCTCTGGATCGGATGGTTCCAGCCAGTCTTCCTTTCCGGCATTCGGAAGGCAACTCCACGGCGCACGTCAAGAGCGTCTTGACGGGCGTCAGTGTGGCCATTCCGATTCTGGACGGACGGTTGGCGCTGGGAACGTGGCAATGTGTTTATTTCTGCGAATACGACGGGCCGCGCCGCCGCCGGCTGCTGGTGAGTCTGACGCCGGAAGCGGGAGAGAAAAAACAATGAGCAAAGATGAGACCCAGATTTATTACGTCTGCCCGAGCGACGACTGCGCCGTCTTGAAGATCGCAGGGCGCGGAACGTTTCAGAACTCATTGACGCTCCGGCGGGTTCTGGATGAGATGATGGCGCGCCGCCAGGACATGGCTTTCATCATAGACTTGAAGGAATGCGATATGATGGACAGCACGTTCATGGGCGTGCTGGCGGGCATCGGCCTGCGGCAGCGCCAGGGCAGCAAGCCGGGATTGTCGCTGGTCAACGTCCAGCCTCGCGTTTGGAGATTGCTGGATACGCTGGGACTGACCCGGTTCATTGACGTTCGCCCGCCAAACGACGTGGGCAAAGGCGCAAGCAGAACGACCTCCTTCACGCCCGTCCCCGAGGGTTCGTTCAGCCGCCGCGACCAGATTCTGCTCATGATCGAAGCGCATCAGGACTTGATCCACCTCGACAGCCGCAACAAACTTCAATTTGAGAATGTGTTGAAATATCTCGATGAGGCATTGAAGGAAGAAGAGAAATGAATCTCATGCCGGGCGGCGATGCCGATAGATTGAATCAACGTCAGTTTTCGGTTTTCAGTTTTCGGTTTTCGGTTTTCGGTTTTCAGTTTTCGGTTTTCGGTTTTCAGTTTTCAGTTCTCGTTTGCCTTTTCGCAGCCGTTTGTTCCGCGGCTGAGACCGTCGGCCCGAATGACGCTCCCAAAGACATTCTCAAAAGCGACACTGCGCTGCTGGCCGCGCATGGGATTGCCGACGATGAAGTTTCCATCATCCGGTTTCTGACGGAAGGCTTTGGCCCCGAAAAAGATCTGGCTGCGCCGCCGGCCGAACCTGTCGTCCGCTGCCAGCTGCTGCTTTCAGCCATGATGATTTGCGCCGTGCGCGTTTATCGAGACTCGGCCACGGCGATCGAATGGCTGGCCCAAGGGAAATTCGGTCCGGGCATCAATCGGATGTTGAACTATGACGTCCGGGAGCAGTCGGATTCCATCAGGGCCAAAACCTTGGAAACGATGACTGCGACGTTGCGCTACAACGCCGTCAATGCCCTGGGACTGATGGGGCTTTCGGAGAACACGCCGTTTTTAATGCGGACATTCGAGCTGGAAAGAGAAGTTTCCGAGCGCATCCATGCGGCGCTGGCGCTGGCCTCGACCGGAAGCGCCGCGCCGCTCAAATTCCTTGTCCAACAGATGGATCCGGACTACCCGCGCGCCGCTTACCAGGCCGCCGAGGCCTTGCGCCTGATTACCGGCGAAGGATTTTATCTGACGGCCAAGAGCTCCTCGGCGCGGCGCGAGATGGTTGCCACCGCCGCCAAGAAATGGTTGAAAGAAAATGGCAGCCGTTTTCAGCCCGATCCGCAAGCCATTCGCAAACGGCGCTTCGAGCCTCCGCGCGCCGCCGCCCAGGCGCCTCCGCGCCTTTTCGAGGACTGGCTGGCGCGAGCCTCCGATCCGGATAATCTCAGCGGCCCTTACAATAATCTGGACGCCTTCCGCTGGATCACGGCCAAAGGCATCGCGTCTCTGGAGCCGTTGCGCGCGATTGTGCTCGACGACATGCAGGATACCAACGTCCATATCACGGCGATTCGCGCCTATACGGTGATCGTCAAACTGAACATGACCTTGCCGCCCAGTTCGGAAATCCTGGAGCCCTTGCGCAAAGCTGGAAAGTCGGCCGATCCGGATGTAAGCGCGGCGGCGAAATCCTCTTATCAAGAACTGAAAAACACGAAGTCCGCGCCGGCCATGAAGCGCTGAGACACGGACCAACACGGACCAACACGGACTGGCACGGACCGACACGGACCGACACGGACCAACACGGACCAACACGGACTGGCACGGACAGATGGCGGCTTTCGGCGTCGGTCCGTGTTAGTCCGTGTTGGTCCGTGTCGGTTCGTGTTAGTCCGTGTCTTTGGCTTTGCCGAGGGACATCATCGCCATCTCTGTCTCGAAGGCGCCTGTCGAGATTTCATCCGCTTCGGTTGCGGGAGGGGCATCGAGATCGGCTACGCGTGTGATGGCCGAAGGCGTGCAACCCAGAAGGAGGCAATGTCCGCGAACGTGGACGATCATCAAGCTCCGGCGGGCGCCCAGGCTCCGCACGCTCAGAACCTGAATCGCATTGGGTCCGCTCGTGGCGCCGCGCGCCGCAGGCAGGTACCGCCGCCCCAGCCAGGCAGCGAGCGCAATCACCGCGAGCACGAGAGCCAGCGCGCCGAACATGCGCAGGACGGCGCCGATCAAGCTGGGAGGTTCTGTGGCTTTCGCCGCCGTGGTCGCGGTGGTGGGGTTCGATTCCCAATTCAACAGCGGATCCGAGCCGCCGTTATCCGTCTGCGGTTCGGATGGATTTTTTATCGCAATAGAGGATTTTTCAGCGCTGCTGGAAACGCCGTTCGCCAGCGGCTGGGCGAAGCAATCCGCATTCAATGCGATCGCGGAAACCACTCCCGCCAAGACGACGAAAAACGCGATAAAATCAGGGCGCCTCATCATTGCGGATCATCGAAACGGTTTGGAAATAAGACACTCTTTAGAAAACTCAAGCGATCTGTTGCACGCGCTCCAATGGACTGATGATATCCGTCAACCGCACGCCAAAGCGGTCGTTGATGACCACGATCTCGCCGCGCGCCACGATCTTGTCGTTGACCAGGACATCGAAAGACGTTTCCGTATTCGGCTTGCTGAGTTCAATCACCGAGCCCTGGCCCAGCTGCAGCAGGTCGTTGATCAGCATCTTGGTCCGCCCGATCTCGACCTTGACCTCGAGCGGAATGTCCAGCAGGAAGTTGAAATCCACCGAGTCGTGCGCTTGAGACGCCGGCTGCAAGGCTTGGAAACTGACGGACTGGGCGCTGACCGCAGGCTTGCGCGCCCCTGTGGAAACGTTGGACGTTGTCGCCGGGCTGGCGGAAGATGCGCCTGCAGTCGCTGCTTCCTTGAGACTGTTTTCCCAACCCGCTTCTTCCTCACGTGTTTCGGCCACTGTGCGCGCCTCCTTTCAAATGATTGATGAGGCGATATATCTGAATTGCGTAGTTGCTGTGATAGCATCCCAGGAATCCCTCGAACTTCAGCTCGCCTTCGATGAAGATCTTGACCGGTGTGGACGTGTCGTCCTGAAGCGAAATCACATCGCCGACTCCCAGCCGCAGCAGATCGCGCCCCGTCATATGCGTGTGGCCCAATTCCACGTGGCAATTGACCATGCAGTCCTGCAGCTGTTCGCGGAAACGGGAATGCCAATGCGAGTCTATCAGCGACCCTTCGCTCTGGTAACCGGCTTTCAGTTTCTCCTTGATGGGTTCGATGGATGAGTAAGGGATGATGAACGACAGGCGGCCTTGCGAATCCTCCAGGTCCAATTCCGCCTGCACGGCGATCACATCGTCGGTGGCCAGGCAGATGTTGGCGAATTGCGGATTGGTTTCGGTCCGGCTCCATTCCACCTTCACTTCGTAAAGCGGCTTCCAGGCGTTCTCATAGGTTTCAAGAATGATGCCCACGACCTTGCGAATGATTCGCTGCTCGATGGGCGTGAAATCGCGGCCATCGAGCTTGTATCGCATGGCGCCTTTGCCGCCGAAGAAATTGTCAATCAGCGCAAAAACCAGCTTGCCTTCGATGACCAGCAGTGAAAAGCCCTTGAGCGGTTCCATCTTGAAGGCGTGCATGCTGGTCGGCACGGGGATGCTTCTCATGAACTCGCCGTACTTGATGTTTTCATTGCTCAGCACCCGCAGATCCACCGGACGGCGCAGCATGGTGGATATCTGGGATCGAAAGGCGCGGCAGAACCGGTCATGCAACATCTCGAGCGCCGGCATGCGCCCGCGGACGATGCGGTCCTGATTCATCAAATCGAGAAATGTCAGGTCCTGCTTGGCTACCGGCTTATCCGTTCCCGTGGGGATATCGCCTCCGGAAATGCCGTGCAAGAGAGCATCTACTTCGTCTTGTGAGAGAACCTGGGCCATAGAACCACTCGAATTTCAATATCCAATATCCAAGATTCAATATCCAATTTCCAAGTATTTCGATCCCGGCGCCTGACCCCCGACCCCTAGCCTCTAGCCCCCGACCCCTAGCCTCTAGCCCCTGACCCCTGCTCTTATCAGGGCATCAGGAATTCTGTGATATAGATTCCTTTGACCGTTCCTTCGCCCAACACCGCCTGAATGCGCTGCGATAATTCTATCTTAACGGCATTCATGTCGCTTGTGATTTCCGTATCGCTCTTGGTGGTCACATACATGATGACCGCATCGCGGATTTTTGCCATCCGCTCTTTTGCCGCCTCCTCGGTTTTTGAATCCTTGAGCTCCAGTTCCATCGTCAGACTGCAAACTTTGCGCGTCGAACCCGGCGCCAGATTCACGATAAACTTATCCAGCTTCATCATGGTTCCCATGCTGCCGTTGCCCTTGCTTTTTTCGCCATGTCCGTCGCTACCCTTGGCGGTTTCGCCGTGCCCTTCTTCGGTTTTGGGCTTTGCGCCCTGATCGCCTTCTTTGGGTTCTCCAGTACCGGCTTCCGAGGCGACCTTGCCGGCGGCGGCGGCCGACGCTTTTTTCGCTTTCATGTAGAAGTAGGCCGCTCCCCCGCCCGCGCCCACGACCAGCGTCGCCAGGACGATGATAATGATGAGCGGCATTTTCGAGGCTTTGGGAGGCGCCGGAGCCGCTTCCGCGTCATTGAGTTCTTTTGCCATTGCGCTACAGTCCTTTCACAAATATCCCGCGGCTCCGCCAGCCGACAACGCTATCAACCGATCGCTTGCCGCCGGCGCCGCTTCTTGGATTATGTCCTCAATAATCTCTTCGGCTCGCCGGCAATCATTCTTTAATGAATCGCGCAATAATGAAACAACGCCAAAAAAGATTTGCGTGTTTCGCGCGTGCTTGAAAATCAATTACGCCTTTGTATCACTTTGGCTCGCGGGAGATCAACCTGAAAGAAGCCGGGGGAAATGGCCTTGATTTTTCTCCGTCTCTGAAGCCAAATCCCCTTGCGGCAAGCAAGCAAGACGCCCGAAGGAAAAAAACGGCGCCATTTATGCCTTCCATCGAACCAGGCAAAACTCCATCGGCAGGCGCGGGCTCTCATCCGGGTTCCGGCGCCAGCGCGGGCGATTTCATGACGCCGGATGGCGAGCTGATCCTGCCATGCAGGTTAGGCCATTATCGCGTCGTCCGCAAACTGGGCAAGGGAGGCATGGGAAACGTTTATCTGGCGGAAGAACAATCCCTGAACCGTCAGGTGGCCATCAAAACGCTGGCACAAAGGCTGGCGCGCGATCCCAGCTACGTTCGCCGATTTATCAATGAGGCGCAATCCATCGCCCAGTTGGTTCATCCCAACATTATTAGTGTCTTTTACATCGGCCGCGTCCAGAACCTGGTATATTTCGCCATGGAATACGTCGAGGGAGAAACGCTGGCCGACCGTCTGGCGCGCGAAAAACGCCTCCGCCTTCCCAGCGTATTAGAGGTGGGGCGGCAAGTCTGCGAAGCGCTGCAATGCGCTTTTGAATCCGGGATCATTCATCGCGACATCAAGCCGGCCAATCTGTTCATTGATAAAAAAGGCAAGATCAAGGTGGGCGACTTCGGCCTGGCCAAAAGCCAGGAGAGCGATCTGTCGCTGACGCAGGCCGGCTCGGTGGTCGGCAGCCCATATTATATGTCGCCCGAACAGGGCTGCGGCAAGAAAGCAGACCATCGCAGCGACATCTATTCTCTGGGCGCCACGCTGTATCACCTGACCGCCGGGCAGCCGCCGTTCACCGCGGATACCGCCGTGCAGATGGTCATGCGGCACGTGCAGGATCCGATTGAGCCGATTCAGGCTCTTCCGCCCGATCAGCGCGAAGTATTCCACGTGCTCATCGCGAAGATGATGGCCAAGGCGCCGGAGACCCGGTTTCAGACGTATCCCGAATGCCTTCAGGCCTTGGACTTTCTGCAGAAAGTGCTTTCCGGAAAGGCCATTGCGGCGCCGGGCGGAATGCCGGCGGCTACGATGATCGTTCCGGCGCAGGCTCAGCCCCTGGTTGGAACCGCGCCGTCAGACGCGTCCGACCAGTCCGACGCGTCTGACCTGCCTCCCGCCGGGGCTGTTGGCAGCGCCGCAACGTCGGCGGTTTCAGCAACGCCGCTTCCCGCCGTTCCCCTGGCGACGGACACGCCGGGTGTTCTTCCAATGAGCATCACGCCTGCCCCGAGCGCCGTCTTTGTGGCCAAGCCCGCAGGCGCGGCGTGGATGATTTTCGCAATCGTTTTGCTCGTTGCTTTGACGGTGATTGTCACCGCCATCGCGATTAACTACCGGAACAGGGAGGCGGCCAAAAAAGACCGCCCATCCCGCCCTCCGGAGTATACGAATCCTGCCAAGCCTTCCGGAAAAATACCCGGACGTCCCGGCGGCGTTCCGGGAGGCAGGGCGCCAGGAACGGAAGAACTGGCGGTCTTGCCGAATGCGATGGCGACCTCGGCGACGATGATCGCGCATGGACCGCGGCGCGATCGCCCGTCTCCTTTTGAAGCTGTATCTACCGGCGCCGCCCGGCCGGAACCGGACTTGCCGCCAAAGCCGATAGATATCGCCGTCGGTCCCGGTCTGCGTCCGGCGCCAGGCGCGGGATCCCTGGCGCAAGAGGGCGTCCGCAAAGACCGGCCGATAAAGAATGCCGTGTTTCAGCAGCTGTGGGATAATATGGGTGAAGATTTGCGCGGATATTTTTTCAGCCACGCGCTTATCACGCTTCAAGGCCTCGTTGACAAGTCGAAAGAGCCTCTGAAGATGGCGACGGCACTGCAGCAACATGAGCATCTTCTCAAAAACCTGTCGGACCTGAAATACAGCGTGACGCAAACGATTAATGACAACGCGACTCAGATGCCTGCCGTCGAAGTGGCGGCTGGCCGCAAGATTCAACCGTTCCAGGCGAGTCCCACGATCCTGTCCTATATGGAATGGAAGGCCGGCGGAAAACCGCAACAGCAGAAGAGCGAGTGGGGGAAAGTACTGACGCCTTTTGAGTTTCTACTTCTAGCCCATGCGATCCTGCCTAATACTCCTGAATGCAATCGCCAGATCAAGGTCTTCGCTCAAATTTATAATCTCGAACCCGAGTATCTCGTCATTGAGCAAACGCGTCCCATCGAATCCAAGCCCGCCGCTCCAGAACCAAAGCCATAATGAAAAATGAAAAATGAAAAATGAGAAATGAGAAATGTAAAATGATAACCCATCCCGGCGCCAGCATTACGCAGCCCTGCATCCTATGCCTGCCGCGCGCAGTCTCATTTTCAATTTCTCATTTCACATTGATAGCAATGCCAAAAGCTGGCGCCGTTCGTGTCCGCGTCTCCGCGTCTTCGCGTCTCCGCGTTTCAGCCAGAGCGCGGGCGTTTGAGGTCGCCGCTGTCGAGAATGATGGTGACCGGCCCTTGGTTGATCAGTTCCACGTCCATCATCGCGCCGAAAACACCCGATTCGGTTTTCATTCCCGCGAGGCGGAGTTTGTCAATGAAGAGGGCGATCATGCGCGCGGCAAAGTCCGGGGGAGCGGCCTTGATGAAGCTGGGCCGGCGGCCTTTGCGGCAATCGGCGTAGAGGGTGAATTGCGAAACCACGAGCAATCCGGCGCCGGCGTCGCGCGCCGAGACGTTCATCTTCCCTTCGGCGTCGGGGAAGATACGCATGTTGACAATCTTGTCGCACATCAATTCCAGGTCTTCCGGCTGATCCTCGGCGGCGATGCCCGCGAGAATCAAAAAGCCGCGTTCGATGCGTCCCGTAACGCGGCCTTCCACCGTAACGCTGGCGCGCGAAACCCGCTGGATCACGGCCCGCATGGAATCTCCTCACTCCTGCTCGAGGATTTGCGTGATGCCGCTGACGAGTTCCGAGCGCGCCGCGCCGCCTTTTTCCGCCGCGTTCAGGCGTTCTTGTAAATCCAGAATCTGGCTTTCCAGCTCCTGAATCTGGCGCATCTGATCGTGGATCACTTCGTCCTTCTCCGAGATTTTCTTTTTGACGAGTTGGATGAGTTCCTCGTTCGTCATGTCGGCCATGGCGCAGCTCCTTTGGGAATCAGAATTGGAAGGACCTGAAACGGGCGCCTCCAACTCCTCTCATGGAAATGACATGCTACGTGCTACATTCAAGGACGCGATGCGGGGGAAGTCAAGCCTTAGTTCAGCCATGGAAAAACCGCTGCGCCTTGTCGCAAAGCCTCGGATAAGGGGTTGACATGATCGGCGCGCCGGATACCATGAGGGCTTTGGGCGGCGCTACACACGCCGGAATCATACAAGAGGAGAGCTCCATGACACGCAAAATCGTTCTCAGTGAAAAGGACATGCCCCGCCAGTGGTACAATATGGCGGCCGATCTGCCTACGCCGATGCTGCCTCCGTTGGGACCGGACGGAAAGCCCATATCCCCCGATATGCTGGCGCCGGTGTTCCCGATGAACATCATCGAGCAGGAGGTCAGCACGCAGCGATGGATTGACATCCCCGAGGCGGTGATGGACAAGCTGACGCTGTACCGCCCTTCGCCGCTGTATCGCGCGCTGGAGTTCGAGAAAATCCTGAATGCGCCCGTCAAGATCTACTTCAAGAACGAAGGCGTTTCGCCCGCCGGCAGCCACAAGCCCAACACCGCCATCGCGCAGGCTTACTACAACAAGGTCTTCGGCATTCGTAAGCTGGTCACAGAAACCGGCGCCGGCCAATGGGGCAGCGCCCTGGCGATGGCGTGCTCGATGTTCGGCCTCGAATGCAAGGTATATATGGTGCGCATCAGCTTCGAGCAAAAGCCTTACCGCCGCCTGATGATGCAAACCTGGGGCGCCGAGTGCGTTCCCAGCCCAAGCCCGAATACGCGCGTCGGCCGCGAGGTGCTGGCCAAGATGCCCGATACGCCCGGCTCGCTGGGCATTGCCATCAGCGAGGCGATCGAGGAAGCCGTTCAGAGCAAAGACACCCGCTATTCGCTCGGCAGCGTGCTGAACCACGTCATGCTTCATCAGACGGTGATCGGCCTGGAGGCCAAGAAGCAGATGGAAATCGCCGGGGATTATCCCGACGTCGTCATCGGGTGCGCGGGCGGCGGCTCGAACTTCGCCGGACTGGCGTTCCCGTTTGTGTGCGACAAGATTCACGGCAAGAAGATAGACATCATCCCGGTCGAACCGGCGGCCTGCCCGACGCTGACGCGCGCGCCGTTCGCCTACGACCACGGCGATCTGGCCAAGATGACGCCGCTGCTGGCGATGTATTCGCTGGGCCACAGCTTCATCCCCGCGCCGATCCACGCCGGCGGCCTGCGCTATCACGGCATGGCGCCGCTCGTCAGCCACCTGACTCACGAAGGGCTGCTGCGCCCGATGGCGATAACGCAGAGCAAATGCTACGAGGCGGCGGTCAAGTGGGCGCGCACGGAAGGTTTCATCCCGGCGCCCGAAACCGCGCACGCCCTCGCCGCCGCGGTCGTCGAGGCGCAAAAGGCGAAAGAGGAAGGCAAGCAAAAGACGATCCTCCTGTGCTGGTCGGGCCACGGCCTGCTGGACCTGACTGGATACGACAAATATCTCACGGGGCAGTTGCAGGACGTCATCCCGACCGACGCCGAAATCGCCGAGGGCATCAAGTGCATGGCGGGGTTGCCGAAGCCATAAGAAAATACCGCAAAGAAAGAGCTGCGGGTCAGTGCGAATCCTTGCTGACGCGGCCGAAAGCAATCAGGCGCGCGGATTCGTGGCCAATTATAGGAGAAAATACGAGGGCTATATGCCAGATAATGCTTCATTCACCATTGATGTGATGGTCCGTTCACACGGCGAATTGATGAGCGATCGCGCGTTGAAGTCGCTGACGAAAAGGGTCGCGCAGATCGCGCTCGAGGAACGAGGGATTGCGAAGGCCGAACTCAGCGTGCTTTACATCAATGACGCCGAGATGACCAAACTCAATCTGCAATATCGCCATCGGCAGGGAACGACCGATACGCTGTCGTTCGCGCTCGGCGAGTCGCCCGGTCCCAAGGCTGACAAGGCCGTGCTGGGCGACATTGTGATTTCCGTCGAGCGCGCGGCGCAGCAAGCCCGTCAGGCGGGCCATTCTCTGCGGCGCGAAATCGCCTTCCTCATCGTCCACAGCCTGCTTCACCTGCTGGATTTCGATCACGAAAAAGGCGAGCGGAAAGCAAAGCAAATGCAAAAAGCCCAGGAAGAATGCTTCGCCGCTGTTTGCCGGGCGATTAAACTCTAGCATGCGATTATGCCATTATCGCGCGCCGAATGGCAATATGTTGGCGTTTCTTATCATCTGCGCAATCTGGTAATCCGTGGTTGAATCATAGCCACGAATTGCATGGATTGCACGGATATCAAGAAGCATCGAAAGGAAGGAATACGATGGACGCTGAAGAAATATTGGAGGCGATTCAAAAAGGCGAGGACCCGGAAAAATTGAGGCGGCAGCCGGCTCGCGAGGGCGGGATGACGCTGCGCGAGCGCTGGCGGCGCGTGATGCATTATCAAACGGTGGACCGCCTGCCAAACATGGAATTCGGCTACTGGGCCGAGACGCTGCCGGTGTGGCACGGGCAGGGCCTGCCGCCCGAGGTCAATGACGAGGCGAGCGCCTACGAATATTTCGGGATTGAAAACTGGCGATGCGCGCCGGTTGACGTCATGGGTTTGCGCCCGGTGTTCGAGCATAAAATCCTTGAGGAGAACGACCGCTATACCGTCTATCGCGACACCACCGGCAGCACGCAGCGCATCAACAAGACCGGCTATAAATCCATTCCGCAACACATTGACTTCCTCCTCAAAGACCGCAAGGCGTGGGAGGAGGAATACAAGCCGCGCCTCCAGCCCGCGCCCGAACGCGTCCCGGCGAACTGGCCCGAGCTGGCCGCCGCCTATAACCAGCGCGATTATCCGCTGGCCGTCTCCATCGGCTCGATGGTCGGCACGCCGCGCAACTGGATGGGCTTCGAGCGCATCTCGCTCATGACGCTCGAAGACCCCGAACTGCTGGAGGAGATCGTCGAGACGCTGTGCAACCTTGTCTGCGAGACGCTCGCGCGCGTTGTGAAGGACGTGGAATTCGACTTCGGCGCCGGATGGGAGGACATCTGCTATAACCAAGGCTGCATCGTCGGCGTGGATTTCATGCGCGACGTCGTCAAGCCGCGCTACCGGCGCATCACAAACCTCCTGAAGAAACACGGCTGCCATATATCGTGGACCGACTGCGACGGCAACATCATGCCCGTGCTTGACAGCTTCATTGACGGCGGTATCAACTGCATGTTCCCGATCGAAGTTCACGGCGGCAGCGACCCCATCGAAATCCGCCGCCGCCGCCCCGACGCGCTTCTGCAGGGCGGCGTCTGCAAGATGAAGTTGGCGCAAGGGCGCGAAGCCATCCGCGCCGAGCTGACGCGCCTCCTGCCCCTCGTGCGCGAAGGCGGCTTCATCCCCGGTGTGGATCACCGCGTCCCGGCCAACGTCGCGCTGGCGGATTATAAATTTTACCTCAAGCTCAAGCGCGACATGTTCGGCGTCGGCGGCGCGGCGCAATATGATGAACGGCAGGTGTAGCCGGGCACAGCTTGGCGCAAGGCAAGGCTTGCTCCGCTTCGCTCCGCGGCGCCCGAGGGAATTCAGATTTTCATGTATCGGTTTAGTTTCTGACGGAGCGTCGTATCCATGCCGGGCTTGTCTTCCGGATAGAGGGAGATCAGGCGCTTTCCCTCTTGTTGATATAGTTTCAGTTTCTTCAGCATGCCGATTTTGTAGTCGGTCGTATCCATGCCCCAATACTCGATATATACATCAAACTCCGGCAGATAGAAATCCGGTCTGACGGCGTATCCCTCCACGATGCGCATGCGTTCGTCGTAGCGAAAAGCGATTCTTTCGCGCTGCAGGAAATCCGCGATCATTCGCTCACCATCCGACTGCACCAGCGTGCCGCTTTGTGTGCGGATCGTCTTATTGTCTTCGACACGCGTGTCGAAGTTCCGGCGCGCCAGATACACTTCATCGAAGCATTTGTCGCAGAAGACGCGCTGAAAGAAGCGCTGGCTTCTCGCATATTCGGTGGCGTCCACCTGCTTCGCGCAGCGCTGGCAGCGATGCTCGGCTTGCTCCTCTTCGATCCGCAACGCCTCTTCGATTGTCGTCACCGCTTTCGCGGCGTCGCGTTGGATGTAGTCTTTTTCGGATGTGTTCGCGGCCAGATCGCGCAGGTCCGGCAGGCTGCATTGCGCCCGGGCGCCGTAGGCGGCCAGCGCCTTGATGGCATATTGCCGCGTCTGCGGATGCGCATCGCGCAAGAGCGGCAGCAGGGCGCTCACGGCCTTTCCGGCATCGGCCAGATCTGCCAGCTTGCCCACCGCCGAAGCGGCCAGGCGCCGGACCTGCGCGGATGGCGAAGCCAGCAAAGGAAGCAGCTCTTGCAGCGCCTCGCCTTGCCCGCTATTGCCCAGCGCCACCGCCTGGTCCATCAAGCGTCTTTCGATTTGGCGATCCATATTGTCAGCCTCCTTCCCGCGTCCGTAACGAAGCGCAGCGGAGTCAGGACACTTATAGCATCTCGTAAATGCTGATTCCAGCAGGTAGATTGCCGGAGCTGATATTGACCCACATATTTTTAAGGAATCATTTTTCAGAGGCCATGATTTTAGGCGCGATTAAGCGCCGGGGTTTTTCCTACAATGTCCTCATCTTCTGTCGCGTATGGGATCGAGAGGGGCCATGGTTCAACCTCGTCGCAGGCAAAAAGGCGATCGGATTTCCCCAACTCCGGGGAGTGCCGCCGAAAATCAGCCAAATGAGATCGAAGGCGAAGCGCTCGAATCGCAGGGCGGGGATGGCCAAGCGCCGACACGGCTGCCACACCTAAGTCCCGAGTCGCGGCTGGCGCTGATGTTTTATTGTCTGCCGCTGGGGCTGCTGGCGCTCAGTCATTGGCGGATGCAGACCAGTTTTCCGGAACAGGGGATTTGGGTTGCGGGTTCTTTCGGCCTCGTGCTGGCGATCGCGCTCTTGATGGCGGGAATGGCGAAGCGGCTGCAGGCGCTGCTCTGCTGGCCGGTGGCGTTGATGGCGGCGCTGTTGATTTGGGCGACGTTGTCGTTTTCGTGGAGCGTCGCGCCGGCCGAGGGACTCGAAACGGTGGGAACCTGGCTCGAAGGATATTGGATTTTATGCATCGCGCTCCTGGCATGGCGGGCGATCTCGAGTCCGGAATTCAGAATGCAGGGAGAGGGGAGACGCGGAGAAGAGAGACGCGGAGAGGGGAGAGGGGAGACGCGGAGAGGAGAGACGGAAGAGGAACTCGGAACTCGGAACTCGGAACTCGGAACTCCCCAGGAGCTGGCGGCTTGGGCACTGTTCGTTTTCTTTTCGGTCTTGATTGTGGCCAGCGCCTTCAAGGGGCTTTATCAATATTTCTTTGGCTATGACGCGCAATTGGCGGAGATGGGGCGGGACGTGGGACTGAACCCGGACCGCTTCTCCGAAGCGATCATGAACACCTTGCGCGAAAAACGCATCTCCTCCTGGTACGGCAACCCCAACGTTTTCGCTTATACGCTCGCGATGGGATTGCCGTTCCTGATCGGGCTGACGGCGGCCTTCCGGCGCTTCTGGCCGCAAGCGCTGGCGACGATGGGATTCTTTATCTCATTGGCGGCGCTTTTCCTGACGAAATCGCGCGGAGGCTGGCTGTGCGCGCTGTTAGCGGTGGCGCTGGCGGCGATCATCGTTGGACGCGAACGCTGGAAGCGGCTGGCGCTTCCGGGCGGATTCGCGGCGGGGTTGTTCCTGATTTGCCTTCTGCTTTTTGTCTGGATCGTTCCCCATGGGGCGCGGTTTGCGGCCACCCCTGGAGGCGGAACGAAACAGGATGCGGCCGCTGCCGCGATTCCGCAGGCGCAGCGCGAAGCGGGATTCTGGAAACGCCTGACGCGCATTTCCACGATTCAGGAACGGATTTACTATCTCGAGGCCGCGGCGCGGCAATTGCAATTCGCGCCGCTCTCGCCTCTGCGTGGAAACGGCGTCGGCTCTTATGCCGTTCTTTACCTTCAAACCGCTTCGCAAGGGGCGCGAGAGGCGCGCGACGCCCATAATGCATTGATGCAGCTCTGGGTTGAAGCGGGCCTGCCAGCGGCGGGATTGATGCTGGCGATCTATTGCTGCGGGCTGCTGCCCTTCGCGCGCGGCGGTCCGTGCCAAGTCCGTGCCAGTCCGTGTCAGTCCGTGCCAGTCCGTGCCAGTCCGTGTCCGTCCGCGGCGCGCCTATTGGGGAAGGCTGAGGCGGGCGGTGGGGAGGGTTGTGGGTTCGCGCAGGATGGGCGGGGCGCTGTTGGTTTTGTGGGTGGCGGGCAATCTTGCCGGCGGGTGGGTGTATCTCATCCAACCGATGCGCGCAAAATCCGCCTACCTGTTGGGGAATGATCTGGCGAAAGAAGCCGCTTATGAAGAAACGCTGGCGATGAGAATCCCCAAGGAGCGTGAAGCGCATCAGAAAGAAGCGACAGGATTCCGCGCCGAGGCGCTGATGTCATATCACAAGGCCTCTCGCATTCAAGGCAACTGCGCGCGCTATCTGGACGCCGAGGCGGCGATGTGCGAACGCATGGGAAGAGACGAAGACGGCCTTGCGCTGCGCAGCCAGGCCATCCAGATGAATCCGTTTTCGGCAAGCATGAGACGCAGCCAGGCCGAAACGCTCGCGCGCCTCAAGCGCTATCCCGAAGCCCTGAAACAAGCCGACTTGGCCATTGAACTCTATCCGCTCTCGCCCAATGGCTACGCGGTGAAGGCGGGCATCCTGCGGGAACTGAATCGCCGCGAAGAGGCGCTTCCCCTGTTGGACAAAGCCGCCAGCCTGGAACCCTACAAGCCCGAGAACTACCGCGATCTGCGCAAGAAGCTGGAACAAGAAATCAAAAGCAAATAGAAAAGGGCAACCTGGCGCGCGCGCTGCGGCCGGAATGATTTTCCCGACTCATGTCCATATTTTCATGAAATTTACATGGAAAGACTCTGCAATCCGCGCATAGAATAAAGCGGGGAAGCGTTATGGGGCGCAATGTCATGCTATTGCGCTATTGAGGGGCTGCAGGCGCTCGATTGAGTGACTAGGAGCAACGACCATGAAAAATATTTTTTCACTGAATAAAGCCCTGCCATTTTGGAAATCGTTTCTGACGATTTTATGCGCGGCTTTATCGAGCGCTGGGATATGGCTCGCTCCTGTATCATCCAAAGCCGCAACAGGCCCTGAAAGCGATGCGAGCGATGTCTATTGGGATGACCAGTTCTATCTTTCGTGCGCGAATGGAATCGTCACTGCAATAGCCCGGGACACTTCAGGCGCCATCTATCTAGGCGGGCAGTTCATGACGGTCGCAGGAAACGTGATCGCAAACGGCGTCGCCAAATGGGATCCGGCGACTTCCACGTGGTCGGCATTGGGGACAGGAGTGGATGGCTATATCTCAGCCCTTGCGGTGGATAAATCGGGCAATCTTTATGCCGGCGGACAATTCTCTTTGGCGGGAGATGTGCCGGCGTTTTCCATCGCGAAGTGGGATGGCGCCTCCTGGTCGCCGTTGGGCTCGGGCATTTACGGCGAGGTTAAGGCTATTGCGGCGGATGGGATGGGCAATGTTTATGCCGGCGGCGCGTTCTCAACAGCAGGCGAAAAGAATGCATTGAATATCGCGAAGTGGAACGGCGTCTCCTGGTCAACGCTGGGGTATTTGGGAATGGACGGCTCCGTCAATGCGCTGGCATTGGATGGGTTGGGCAATCTCTATGCCGGCGGCGCTTTTGTGCACGCGAACCTGAGTGCGGTCAATCACATCGCAAAGTGGGACGGCGCTTCCTGGTCGGCATTGGGAACAGGAACCGGCGGAGAAGTTTTTGCTCTTGCGGCGGATGGAGCGGGCAATGTGTATGCCGGAGGCAATTTTACTGTGGCGGGCGAGACGTCGGCCAACAATATCGCAAACTGGAACGGATCGTCCTGGTCTGCGCTGGGAATGGGAATGAGGAATGAATCCGAGTCTTCCCCAGCCAAAGTCGAATCCCTTGCGTTGGATAAGGCGGGCAACCTGTATGCCGGCGGGAATTTCACAACGGCGGGCGCAACGCTGGCCAGCAATATCGCGAAATGGAATGGATCGGCTTGGTCGGCTCTGGGGACAGGAATCAATGGATATGACGTCCTTGCCCTTGCTGAGGATGGCGCGGGCAATCTGTATGCGGGGGGCAACTTCGGAGCGGCAGGAGGCGCCCCGACGGGGAATATTGCAAAATGGAACGGATCATCCTGGTCTGCGCTTGCTGTTCAAAAAGGAATCGGCGGCTACGTCTATGCGCTCGCGCCGGATGGCGCAGGCGCCGTCTATGCCGGAGGAGATTTCCTGATAGCAGGCGGCGCCACTGCGAATGGCATCGCCAAGTGGGACGGGGCATCCTGGTCGCCGCTTGGATCAGGAATGAATAGCGCTGTCAATAGTCTTGCGGCCATGGGGCCAGGCGCTCTCTTTGCCGGCGGTTCTTTCACAACGGCAGGTGGGGCGCCGGCGAATCATATTGCGAAGTGGGACGGGGTATCCTGGACCGGGCTGGGAACGGGAACAAACGGCGGTATCGGCGCGCTAGCCGTGGATGGAAAAGGCAATGTCTATGCCGGCGGCTCTTTCACAACGGCAGGCGGAAAGAATGCCTTGAATATCGCGAAGTGGAATGGCCTCTCCTGGTCATCACTGGGGTATTTGGGAATGGACGGCTCTGTCAATGCCCTGGCCTTGGATGGGTTGGGCAATCTCTATGCCGGCGGCGCCTTTGTGCACGCGGACTTGAGTGTGGTCAATTGCATTGCGAAGTGGAATGGGGCAACCTGGTCGGCAATGAGAACGGGAATGGATGCAACCGTCGCAGCCCTGGCGGCGGATAAATCAGGCAATGTATATGCCGGAGGCAAGTTCAGATCGGCAGGCGGAACGCCGGCGAATTTCATTGCAAAATGGAATGGCGCCTCCTGGTCGGCGCTGGGAACAGGAACCAGCGACGAGGTTGAAGCCCTTGCGCTGGACAGCTCCGGCGCCCTTTATGCCGGCGGCAATTATCAGACGGCGGACGGGAAGACTGTGAGATATATTTCCAAGTGGGATGGATCGTCTTGGGAGACGATGGGAACGGGCATGATCCAGCGAGTGAAAGCCCTTGCCGTGGACCGCAACGCTCTCTTCGCCGGAGGATATTTTGAAATAGCCGGCAACAAGGTTTCCGATTATTTTGCGTGTTGGCAACCACGAGTGAACCGTTCCCAGGCTTTATGGGAATCCGTTTCCGGCGAAGCGACGCTCGGGGACGATATTTATGGTTTCTACAAACCTGCACTGATGACCAGCACGGGCACGCTCGTTTCTTATGCGGGCGGCCTGCCGACGACTGTCACGCTCGACCGCGCCGAGGAAATCCAGGTCGGCGGCAAGCGCGTTAACGGCGCGTTTACCCTGGAGCCCACGGGTATGGAGTTTGGCGGAGCGGGTGCGACGTTGCGCATCGAGTTCAGCGAGGACGATGTGGCGGCCAACCAGGTCGCTCCTTCGGATTTCATCGCCGTCAAATTGACCTATCCGGCGGACTATCCCGCCACCAAGGAAGCGGCCAGCGTACAGCGGATTGCCGGCGGCGCGCCGGCGCCAATCCGCGTGGAGAATGGCAGGCAGATATACGCGATCGTGGTTCCCTTGGCCGAGATCGGTTCCACCTACGGCGCGGCGCCCAAGTCTCTTGTGCTTCTCCCGGCCCCGACGAATCCCGGCGCAAAGAACATCGCCACAGATTCGATCACCTGGACATGGCAGGATAATTCCACCAGCGAGACCGGTTACAAGGTCTGGACCGATCCTGGCTCAAACCCGCCGGTGACGCTGCAAACAACCACCGGCGCAAACGTCCAGGAATGGCGGCAGAGCGGCCTCGCGCCCAACACGCAGTATTCGATGCAGGCAGCAGCCGCCGGCGTCAGCGGCGACAGCGACAAGACTGCCGTTTATACAACATGGACCCTGGCGGCCACGCCCTTGGCGCCCATCATCAGCAATCCCAAAAATGATAGCTTGGATATCAAGATTGGATCGGGCGATGGCAATCCGGCCGCGACGAAGTATGCGATTTATTGCGAGACGGCGGCGAAATGGGCGCAGGCGAATGGCGCGCTCGGCGCGTCGCCAGTCTGGCAAACGGCCTTGGCATGGGGAACACTAACCGTGACGGGCTTGAACAAAAACGCGATCTATTCTTTCAGCGTCCGGGCGCGCAATGGAGCGGGCGTGGAGACGCTGAACGGCCCATCAACCAGCGAGATTGCGATTTTCAAGTTTGAGATTTCCGGCGTGATTACAGAAGTGGCCACACTGGCCCCGGTTATGGTCGTGGCTATCAACCCTTCGGGCGTGATGGTGGCGGCGACGACGATGAGCCTGGATGGCAAATATGCCCTGCCTGTGCCCGACGGTTTTTCCGGTTGGGTGATGGCGCAGTCATCCCGATACGTCTTCCATCCGTTCCGCCGCGCGTTCGTCTCGGTGCAAGGCGAGAAACAAAACCAGAACTTCATGGCGTTCGAGGCCGTGGCGAATATGAAGGACCTTAAGGCCGATTACAGACCGGTTCTGAAGGCGAACGGCCAGGGCGCAAACACCTTTGCGACCTCCGTCACGATCACCACCGACGGCATTCTGGTGATCGCAAACGGCGGCACGACAGACACGCTATCGCTTGTGCGCAGCGCGTCGTCCAGGAATCTCAGACTCATTCCAAAGCCGATCCGCGGGATCCGCACGCAAGGCGGCTTTTCCATGCTGTCGGTGGAAGGCGACGTGATGGCGTTGACCACGAGCAAGACTATCGAACGCCTGACGGCGACAAACGCGATCGTGTGCGATATCGTCACGAGCAGCGCCATCGGCGTCGTTCGCATGAGTTCCCGGCGGGACGTGGACAGCTCGGTGGACATGATCGTCAACATCTCGGCGGCCGACAGCATGACATCGCGGGCTTCCGTGGCGATCAACGGCGCCAAACTCGAAACGCTGACCGCCAGGAAACAGGATTTCACCGCCATCACGCTGTCGAGCAAAACAGGAGTATGGCGTGGCGTCAAGAGAGTCCAGCTGTCGGGCGCGCTGGGCGGCGTGGGCGCCGGGCCGGATGTGAACGTCAGAGCGGCCGGCTCCATCACCGCCAAGGGAGCGGCGATCATGCCATTCGCCATTGTCGGAGAAATCAAAAAACTTGCGTCTTCGAGTTTGATGCTGAACCGCGCGCCTTACATGGGGGAAATCAGCGTCTTCTGGTTCCACAGCACCACCAACAGCGTGACGATCAGCGCCACGGGCGGGAAAATCTCGGGCAGCGGCTTTTATGTGGCGGATGGCAGGATCGCCAAGTTCGAGGCCACCGCGAGCCGCGCGTATGCGGGCAGCGGAGTGATCGGCGATAAGCCCACGACGGGCAGCTCGCCGCTGAGCGTTTCAACATCGAGCGGCGTGGAGGTGATGAAAACCACGGGCGCCATCTTCGCCGTCTCCGGCGTGCGACTGCCGAAGAGTTCGGGTATCGTCGGCGTCAAGGCGCATACTTCGCTCTATGCGGTTTTTTATGCTGGCGCCACAATGTCGGGCGATATCGTCAACGGCCTTCCCGTGACAACAAAACTTACGCCCAACCATATCGGCGGCCTGCCCAGGATCACCATGAGCAGCGCGGCCACCAGCGACAGCATCGCGCGGGTTTATGGGGTTGTAGATGACCGGAAGCAGACGAAAGTCGCGCCAAAGACTGCGCCGCTCCTGTTGATATACAATGACGGGCTATAGCAAAGGCATACTCTCCGGCTCACTAGGCAGCAAGGCTAACCACACGCATGTCATAGCGCACTGTCGCTTGGCCTCCGCCCAGATCAAGAACAACATTCCAATATCCAGAATGCGGTGGCGTCAGCCGTGCTGGGAATTGCTTGAAAAAGCCGCCATAATAACGGTGCGAATGCCCCAATTTATAGTTTGAGTATTCACTGTCTTCCATAAGGATGACATTCGCTTGTGTGTCACATTTAACCTCAACCACGTCGCCCTCTCTCAAGAAGAGACGCTTGTGTAAATGATCTACCATGCTTAGCACTCCTATTCAAGGTGTCGTACCAGGCACCAAATGACGCGCGGCAGATTCAAGCAACAATACGGCCTCGCGAATCACAGGCTGTCCATTCCAAGTATGAGCAACCAAGAAGCGGCCTGGTGTAATACCTCTCATTTGCCTCGATTGAATTAAGAAAGGCGTGTCACGACATAATGCAATAAAGCTTCTCCATGCTCTATCGCTTCGATGGGCGACTGCATTTCGTACTCGCCTCAGTAATTCCAAATCATTCCTACGTGGCAACGGAGGAGCCGCGAAGCGATTCCCAGCGCCTAGAAATTCATTGGCCCGCGAAACGACAGAAGCGTAGTCGAACCACTCAATAAATTTTTTCGGATGATCGGGATGAGTTAATACTTGATTAGCAAGACGCCATGCTGCGCCGCTGGTGCGAAATTCGCGGACGGAGCGATGTATTATGGATCTGGAACTGGTTGCAACATCCTCAACGAGCAGATAATGAGTAAACTGCTCCCAATGAGTACAAGCCGAAAGAAATAGTCCTTCTGCAAGCTTATGCAAATCTGGCGCCGTAAGAAAACCATTGGGCCCGCTATTCTGAGTCACTTTAGTGAGCACATCACCGATATGATTTAGCGTGCGAAGGAAGTCGGCTCTTAAGGTTTGCTGGCTCATGGCTACTCGCTTCTCCCTCGGCAGTCGTTGTTAGGTTCATCTACCAGTGCGAGATAAGTTCAGCAGAACCTGGAAAACGTCATGGCTCTCTGATGCATCATGTTCTTTTTATCATTTTCGAAAGCCACGAGTAATCAAATCTAAAAGCGAAATCTTGGCAGAACAGGGAGGAGAATCAAGCGTTATTAATGCTATACTCTTGTTAAATTAATGCTTTGTTATCAAACTCGCAGCAGCCAGCGGCGGGCCATGTCGAAGAGGCGGCTGGCAGCCTGGTTGCGAACGAGGTCGCGGTCGCCCATGTAGGTGGTCGTGTTGACCTGCGTTCCGGCGGGAGTCGCCAGCGCCACGCAGACCATGCCGATGGGTTTGTTCGGCGTGCCGCCCGTCGGGCCCGCCACGCCCGTGATTCCGCCGCCCAGCGTCGCGCCTGAAACGCGGCGCACGCCCTCGGCCATCGCAATCGCCACCGGTTCGCTGACCGCGCCATGCGCCGCAATCAATCCGGGTTCGACGCCGAGACGTTTAATCTTGGCCTCGTTCGTATAGGTAATGAAACTTTCCAGAACGTAGGCCGACGAGCCGCTGATGTCTGTCAGGCGCTTGGTGGCCAGGCCGCCCGTGCAGGATTCGGCCAGCGCGATGGTCATGCCGCGCTGGCCGAGCATGCGTCCGAGAACCGATTCCAGCGTGTCTGCATCGTAACCATAAACATCGCCTTCGCCGCCGATGCGCTCGATGACTTTGCGGCGGAAATCCTCGATGAGCGATTCGCGTTCGGCGGGATCGGGAACCGAGCAGCTCAGGCGGATGTCCACCTGTCCGATGCTGGCGAGCCATGCCAGCGTCACGCGCGGATCGGCCCCGAATAGATCCCGCAGCCGCTCGTTGAGTTCGGATTCCGCGCGATGAATGGTGTGGATGTCGAGAATGCGGCACGAAGGCTTCAGCGCGAGGCGCGTCTCCAGGAAGGGCCGGACGCATTCGTTGAACATCGGTTTCATTTCGCGCGGCGGGCCGGGCAAGGCGATGATAACACTGTTCCGAGTTCCGAGTTCCGGGTTCTGAGTTCCGGGTTCTTCGCCCGGCTGCGCGGCGGACACGGACTGACACGGACTGACACGGACGGGCACGGACTGACACGGACGGGCCCCAGCCCTCTTTTCATCTCCCTCTCCCCTCTCCCCTCCCCGGGTCTCCGCGTCTCCGCGTCTCCGCGTCTCCCCTCTCCGCGTCTCCGCGTCTCTTCTCTCCCCTCTGAGCTCAATGGCGATCCCCGGCGCGGTTCCCCATTCGTTGTAGAGGATGGTGGCGCCGCGCGGGACAAGCGATTGATTTGTGTTGCTGGGGTTCATCGGGCGTCCGCGACGGCGGAATCGCTCGACGATCATCTCCAGGACTTTGGCGTCCTGGATCAATTCCACGCCCGCCAGTTCGGCGAGAATGGGGCGCGTGAGATCGTCTTCGGTCGGCCCGAGTCCGCCGGTCATGATGACAAGATCGGCGCGCCGCGCGGCCTGCCGCAACACGTCGCGCAAGAGCGGCGCCTCATCGAGCGTCGTCGTATGCCACACCACCTTGACGCCGTAGCGCGTCAACTCCTGGCTCAGATATTGGGCGTTGGTATCCGCATAGCGCCCCTGGCAGATTTCGGTTCCGGTGGAAATGATTTCAGCAAGCATGCTTGGGGTATTTTAATGCAATGAGGAGGAGCGCCAGCTTTTGGAGTATAAGAGCGGAGATTCTCGCTTCGCTGCGAACTCCCGCTTGCTGCATTTCTTAGATCTGATTTCATCCTCGTCCAAAACAAACCGCTTCTGACCTGTCCGCTGTGATTTTAGCCTGCTTTAGCAGGCTCTTCTTTGCACCCGCCTTTAGGCGGGGTGAAAGCAGAGGCTCTATTTCACTAGCGCGCTTTAGCGCGGCTTCTCGACATGCTTCAGCAACAAATCCCCCGGCCTATCTTTTTTTGCTAAAGCCGGTCGAGAAGCCGCGCTAAAGCGCGCTCCAAGTTGGATGCTGTCTTCAAACACCCCTGCTAAAGCAGGGTGCAAAGAAGAGCCGGCTAAAGCCGGCTAAGACGGCTGCTGTTTTGCCGTACTAGCTGTTGTCATTTCATTTTGGGCAGCGATGATCTGGATCAGCAAAACAACGCCAAGAAGGCGGCAAGCGGGAGTTCGCAGCGAAGCGAGAATCTCCGCTCTTATACTCCAAAAGCTGGCGCTGTTCCCCTCCGCATTGCATTGTCTCCTTAATGATTAAGATTTGATTCAAGCCTGTTATAAGGGCTAGGTTCAACGAGGTGAAGCGGCACTAGTGGCCACGACTTCTTTACAGATGACGTCGGCTGCGGCGCCGAAGGCCTGGCGCGTGGGTTGTTCGAGCGGGAAGAAAAAGGCCATCACTGGCGGCGCCTCGAAGCGCTGACCGGGGCGCAGGATAACGTCGGCTTTCTGGCGCAGATCGGCATGATGGCCGTCGCGGTCTTTCCAGTATGTGCAGGCGAAATCCTCGGCGTTTGCGAACCAGCAGCCCGCGCCGAGATTCGCCTGCTTGTCCACCCACGCGCCGCCCTGCAGGTAGTAGTTGGGCGCCTCGGCCAGCGGCTCATCATTGGATTTATCCCCGCCGATGGCGGGGGAAAGATAATGATAGATTTCCGCCAGCCGCCACGGCGCGTCATCCGCGTTTTCAATCCAAAGGCATTGGCTGGCCACCCACTCGGGCGGCGCCTTCGGAATCCAGAAGCGCCACGCCGCGCGATAACGGCGCGGGGTATTCCACGACGCTGCATCGTTCCCGCTTGCGGCGGCGCCGGCCGCTGTGGCGCCCGCGGCTCGTGCTTTATCCGCCGCGCCAAATCCGAATTCCATATCCACCACGCTCACGCGGTCGTTTTCATAAAAAGCCGTGATGCTTGCGCGGTCGGGCCGGACCCACAGATTCGCTTCCGTGGCGGGGTGCTGCTGATGGATCAGGGGATGCAGATCGCCCAGCCTGACGCCCCCCAAAGCCAGGCGCCATGCGATCCCGCCCTCGGGGCCTTTCAATGCGAACTTGCCTATTGAAAGCGCGAGGAGCGCGGGCGGCGCCGGTTTTTTCGGCGGCGGATTGATGAGCCAATCGGCGAGTTGCGCGCGCGGCAGCAAGGCGGGCTTCTTTCCCTCCAGATGGGTTTCGCACGCGCGGGGATTGACGGCGCGCGCCGCCGCCGTCAGCTCGGGATACGGCTCATCCTTTTCACTGATCAGCCCGTAGTTGCTGTCTTCGGGAAACGTCGAGGAGATGCCGAGGGCGGGTTCATCGAGATACATGAAGTAGCTGGAGCCGACCATGAAGGGCAGGCTGAAGAGCATCGTTTGAAAATGCGAGAAGCATTGGGCGCGCTGGCGCTGCGTATCCACGCGCATACCTGCGCCGTGCAGCGAGGGCAGTCCGGCGTCGAGCGCGGGGAAACTCCACTCGGTCACCATCATCGGTTTTTTCGACGCCTGATAATGACCGGTGATTTCCTCGATGACGCGCGCCGGAACGCCGCGCTCGACGTCTATGCGCGGATAGATGTTGAACGTCACGACGTCGCACGATTCGCCGGCGATGTCCCAGATTTCGGGGGCGGCGCCGGCGAAGCGGCAGCCAATCGTCAGATGGTTTGGATCATGGCGCCGGACGGCCTGCGCGCAGGTTTCGAAGTAGCGGCGTGCCACGAGACGGACAAAAGCCTTCTCGGTGTCCTTCGCCAATTGCGTCTGAGCCGGGGAAGGCTGGGTGTGGCCCGCCAGTTCATCGAAGCTTTTCAGTTTCGTCCCCCATCCGGCGTTGAAGGCTTCAATGGTTTTGATCTCTTCGCGCAGGAGTTTGATCCATGCTTGTTTCGCGGTGTGATCCGCCGGCTTATTCCAAGCTTCATCGAAGAGGCCCTTGCCCTGCTTGCCGAACCACTCGAGTTCGTTGTCGAAAAAATATCCGATCAGCCAGGGATCGTCTTTGAGCGGCGCGCACTGGCGCCTTGCAATCTTGTCGCAATGGCGCGGCCAGGCGGGGCTGAAGACGTTGGGGAAGCCGGTCCACGTCGTTCGCGGGCAGAGATCTTCTATCGCGGCGAAGGAAGCGCCGAGCGAAAGAAATTCCGTGAAGGCCAGTCCGCGATGGCGCAATGAAGTCGAATGGCCCGCCGCGAGGCTGTTGAAGCCCCAGTCCTTGAGACGCGCGATCGTCGCGCTGTCCCATGCCTCCTCGCTCTTGTATTTTTCCTGTGCGACGCGTCCATAGGGGCTGTAGCCCAGTTTCTCGCATCCATGTCCGTGATAGTTGACGTGATCGGTGGCTACCATGTAGAAGCCGCGGCCATTCGGGTCAATCAGCCACCAGCGGCCGCTAGCCTCTTTCGCATGGAAAAAGCCCGTCGCCTGCGAGCGGACCGCCTCGCAGCCGGGCGCATCATAGGCGGGCGTCTTTGGCGGAGCAGCGGAGGCAGGCGGCGCCACGGGCTGGCCGCTTTTGGCCTTCACGTCATCAAACGCCGCCAACATTCCCGCGCAATTCAAAGCCGGCTGGCCGGAGGTTACGGCGGGTTTGTCAAACCGGAAGGCAAGACGCGCGCGAACCGCGCCATCGTTTTCCTTGAGCGTTCCTTCGATCCCTTGCGGGTTCATCGCAATGCGCAGGCGATAGGGATGGTTATCTTCCCACTTAAAATCCGCGCCTTCGCGCGCCGCCGTTTTCAATTGAGAGGATGGCGCCGATTGCGCGTTCCACAAGCCGTCCAAGCTTTCGGCGAGTTCGATAAAGCGCCGCTGCCCGGCGCTTTCCGGCCCTTCAATCATCGCGAATTGCCAGAAATTTTTCCCATCCAGCCGCACGGCCACGCCCGCCATGCTCCAATCCGTCAACGGCGCCGCGCGCTTCTGGACCGTGACTGTCGCCTCGATCTCGACTTCCTTGCCGCAAGGCGCCTGCTCGAGGATCAGGAACGACCGGTCGCGCGCAGCGCCGGCATGAATCATTGCGCCGTCGCGAACTTCCCACGCAATGGATTCGGCAAACCACGCCGGCGCGCCTTCCGAGCCGTTGGGATAGCTGAAATGCTCCTC
>JAPLSP010000557.1 GCA_026398575.1 Candidatus Sumerlaeota bacterium | reverse complement strand
GCACCGGCGGTGGAGGCTGAGGCCCCCCCGGCGAAGCCGCGCGGGCGGGTCAGGAAGAAGCCTGACGCGGGCACGGGCGCGGGCGCGGGTGACGCGACATGAGCACGAAGGACGACATCGAAGACAGCTCTGCCCCCCTGGTCGAGCATCTGATCGAGTTGCGCAACCGGATCATCTGGGCGGTCTCGGCCTTCATGGTCGCTTCCGTCACTTCGTTGGTATGGCCGGTAATAACGATATCCACGGTGGGCGCGGCCTTGGCCATCATTCGCCCGGCCCACGTGCCGTTGTGCAGCACAAGGATGGTCAGATCAACTTCCGGCTCCAGTTTTTTGGCAAGTTCGGCGATTCGTTTTCCCAACTCCGCGTTGTCGGGATTGATGACGGGCCGCGCGTTCTTAATCGGACGGCTGATGGTCGCGCCGATGAGGCCGATCTTCAGCGAGCCGATCTGCTTGATCATCGTCTCGGGAAAGAGAGGTTCTTTTGTATCGGCATAAACCACCCCAGCGCAGAGGAGCGGCATCTTGCCCGTCTTGGCGTTTTCAAAAAGCCGGTTCAACCCGAACACGAAATCATGATTGCCCGGGACCGAGCAATCCAGGCCGATGGCGCCCAGAATCCGGTAGCTGGCTTCGCCCCGGGAAATCTTGCTCATCTCGTCGCCCTTTTCCAGGAGATCGCCCGCATCCAGGAAGATCGTATCCGGGCGCTTGGCGCGCATCTGGTTGGCGTAGCCCGCGACGTAGGCCAGTCCGCCCAGACCCTTGGCCGGCGGTTTGAGAATCTCATGCACGTCGTTGATGTGCAGCAACATCATCGTTCCGGTTTTGTGTTTGCCGAGCGTGGTGTCGTCAATCAGTTGTTCGCTGGTTGGGTGGAGCGCCCCGGTTGGCTTCTGAATTAGGTCTTTGCCCTTTGTTGGCGTCCGCAGACCGCCCAGCTGCTCCAGCGGCTGCGAGGTGGCGGCATTCGCGCCGGCCTTGAGGGTTCCCTTCCCTTTCGGCGCTGGATTCTGTTGCGCAGCGAGAACAGCCGGCTGCGATTGCGCACAGGCGATCAGTCCTGCCACGAGCAAAGCAGTCCCCAGCGTCAGCGCGGAGAACCAGCGCGAAAAAGGCGTCGAGCGATTCATAATCATCTTCTCCTTCGCTTATTTATAAGATCCGCAGAATCGAATTTCATTCGCCAGCGTTTTTGTTCACTCATTTCTTCCCACTTGTGCGATAATCAATCACAATTCCATCAGCCAATGTCTTTTGCCGGTCATATATGATTTTACTCTTGGCTGGAATCACCACTATAACGCAGGCGGTGTCCGCTGCAATCGGGAATTCCGCTAGCTCCTTACGCGATATCGCTTGCCCAGCGTATCAATCATCACGGCGACTAGCAGCGTCGCGCCGATCACCAGTGTGGTCCAGTTGGTCCCCACGCCCAGCAGCGTCAAAGCATTATTGATGATGCTCATCAGCAGTAATCCAAGGAATGAGCCCAGCACCGTCCCTTCGCCGCCCTGCAAACTCGCGCCGCCGATGATCACGGCGGTGATAACCCTCAATTCCAAGCCTTCGCCCGTCGTGACGGAGGCGTTGCCATAGCGCGCGGTCATGATGACGCCCGCCAGCGCCGCCAGCAGCCCGATCAAGACATAGTTGAACGTCTTGATGGAGTTGACCGGGATGCCGGAGAGATGGGCCGCTTTCTCGTTACCGCCGATGTAGTAGCTCTGCCGGAAGAAACGGCTCTTGCGCAGCAGGAGATCGCCCAGGATCACGAGTGCGACGGCGATCAGAATCGGCGCCTGAATCCCCGCGATCTCGCCCTGCCCGATCCATTTGAAGGCGGCGTTGTTCGCCGATATATTCTGTCCATCCGTCACGACCATCAGCCCGCCGCGAACCACGCTCATCATGCCCAGCGTCGTGACGAAAGGATTGATTCCGATTTTTGTTATGATCAGACCATTGGACAATCCGATGATTGCGCCAATCGCCAGCCCCGCCGCCACGGCCACGGGCGCCGGCATGCCGCTTTTCAGGCACATCGCCGCCACGGCGCCCGAAAGGGCCGCCGTCGAACCAACCGACAGATCGAATCCGCCCGAGACCATCAGGATCATCATGCCGATGGCGACGATGGACTCGATGGAAAGCCCCAGCAGCAGCGCGTGCAGATTGAGCCACGTCAGGAAGATCGGCGTCTTGATCGCGAGGGCGGCGCCCGCGGCGAGGATGATCATCACGACCATGAATTCACGCGCGCGCACGATCCTCAGCGCAAATGAGACGATTCCTCTGCCGGATTGCTCAAGATTCCGAGTCATGCGATTCCATCTCCACGCCGCTTGCGGCGGCGATGATGTTTTCTTCGGTGGCTTGTTCGCGCGAGAATTCGGCGACAAGGCGTCCCCCGCGCATCACGAGGACGCGGTCGCTGAGGCCGAGGATTTCCTGCAAATCCGACGAGACGAGCAGGATTGCGGCCCCGCGCGCGGCCAGCGCGCGCAAAAGCGCATAGATATCGCTCTTGGCGCCGATGTCCACGCCGCGCGTCGGCTCGTCCACAATCAACAGCTTCGGCGTAATGCCCATCCACATCGCCAGCAGAACCTTCTGCTGATTGCCGCCCGAAAGATTGCTCACCCGCTGGTGGATGGAGGGCGTGGCGATCTTGAACGCCTCGCGGTCGCGTTCGGCCTGGCGGTCCATCCCCGCGTCATCCAGCCATCCGGCGCGATTGGCGAAGCGGCGGAGGCTCGGCGCGATGCAGTTGTCGCGGACGGTCATGCGCAGAAAGAGGCCTTGTTCCTTGCGGTCTTCGCTCAGATAGCCGATGCCGCCGTGGATCGCCTGTTTTGGATCGCGCGGACGGATCGGCGCGCCATCGAGCGCCATTTCGCCGCGTTCAAGCGGCTCCGCGCCAAAGATCGCGCGCGCCAACTCGGTCCGCCCCGCGCCGACCAGGCCCGCCAACCCAACGATCTCGCCGCGACGGATGCTGAGAGCAATATTCTGGAAATCGGCGCCGCGTGCGGCGCCTTGAACGCTGAAAATCGGATCGCCCAACTCCTGTCGGCGCTCTCCATAGATATTCAGCAGTTCGCGCCCCACCATCTTGCGCACAAGCGTATCTTCGGTCGCCTCCGAGATTGCCAGCGTGTCCACGTAGCGTCCATCGCGCATCACCGTCACACGGTCTGCGATTTCGAAAATTTCCGGCAGGTGGTGCGAGATGTAGATGAAGGAAACGCCCTGCGCTTTCAGGCGGTGGATATTTTCGAATAGCAGTCGCGTCTCGATAGCCGTGAGCGACGAGGTGGGCTCATCCAGGATCAGTACGCGCGGCTTTTGCGAAAACGCTTTCAGAATTTCGACTGCCTGCCGCTGCGCCATCGGGAGATATTTCACGAGCGTCGCGGGATCGAGCGGCAGTTCGAACAGCGCCAGCAGTTCGCGCGTCATCTCGCGCATTGCACGCGTATTGATCCAGTTGAGGCGCGAAACCGGCTGGCGATGCGCAAAGATGTTTTCCGCGATAGAAAGATTGGGCGAGAGGCTGAGTTCCTGGAAAACCACCGCCACGCCATGCTGGCCGGCGCTGTGCGGATTCGCGAATCGCACGGGCGCGCCGTCGAGCAGCATCTGCCCTGAGTCCGGCTGATAAACGCCTGCGATGACGTTTATCAGCGTGCTCTTGCCAGCGCCGTTTTCGCCCACCAGCGCGTGAACTTCGCCCGCGCCAAGGTCGAATCGCGCGCCATCGAGCGCGCGCACGCCGGGGAAAGTCTTAACGATGTCCTGTAACTGCAAGAGCATGCTATTTAGTTACTGCCATGAATGTAAAATGAGAAATTGAAAATGATCCTTCACCCGGTGATGGATAACTTCAATCGGGCAAATTTCAATATTTGTATGCTGTTTCCGGATAGGCGGTCATTTTCAATTTCTCATTTTTCATTTTTCATTTTACAGTTTACATTAACTGCTGTCTTTTTCGTTCTTCCACTTCTTCTAAATTCTCACTCGCCGCAAAATTTATTTTCGCATAAAAAATTCGCAATTGCTTTTGTCCACAATGATGACGCCCGTATCAACCACGCCTGGCGTTCCGGTGATGCCAGCTTTGGCGTTGTCGTTGGTGATGGGGATCGGGTTGTTCTTCAGGTTGTAGAGAATCTGAGTGGCATAGAAAGGCATCAGCGCCGTTTGCTGCGCGACACTGGCGGAGATGGTTCCCTCCTTGATCTGTTCGAGGACATCGTTGCCGCGATCCATCGCGATCACCTTGATCTTGCCCGCCTTCTTCGCCTCACGCACGGCGGTGGCGGCGCCCATCCCGCCGGCGGCTTCGACGCAGGCGATCGCCGCCAGGTCGGGATATTTCTGCAGCAGCGTGGCGGCAGCTTGCGCGGCCACGTTGGGATTCGATTGCGTATCGGTGTCGGGCGATAGAACGGTGACGCCGGGAAATTCCGCGAGCGCCTTGCGATAGCCTGCGACGCGCTGATCGAGGTTGGACTGGCCCGGTTTCGTCATGATCGCAACCTGGCCTTTGCTTCCGATCAACTCGCCCAGCTTCCTGCCGCCCTGATAGCCCGCCTGGAAGTTGCCCGTCCCGACGAAAGCCACGCGTTTGGAATCGGGCAGGTCCGCGTCCACGGTGACAACCGGGATTCCCGCCGCGACGGCCTTGTCCACAACGGCGGTCAACGATGGCTCGAACCCGACAACCACGAGGCCGCAGGGCTTCTTGGCGAGGGTTTGTTCCAGCGTCGAAATCATCGCCGCCATGTCATACGTGGACGGTCCCAGATATTCGGTTTTTACGCCGAGCGCCTCGCCGGCCATTTTCATTCCCAATTTGTGATCAAAGAAATAGTCGAGTCCGCCGAGCGCCGAGACTTCGATATAGAGCTGATCGGACTTGGCGCTCTTGGCGGCGGTAGCAGAGGCTTTTCCGGCGCCAGCCTCCGGCTTGCCGCTTTGGGATTGCGGCGCGTTGTTCGCGGACCGGTCGCACGCGCACAGAACACAGACGATCATCAACGCAATCGCCGGCTGAATAATTTTATGCATACACTTGCCTCCTTGAAGAATGAAACTATCCGCGCTCAGGCGCTTGGGCGCCGGCGCCTGAAGCTTGGTTTCACATTATGATAGGAAATAATGACCCGAATGCGGCGCGCAAGGCAAGGCTAGGTTTTCGGCGCAATGAAGGCTTCTGGATGGTTCTATTTTGCCCCTGGCTTGACGGGCATTCCATCCCCGGAGGTCCTGTGTCCTATGTCAAGCGGCTTTTAGCCACTTTTCATCAATAGTTTTCCACAGGTTCTTAACATCGCGATGCTCCTGAACGAAAATTTTCCACAGGCTGTTATGATGGATCACGATCT
>JAPLSP010000017.1 GCA_026398575.1 Candidatus Sumerlaeota bacterium | reverse complement strand
TGTCATCGTATTTACGAATATGAGTACTTAGGGCTGATTTCCCGCCGGCTTTCCACCCAGTAGCTTAAGCATCTCGGCGCCGGCCAGCAGGAACGTGCCGGTGACGTATTCGTGCGTATCGCTCTTCTCGATGGCATAGGGATTGGCGCCGACCTTCTGGCCCCACAGGACTTGCCCCTCAGGCGAAATGCAGGAAGTCAGTCCAGCCCAGCCTTTGCGCGCGACAGGTTCGTATGTGGCGCGATCGAGCACCCCATTATTTACGCCCCAAGCAATGGCATAGACGAAGAAGCTCGTGCCGCTTGTTTCGGGCATGGGGAATTCAGCGGGATCGTCTAGGTTCATGCGCCAGAGGCCGTCTTCGCCCTGCCGTTTGGCCAGCGAGGCGGCCATCGTCTTCAACAGGTCCTCGTATCGCGCGCGCATGGGATCGCCGGAAGGCAGGTATTCCAGAATGCGGACGATGCCGCCCACCACCCAGCCGTTGCCGCGCGACCAGAGGGTCTTCTTGCCGTTTACATTGGGCTTATGGATGAAGCGCTTGTCGCGGAAGAACAGCCCGGTCGCCGGATCGAAGAGCTCGGCATGGACGTCCCAGAAGAAGGCGTTCATCCAGTCGAGATACTTCCGGTCGCCCGTCGCCTTGGCCAGCATCGCCAGCGCCGGCGCGCCATAGAGCGAATCGGCGTAGCGCAATCCGTTCTCCGCGTACCATACCTTCGCGCCCGATGGCGAGTTGCTTGATGCGGTATCGAGAGATTGAATCGCCAGCTCAATCATCGCGCGGTCTTTCTTGATGAAATACAACTCCGTCCACGTTTCCACGCAGAACAGCCGGTTGGCGCCTTGCCTTTCGTTTCCGACCTGCCACTGATGCTGCTTCCCCCACGCGAGCGCCTGATCAAGATAGCGCTGATCACCGGTCGCCTTATAGGCCGCCATCACGCCCGTGTACCACGTGCCACGAATCCAGTTGCGGCAGCCGGAAGGCATGATCGGATGCGTGAACTGCCATTCGTTGGCCTTGCGCATGAGATCGGCCGCTCTCGCCACTTCTTGCGGCGCCAGCGTCTGCTCCGAACGGCTGGCTGACGCGCTTTCGGATTTTTCCGCCAAAGCAAAGCCATCCGCTAAAGTCAATACAAGGACAATAGCCAATAACATCCAGCGACAAGGATTGAAGAAACGAGAGTTGCTACGTGCTAATATTTGCACATACGATGACATAAATTCACCAAGATAGGCGATTCCCATCTGATTTTATTTCCCCCCGAGGAATATCGGCTGCGTCCAGGCGCGCTGGCCATTGGAGTCGGTGACGCGGGCGCGCACGTAGCCTTCTTTTCCGGAAAAGCGATAGACGCTTTTGGCGCCGGATTCCTGCGCGAGCGCAGCGCCGCTTTTTCCGATGAACTCTATGGTGTATCCTGCGTCTCCCGAGGACTTGACCGCGATGGAGAGCGATTTGCCGTCCGAGGCGATCTCGGTGAGTTCCACTCCGGTCGAGGCATAAAAATCGCCTTTGTCCAGCGCCACCGCGACCGCTTCAGGCGTGAGCGAGTCGCAATGCGCATACACCCATCCGCGCCCGGGGTTGGCGCGGCTGGCAAGGAAATCCTTATAGTGATGCGCATCGTCGCTTGCGACTCCGTATATTTTCATTCCTTTGGACAAGAGCGTGTCCCAAATCTCTTCCGTGCCTGGATTGCCGGCGCGGCCGGCGTTGTTCACCGTCGGGTGTTTGTTCTGAAATTCAAAAAGACCGACGCTTTTCACGTTCTCCATTTCCGCCGAACCAAACGCCCATCTGAAATTCGGGTGGTTGATGGTCGGAATCGCGCCGGCAGAGCGAATCGCATCTACATTCTTCTGAAGCGCGGAGGCGATGGTCGCGTCGTTGATCGGCGCAATGCGTTCGGCGCAATTGATCGCGTTGAGATGGACGGGCTTTTTCTCGACGGCGCAGGTCACCTCTTCGCCCGAGATCACAAGGAACCGCCCCGCTTCGCCGAATTTGGCCTGCATGCCGCCGCCGTCGCCTGCTTTGTTATGGTCGGTGATCACCACGAACTGGTAGCCGTGGTCCTTGTACCATTTCACTGCCACTGCGGGCGAGGAATCGCCGTCGCTCAGGTTCGTATGCGTATGGGTATTGCCTTTGAACCACTCGGCGGCATGTGGGGAGGGAGATGGGATTAATAGGAGGCATAGGAAGAATGCGAGCTTCTTGATAACGGGCTTCATGATATTTCCTTTCGAGATTTTGCGAATTAATTTCTGTCAGGTATTTAGCGCTCTTCCAGCATTCGCAACTCCATGTCGGTTTGGCGAAGGCGCTCGGCGATGGTGAGGGCCAGGCGTGCGAAAAACTGCGCGGCCAGAGCGCCGGCAGACAGAAGATGCTCATCATATTCCGCGCGAGAGAGAACATAAAGATCGGTGGGCGCTTTCGCCTCGGCATCCGCCGAACGAACGCCGCGATCCAGAAAGGAAATCTCACCGAAGAAATCCCCGGCGCCGATCGTGGCTAAGTGATGGCGTCGCTTCCCTTCCAAAGGCATCAGTATCCGGACGCTACCCCGCCTCACGAGGAAAAGGTCGCCGCCGGGATCGCCCAGCGCAAAGACTTTTTGTCCTTGCGGGATCGTCAGCGCGCGCATGCAGCCGGCCAGATGCCCGATCATGCTCTCATCAAATCCGCGGAACAAATCAAAGTCCTTCAGCTCCAGCAATCGCTCTTCGCCTTTCTTCTTGACGCCCTCGGCCTCGAGGACGCGTTCTTCCATCCACTCCAGGGCCGCGTCCAGCGTTTCACAGATCATGACGCCGCCGGCTTTCCGCACGACGCCCAGCTGAGCCAGGTAGCGCTCGAAGTCGCGCTGGTCGAGCAGCCCCGAAGGCATCCCACTGAACAACAACTGCCCGCCGCGCTCGGCCAATTGCCCGTGCATCTGCTCGAAGAGATGCGCCGCCGTGTAGTCCATGGATTGGACGTGCCGCATATCGAGCAGGATGTAGCGCTTGGTCCGCAGGTCTTCCTCCAGTTTGGAAAAGAGCTGATCGGTCGTGCCAAAGAAAAGGTTTCCCTGGAGTTCGCAGAAGACGCCCTGATCGCCATGCTGCTTGAGCGCCTCCCGTTCCGCGGCCAGACGGCGCGTTTTCGAAGACGTCTGGTTCAGGTAACTCTTGCGGCGGATGACGGCGCCCCGGATCTGGTCGCGAATGAACAGCAGGATCGCCAGCGCCACGCCGGCGCCGGATGCCGCGATCAGATCAATCGTGAGCGAGACGATGACCACCGTGGCGATGACGGCGAAATCCAGCCGCCCGGCGCGATAGCGCAGCAGATGGAACATGTTCTTGTCGAACATCCGCCAGGCGACGACGAGAAGAATGCCGGCCAGCGCGCCGATGGGGACCCAGGCGATCAGCCGGCTCAGGAACAGCAACGACAAAACGACGAACACGCCCTCGATGACGCCGGCACGGAAGGTCCGCCCGCCGCTGGTGATGTTGACGAGCGTCGGGCCCATCGCGCCGGCGCCCGGCATGCCGCCGATGAAGAAGGACATGAGATTGCCCATCCCCTGCCCCAGCAACTCGCGGTCCGAGTTATGGCGGCTGCGGGTCAGCGCATCGAGCGCCACGCACGTTTTCAGCGTGTCAATCGAGAGCAGCGCCGAAAGAGCGAGGGCAGGAACGAGAATGAGACGAAGCGAGGCAAGGTCAACCGAGAACAGAGAAGTTACCCGCCGGGTGGCTTCTCCAAAGAAAGAACCGGAAATCTGAATCGGCCCGATGATGAGCGGATTTTCGCGAAGCGACAGAAGCCCCGGATAAAACGCCGAAAGAACAAAATAAGCGATGACACCGCTCAAGAGGCCAAGGATCGGAGCGGGCATCTTGCGCGTGATGCGCGGCGCCGTAAATGTAACCGCCATGGTGACGAGCCCGACGATGAGCCCCTGCCATTTCCAGAGGTCCGGGTAGAGCAATCCGTGGAGCAGCGGCATATCCTTGGGCAGACCGAACAGTTTCGGGAGCTGGCCAAGGGCAATGATGACCGCCACGCCGGACAAATAACCGCCGACGACCGGATAGGGGATGTACTTGATTAATCGCCCTCCGCCGATGGCGCCATAAAAAATTTGAAGCGCGGCCGAGAACAAAGCAGTCAGCGCCAGCAATGGAAAGATGCTCTCTGCATCGAGCCGCACGCCGCTTTTTGCGGAAAGCAATCCGGCGATCAAAGCGGACAGCACCGCGGCGGCGGGCGCGCAGGGCGCCGAGATCAATCCGCTCGTTCTGCCGATAAACGGCGCGACGAAGCCAATCGCGGCCGCGCCCAGAATTCCCGCCATGGCGCCCTGCCCGACGTATTCGCGCCCCAATGCCGTATAGACAAGGACGCCGAATGCGATGGACGATGGAAGCGCCACGAGCATGGCCGCCAACCCGCCCCAAATTTCGCCCGCCCAGGAGGACTGCGGCGGGCTGCCGGTTTGCGTTTGAGGAATCATAAGGCCTCCTTGGACCGCTTGTCTATATGTGCGAAATAATAAACCTGACGACGGATACTTGCTCAGGAGCAAATGTAATGCGATGAGAAACGGCGCCAGCATTTGGAGTGCGGTTGCTTGCTGCCGCTTTTGCTACGATTTTTTATAAGATTGGCGATGCAAAAGCGGCAGGGCGAGTAGATGGATTTCTCCCGCGGCTGATAGGCCGGTATGCCATGACGCGGTTGATCTCCACCCCTCTCAGA
>JAPLSP010000782.1 GCA_026398575.1 Candidatus Sumerlaeota bacterium | reverse complement strand
TGGAGCGATGATTTTGCGCTAGAAAGGTATACCCATTTCATCCTCCGCCACCGCCGAGCATTGTGCCGGTGGAGCGATGATTTTGTCTTGGTTGCACGCGATTTTAATGCACAATCATCGCTCCACTGGCACAAGGCCCAGTGGTGGCGGCAAGAAAAAAGCGATCACAGCTAGAGCAAAGCCATCGCTCCACCGGCACAAGGCTCGGTGGTGGCGAATCGAAATAGAATTCTGGAATACACCCCTGCGCGTCCTCGCTATGTTTCCGCGCTTGCGATTTAGACCGTGCATGCGCGAGCATTGCAAGCAGCCGGTATTATCGGCTGCGCTTGCCCGATACTGGTTTCTTGTCCGAAGGAGGGTCTGGCCATGCGTTACTTCGCCTCCGCTCTCATGCTTGTCTGCGCGTTGGCGGATATTTGTGCTGTTTTGGCATTTCCAGTTTTTGCAAACGCGGCGGAAGCCAGCAGCGAGCCCCTGGCAGAGACACAACCATTGACCTGGGAGGGCGATCTGGCTTCGCGGATGGTTGCGGGGGCGGACCGGTTCCTGCTCGGCAAACTTGCGCAATCGGTGGAACGGCGCGCGGCGTTCTGGCATCGCGACCTGTCGAGCGCGGGACGTGGGGCACGATACGAGGTGTTGGCCGTGCGCTGGCCGGTGATGCGGCGCGTGCATGGAGAAGGGCTGCTGCTTGTTCCGATTGGAAAGCCGGTAGTGGCGGACATCATCGTCGTGCCGGATGCGGACCAGACGCCAGAGATGCTCGCCGGGCTGAGCGCCGGGTTGCCGGACACAGCGCAGTATGCGCGACGCCTTGTCGAAAGCAACTGCCGCGTGCTGATCCCGGCGCTTGTGGACCGCGAGCTGAAGCCGCGCAACGGGCGCGCGGTGATGACGAATCGCGAGTACCTGTACCGCCCGGCCTTTGAACTGGGGCGGCATCTGATCGGATACGAGACGCAGAAGATTCTGGCGCTGGTTGACTGGCTGGAGCGCGACGCCAATGGCCACGAATCCCGCATCGGGATATTCGGCTGGGGCGAAGGCGGGATGCTGGCGTTATACGCGGCGGCGCTCGGCTGGCGGGGTCAGACCTTGAATTCTGTACTTCTATGGTGGCTCAGAAATACAGAATTCAAGGCCTTACGCCGCCACCCATCTTCCACATTGCTCCACGAGCCCGCCGGGAAGGCCGGCGCCATCCGTGCAATCGCCGTCGCTGTTGGAATCCGTATCCATGACCAGATGCTCGTCAATATAAAGCGCGCCATCCACGAATTGCCGCAGCAGCGCGTCGCTATTTGCGGCGTCGCGCTCTTCGAGGACCTGCCAGCCGGAGTAGCAGTAATGCGTCGCGGCGGCGGGCGAGATGGAATTATCAACTTTCATGACGCGGCGGTTCCCCGAGTCGTAAGAATAATAATGAGTATGCTCGCCGACCGTCGCCGAAGCAAGCCGATTAAACGCATCCCATGCAAAATGGGTCCAATCTGGAATTGCGGTCAAATTTCTCACCGTTAGTCAACACGCCACCACCGGGCCTTGTGCCGCCATGATCTATCATATTACTGCTGTGCGTTCTCGCTACATTTCCGCGCTTGCGATTTAGGGGATGCCTGGGCAAGTATCGCGAGCAGCCGCTATTATCGGCCGCGCTTGCCCGATACTGGTTTCTTTTCCGAAGGAGGTTCAGGTCATGCGTTGCTTCGTCGCGGCTCTCAAGCATACCCACGTTCGCGTCGGCGCCGGCGCTCTCATACTTGTCTGCGCGTTAGTGGATATTTGTGCTGTCTTGGCGTTTCCGGTTTTCG
>JAPLSP010000609.1 GCA_026398575.1 Candidatus Sumerlaeota bacterium | reverse complement strand
TAGGTCCCTCGCCAATCCCAAGCTAAAGCCCAGCCCCCTCCCTCCCGCGAATCTTCCGCCCGTTCTCCCGGCGGGGCCATCTTCACCATCTTCGGGTCAAAGCGCGCAAGGATTTCAACCAGGCTCGATTGCGCCGCCATGACTTCCTCGATGTCCTTATAGGCCATCGGCGCTTCGTCCACGTCCGCCGACAGCAGCGTGATGCCGCGCTCTTCGAGGTGCTTGCGCAGCATCGAGCCTGTGAATTGCGACTTGGCGGCGGTGCGGCTCATGCGCCGGCCCGCGCCATGCGCCGCTGAGTTCATGGATTCGGGGACGCCTTTGCCGCGCACGACGTAGCCGGGTGTGGCCATCGAGCCGGGAATGATGCCGATCATACCGCGCGCGGCCGGCGTGGCGCCTTTGCGATGAACAATCACTCGCTGCCCGTCATGGATTTCCTCCCATGCGAAGTTGTGGTGGTTTTCGATGTCGAGCATGACGTCAGCCCGAAGCGTGCGCGCGATATACCGGTGAATCAGCTCGTGGTTGGCCGATGCGTACCGGCCCATCAGCTGCATTGCCTCCCAGTATTCGCGCCCGGCGTCGGAGTCAAGATTCAGCCATGCCAAGTGAGCCAGATGCTTGGGCAGGTTGCGCCGCAATTTCATCGCCAACTGGCTGTAGTGGCGCGCGATTTCGTTGCCGGCGCCACGGCTGCCGCTGTGGCTCAGCAGCGCAAGGTATTCACCCGGCGGGAGCGCCAAGCCATCGCGCAGAACGGTCAGGACGCCGTATTCCGCGAAATGATTGCCGCTGCCGCTGGTGCCTAGCTGGCTCCACGCCTTGTCCTTCAGGCGCTTGACGACGGGCGAAAACGACCAGTCCTCATCCATGACGTTGTGATGGCGGCGCTCGCGGAAAGACGCCCCGACGCCAAAACGCGTTTCATTCAGAAGGGCATTGCGCAAACGGTCGGTCTGCCCGCCGAGAGCCGAGACCGGCAGGTCAAGGACCGTCATTTTCATCCGGCAGGCGATGTCCACGCCGACTGCGTAAGGAATGACGGCATTGCGCGTCGCGAGCACGCCGCCAATGGGCAGGCCGTATCCAACGTGCCCGTCAGGCATCAGCGCGCCACGAACCGAAATCGGCAGCGAGCATGCGTTTTCGATCTGCTGGAGGGCTTCTTTCTCAAAGCCCGATCCATATATCTTGCACGGAACCGGTTTATCCAGCGGAACGCAGCTCTCCGACGCCCCGCCCGAACCGGAATCGCCGGAACCGCCGCCCTCGCCGGAACCGCCCGAAAATTCGACCGGACGATTGAATGCTCGCAATTCGGCCAGTTGCTTGGCTAGCGCGCCGAAGAATTCATCCTGCAAATGCGCCTGAGGATCGGCAAGCGCTTCATCCAGCCGCTCGCGGATTTTATCCTTCTCCCATCCCGCCCGGCTCGCCTCTCCGCACGCCTCCTGCGCCGCCCTCATCGCCGGACCCGGGGGAATGCCTATATTGAGCAATTGACGTTTCTTCATGATCTGTTTACCTGAATTGGGGAAGTCCACGGCATATATATGTGGAATACTTGTCAAATACAAAACTGCATCTTTGCAGCCAAT
>JAPLSP010000109.1 GCA_026398575.1 Candidatus Sumerlaeota bacterium | reverse complement strand
GTTTGGACATTTTTCCCCGAAGGGGAACTACAATCATAGCCGTGGGTGAAGCGAAGCGAACCCACGGTAGAGGCAAACGAATCATCGGTCCCCGAAGGGGGCCAACGCCGTCGCAAGAGCAATCCTTTACTTAGCCGATTCGAAACGCATAAGTGAAATGTAGCAAGCCATTCAGTCCGTGTTGGCCCCCTCCAGGGACCTCTTTCCCACTCATTGTTTCCGTGGGTTCGCTTCGCTTCACCCACGGCTATGATAGTTTACCCCCTTCGGGGGGTTCAAACGTCCAAACTCCAGATGCCGCGAAGCGGCATATTTTTTCAAACGGAGTTTGAAAAAATCCTAGTTATTAGCGTTCATTAGCGTCTATTAGCGGTTTCTCATTTTCACTGCAATTGCTATAGATGACGCTGAGTTTATCTGCGCTCAGAAAAAACTACTTTCAAGTAACCGCTAATGAACGCTAATCAACGCTAATAAAAACTTCGCTTCATCCGACGGCCACCACTTCCCGCACGGCATTCGCCGGCAGGCCTCGGAGCGCATCTTCCCGCCGGTCTTCCAAAATCAAATCAATGGCCTCGGATAAGCTCTTCAGGCATTGCGCCTTGGTCATCCCCTGTCCGTTCGCGCCTGGAATTTCAGGGCAATAGGCGATGAACCATTTTCCTTCTCGTTCTATGACGGCTGTGAACTCGTTGTGCATATTCTCACCTCATTCATTGAATGCAGGCGAATTCAGTTCCGCGCTGGCGCTTGCAGTCAAGAATTATTTTTATCGAAAAAGGCCCCATCCTCGCGAGGACAGGGCCTTTAATTTTTGTTTTGCATCTGTTGCGATCCCAATTTGAGAGCGAATCTCAAATGTCGAAATACAGCACGAACTCCCACGGATGCGGACGCAGGTCGAGGGCCTGGACATCGTTGAGCTCGCCCAGATACAGAAGCGGGCGATGAATGATGCAGCCGCCATGAACCCGGACGCTTTCCACGATGCTCCAGTAGCGATGGGTCTTGCCGTCTTTCGTGCGTGATTTGACTTTCAAAAACATGCGCGCATTTTTACCCCCCCAATCCGCTTGTATAGGGGGTAGGTCCGGACTACAAGACTTTTTGAAAACAGCTACGCTGAAAACAAAGCACTTGCGCCTCAAAAAAAAATGAAAAATCGCAATTTTCAAGGTCGAATTGCGAAAGGCAGGTTAGGGCTTGTCGTTATAGAGGATTGGAATGCGATCGCGCATGGCGGCAGGGAGGACTTTTGCCGGGCGGGATTCATTGCCGTAAATGCGCAGCCACCCTTTGCCGCGGCTGGCGGTGGTGTTGACTGTGAGGAGACGCCCCATTCCATCCGGCGCCAGGATGGCCGAATCCGTGGTGAGCGTCGCGCCGGCCAGGAATAGGCCATAGACGCCGTCGGTTCCGGTCACGTTGGCGATGTCCCTTGCGGTATTGATTTTTGACGCGGGAGTTGTCGCCGTGGTTACGTTTAGCCCCGCAGCGACTACAACCTGTCCTTCAACCGTCAGAGCGTTCGTCGTCGGCGCGATATCAGTTGTCGGCGCGTCGCGATTGCCGATCATTCCGCCTGCGAAAGCGCCCGGGAAATTGGCGCCCTTGGGAAGGCGGATGGCTTTGGCGCTAAAAAGCGCGATCCGGCCGTCGAACAAATAAAGCCCCGGTTCGATATCCCCGCCGACCGCGCTGACCGTAACGCTGGTATCGCGATCGCGCAGCCAGCCGATGGAAATGTGCGCCGGATAAACGCCCACCGTGCGGTTGGCCGTGACGCAGATACCCCGGGTGTTGATCGCCTTGATCGCTCCGTCGGCGATGGCGGGCGCCAAGAGGGCGCCAGTGGCCGTGAGCGCGCGCGCGCGAAGGATTTCCAAGTCGTTCCCCACGCCCGCGCCTCCGAGGAATCCGGACTCGCTGACCCATGCAATAGTCTTTGAGCCGGAAGTCGCCGTGTTCTTCTTTGAGATCAGCTTGATCGCGCTGAAGGATTGAGAGCCGGCGCGCAGCGTCTCGATCTTGACGCCCGTCAGCGATAGCGAAGCAAGCGGCGCGGCGCCCGCCGTCGCCTGGATATTTGTGATCACATCGGCCCCGGCGTCCGGGCGCGAGGTCATTTGGATGATTCCGAGGGCGCCGGTGGTGAAGCAATCGCCGATCGCCGCGTTGACGGTGGTGATCCGCTTCAGGAGGCCGTTTGCGCGCAATTCGGCGATATCCGCTTCGCTATATAAGCTGGCGAAGCCGCCCGTGGAATGGATGAATCGCAGAGGCGCAGTCGCGCGGCGCGCTTTGCGAGCGGCCGCGGACTTTGTGATCTTCAGCGTGTCGCTGCTGGTAGAGCTGGAGATTTCAAGCCCGCCGTCCCGGAACTGGCAAATATCCGAAGGATACCAGTTCGGCCCCCGGCCATTTTTCTTGTAAACGATCTGATAATCGCCGTTGAGCTGCGTTTGGCTTGATAACTGGCCGCGCAATGCGAAATCCTGCCCGTCGCGATTGTCCGACAGCGCCTGATAGGCCCGGTGAAACGGCGATACAATATAGTCCGGCGCCTGGATGGTGACGGTTCCCGAAAAACCCTTGGGAACGTAAAGCGCATACACGCCATCCCCGGTGAGCTGCATCGAATCCGCGACGGAC
>JAPLSP010000076.1 GCA_026398575.1 Candidatus Sumerlaeota bacterium | reverse complement strand
TATCCAAGCGGCATCAAAGTATCGGATGAGGAAATGGCAAAGATAAATATTCAAAGCGACTCATTTCATGGCGAATGGAACTACATAATCTGCCCGAACCAACGCATAGAGTGAGATACTTATTTTAAGACGGGCTCTTAGCTTCCATGATCTATAAGAATGGCGTAGCTAAAGCGGCAGCAAGCAACCGCACTCCAAAAGCTGGCGCCGCTCCTATCCGCATGAATCTTTTCTTCCGACATGAGTATTCGTGATGATTTTATGTTATCGAATTTACGAATATGAGTACTAAGGAGCGTGTCTCCATGGACACTGAACTGCAAGGAAAAATCGCTCTCGTGACCGGGGGCGCTTCCGGAATCGGCAAGGCCGCGAGCCTGGCGTTTGCCCGCGAAGGCGCAAAAGTGATTGTGGCCGATATAAACTCCGAGGGCGGCGAAGCCACGGCGCATCAGATCGAGCAAAACGGCGGGAAAGCGGCGTTCGTCAAAGCGGATGTTTCCCGCGTGGCGGACGTTGAAGCGTTGATTAATCAATGCGTCGGGATTTATGGCCGGCTGGACTGCGCCTTCAATAATGCCGGGATCGCGGGCGCCAGGGCGGCCTTCGCCGATTTTCCCGAAGACTCCTGGGACGAAATCATCCGCGTCAACCTCAAAAGCGTCTGGCTGTGCATGAAGCATGAAATCCGCCAGATGCTCGTTCAGGGCGGCGGCGCCATCGTCAATATCGCTTCGACCGGCGCTCTTGCCGGTTCCCCCAACTCCTGCGCCTATTGCGCCTCCAGCCATGGCATCCTCGGGCTGACCAAAACAGCGGCGCTCGAATGCGCGAAATCCGGCGTCCGCGTCAATGCGGTCTGTCCCGGCGTCATTCGTACGCCGATGATCGAGCGCATGATCGCGCGCGCCCCGGAAGGCGAACGCCCAAAGGCCGAGGCGCAGATGGCGTCGCGCAGTCCCATGGGACGGATGGGCGCGCCTGAAGAGGTGGCGGCGGCCGTGATATGGCTGTGTTCGCCGGCCGCCGGCTTCGTCACGGGCGCTGCGCTGCCGCTGGATGGAGGTTTCGTGGCGGGATAGCATCCATGTCAATGCGTTCCTGCCGCACGCCCAAGCAATTTTCACCCGCCTGACGGAGCGGGACGGCCTACTATTCGGCGCCAAGCTGGACAGAGCCTTCTTTTCATCCCCCAATGACAAAGGCCTTGTGCTGGAAAACAGATTCACCGCAAGTTACACCCTTGTCTCCCTTGTTATTCAATCGAAAAGCATCTCGAGCGGCGGCGCCCGAACCGATTGTTATTCGGGGGGAAGCATCAAGCTATCGCTCGAAAATACCGATAAGCTAACGGAAATCATAGGACGTTATTCATGCTCCCATTTTCGCAATGGCGCATCAAATCGAAGTTCATGCTCATGATGGCCGTGTTTATCATGGCCACGGCGGTCGTTTATACCTTGCTGAGCTATTATTTCAAGAAAGATGTTTATCTGAAAGCCACGGACGCCAAGCTGCTGACGGCGGCAATTTGCGCCCGGGCGATGCTGCCGCCGGATTATCACGACAAGATCGAAAACGAAGGGTCCGTGTCGCGAGAGGAATTTCTGAATATTGTCCGAAAATTCGACGCGTTGTGCTCCAAACTGGGATTGAGTTATATATGGAGTTTGATGATTTATGACGACCAGATCGTTTTCACGACCGCCTCTTCCATCGAGCATAACGCCGACAAATCCGACCACGCCTGGTTTTTGGAAAAGCATACGAGCCCAGACGTCTATCAGGAAGTTTTTAAGAAAATGGACGTCCAATACAGCACGTTTCACGACAAGTGGGGCGAAGGCCGGATGGCGCTTATTCCCAAATATGACCGGTACGGGCGCAAATACCTGTTTGCGGCCAGCGTGCAGATGAAAGAAGTCGAAAGCATTCTTCGCGGCACAGCGCTGGAAGCCTTGACGGGCAGCGCCATCATTTTCCTTTTGGGCATGATCGTCGCGCATTATATGGCGCAAACCCTGTCGGGCCCGATCGAAGAAATCACCGCTTGCACCGAGCGCATCGCCATGGGAAACATGAACGAGGTGATCCCGGTTCGCGAAAGCTGCCATGAACTGACGACGCTGGCGAACAGCTTCAATATCATGCGTGACGCGATCCGGCGCAAGATCGAGGAATTGCGCAAGAACGAAGAGCGCTTCAAACTGGCCTTGAAGGGCGCCGATCTCGGCCTGTGGGATTGGAACATGAAGACGGGGGATTTGACGTTCAATGAACGATGGGCCGAGATGCTGGGATATGCCCCGGCGGAGATCAAACCGCACATCCAGAGTTGGGAAGGCTTGCTGCATCCCGACGATTGGCTGAAGGCGCAAGAAGCGCTGAAGAACCATTCGGAAGGCCGCGCGCCCTTTTATGAAGCGGAGTACCGCTGCCGGACGAAATCGGGCGAATGGAAATGGATCCTGGCGCGGGGCAGGATTTTCGAGCGCGGCGCACAAGGCGCCCCCCTGCGCATGACAGGAACGCACCTGGATATTTCCGACCGCAAACAGGCCGAACAGGAGCGGCGCTTGTTCGAACTTCAAGTGCAGCAGGCGCAAAAGCTCGAAAGCCTGGGCGTGCTGGCCGGCGGCATCGCGCACGATTTCAACAACCTGCTCACGGCCATTCTGGGAAACCTGGACCTGGCGCTGAGCGATCTGTCGCCGATGTCGCCGGCGCGCGACAATCTGATCGCAGTGGAAAAGGCCTCGATACGCGCGTCGGAATTATGCAAGCAGATGCTCGCCTACTCGGGCAGAGGCAAATTCGTCATCCAGCAAATCAACCTCAACGAACTGATCCAGGAAATGGCCCACATGCTGGAGGTATCCACTTCGAAGAAAGCGATTTTGCGCTGCAACTTCGCCCCAACGCTGCCGGCGATCGAAGCCGACGCCACGCAGCTGCGCCAGGTGATCATGAATCTGATCGTCAACGCCTCGGAAGCCATCAGCGACCGCAGCGGATACATCACGGTGACGACGGGCGCAATGGAATGCGATGAAAATTATCTGCGCGAAATCTCCATGACCGAAAATCTTCGGCCAGGCCGATACGTCTATATCGAGGTCACCGATACGGGCTGCGGAATGGACGCCGAAACCAAGTCCAAGATTTTCGATCCTTTCTTTACGACCAAATTCACGGGGCGCGGCCTGGGTCTGGCCGCCGTCCTGGGCATCGTGCGCGGACACAAAGGCTATATCAAGGTCTATAGCGAGCCGGGACGCGGGACCACCTTCAAAGCGCTTTTCCCCGCCTCGGACAAATCGGCGGCGCCTCTGGCGCAAGCCGCCGAAACGGCGTTCTGGCGCGGCAGCGGAACGGTCCTGATCGTGGATGACGAGGAGGTTGTCCGCGATCTTGCGAAAAGCATCATGAAACGGTTCGGATTCAGCGTTTTGCTGGCGGCGCATGGAAGCGAAGCGCTGAAAATTTTCAGGGAGCATTCGGCCGAGATTGTCTGTGTGCTGCTGGACCTGACCATGCCGCACATGGACGGCGAAGAGACGTTCCGCGAGCTGCGGCGCATTCGCGGCGATGTTCGGGTCATCCTTTCGAGCGGCTATAGCGAGCAGGAAGTCACGCAGCGCTTCGTGGGCAAGGGGCTGGCTGGATTTATTCAAAAGCCTTATCAAGCGGCGACTTTGAGCGCGAAAATGAGGGAGGCTTTGGCGGGCGCCTGAACAGAGAAGATTTATGCGGTTAGGAGAGGCTGGCGCTGCTTGCAGCTGCATTACATTCTTCCCGCATTTTCGACCGCCTGCCGATAGGCGGCCAGCGTTTGTTCGGCGCAACGGCGCCAGGAGAATTGCTTCGCGCGTTCGAGGCCTTGCCGCCGCAGACGCTCACGCGTCGTGTCGCTGGCAATCGCCTCTTTCAGCGCGGCGGCGATGGCTTCGGGGCTCATCGGATCGGCCAGCAGCGCCGCGCCGCCGGCCACCTCGGCCAGGGCGGGCGTGTCCGAGGCGACCGCCGGCGTGCCACAGGCCATCGCCTCCACCAACGGCAAACCAAACCCTTCATAGAGCGAAGGCAGCGCGAAGACGCTGGCCAGGCTGTAAACCGCCGGCAAATCCTCGACGGCGATATAGCCAGGAAATAAAACCCGGTCTGCCAGGCGCAGCTCTTCGATCGTCTTCCACAATTCGCTGTTCTTCCAACCACCGCCGCCGGCCAACGCCAGCGGAGGAACGCCGGTCATTGTTTCATGGAGGAGATGATAGGCCTGCAGGAGGCGCGGCAGATTCTTGCGCGGTTCGAGCGTTGCGACCGTCAGGATGAACTCGGAAGGAAGCGAATACCTGGCGCGAACGGCTTGAAGGCGCTGCGGATCAGCGACGGGCTGGAATCGCTCATCCACGCCCAGCAGCGTTACGCGGATGCGGTCTCGCTCGACGCCGAGCAACTCGACGGCGTCGTTGGCGGTCGTTTGCGAAATGGCAATGATGCAATCCATCCGCCGGGCCACGCGCGGAAGGTATTCCGCCAGGTATTGCCCGCCCAGCCAGTGGCAATGCTCGGGATGGCGCAGAAAGTAGAGGTCGGTGAAGGTGGTGACGCGCGCCCCCCGGCGCTGCGGCGGAATATAGGCGGCGGGCGAATGGAAGACGTCGCACGCGCCGATCAGCCACTCGATCGGCGGGAAGTTCCATTTTCGCCACGCCGTCACGAGCGGAGGCCCGGGCAGCCGGTAGCGGTAGTTGCGGAAACGCGGCACGCTCAGGAACCCGGCGTCCGGCGGAAAAGGATGGCGCAGGGAGTTCAGAAAAATTTTGAACTCGACGTCCGGTGCCGGCGTTTCGGCCAGCGCGCGCAACAGCTGAAAGACGTAATTGCCCACGCCCGTGCGCTGGGGAAGAATCGAAGAGCCGTCAATGCCGATGATCATGGTTTCAAGCGTCCAATGGCCGAAAACTTCAACGCCTTCGCGCGGGATGTCAAGGCGTATCCGAGGCTTTGCGAGACTTTGCCTGAAGCAGAATGAGCTGCGTTCTTGGAGCAGAAATGAAAATCCCAACGCCCTGGCCTATGCAAAGTTTGCAGAGGCGCAGGGATGCAATACGCCGGCGCTATGAATACTTTGCAGAGGCAGGGATGAAAAACCGATAAAATCGCCCTGAAGACCCATGTATTCCGGCGAAATTTGAGGCATGTCATTTGCTTATGTATCAGATGACGGACGGAGCGCATGGGCCTCTCCGATATCTGAAAAGGAGGAAAGTTGCATGACGAAGAAGCTGTTGTTCGGATTAATGGCCGCAGTGGTTTGCGGATTGCTCGCAATCCCCTATGGCGTATCGGCGGCGGGGAAAGCCGGCAATGGCAAAGGGCAAGGCGCAGGGCAAGGCGTAGGGCAAGGGCAAGGCGCTGGGCAATGCGACCAGACGCAAACGCGTTTGCGTTTGCGCGATGGCTCGTGCGGTCAGTGTGAGAATGGCCCATACGGAGGCGATTGCCAAGGCCAATGCAAGCGCGAGCGCAAAGGCAATTGCTATGGTGAATGCAAGCGCCAAGGCAATGGCGGCGGCGCCTGTATGGGCGGCGGCAGAGGACAGGGGATGGGCGGCGGGATGGGAAGAGGAATGGGCGGCGGAATGGGAAGAGGAGGGCGGTAAGCGCGGGAATCGGGAAGCCCATGTTCGGGAGGCGCGCATTCGTTCCTTTGATCGAACCGCCTCCTGCCGTCCGTCGCTTTCACGGCTGCGCCCTTAGCCTGGCAGAACTGGAACCATCCAGGTAATGCTGTCAAAGATTTGGATGGTTTTCAAATGTTGAGCAATCGTGCATAGATACAGGCAGAATCATTGAGGGCAGAATCATTATGATTCTGCCCTCAATGATTCTGCCTGTGAACTGCCGCAAAGCTAGCTGAAACACAGATGCGATTGTCAGGGAGGATGATGGCCGTTTGCTTATCTTGGGTCCATGTAAGGTGAGTATTTTTCTCCTTCCCGCATCCGAGGCGCCGGCGTATATTGCGCATGGACCATACCAATCATGAAGAACGCCACCGTTCTGCTTCTCACTTCCATTGTTTTCGCGATGATCGCGGGGATCGTTGGATATTATCTTTGGCAGGAATATTCCCGCGATCGGGTTTCGCTGAAGCGAATCATGGAAGCGCGCGGGCAGGCCGTCCTGGCTTCGCTCGAGGCCGGCATCCGATCGCACCGGCGGATGGAGCGATGGTTTTTTGCCAACATTAATACCGTGTTGGAAGAAACCGCCGCTTCGCCTGGCATTCGCGGGATCGCGGTTTATGATGAACAGGGAAAACCGCTGGGGCGTAGCGGACCGGATGCGCCAAAGTGGACCGATTCGCTGACGACGCACGCGCTCCATACCTGCTGGGAAAATGGCGAACTCACCTTGTTTCACTATGTCACCATCATGCGCTCCGACTCCGAAGCCGGACCGCCGCCGTTTGCCGGAGGCTGGGGAATGAGAAGAAGGGAAGCCCTGGAGAGTCCGGAAATTTCCCTGCCTCTCTCCGCGTGGCTTGTCATCGGGTTGGATTGTTCGGAACTCAAGAGCGCCTTGTCCGCGGCGCGCCGCCGATTCGTCTTCTCGATCGGGTCCTCGCTCGCCGCCGTGTTGCTGGGTCTGGCGCTGACCGCGTTGATCCAGCGTCAATCCATGACGGCGGCGGAATTGGGGCTCTCGATCGAGCGCGTAAAACGGATGGAAGAGCGCGCGAATCTCGGCGCCGGTCTGGCGCATGAAACCAAAAATCCGCTCAGCTTGATCCGGGGCCTGGCCCAGACTCTTGCGCGCGGAGATCATGGGCCGGAGGGCGCCGCCTCCGATACTTCCGCCAGAGCCATGGAAAGCGACCGGTGCGGACAGATGATCGTGGATGAGGTGGATCGGGTCGTGGGGCGCATCAATTCCTTTCTGGAATATGCGCGGGCGCAGGCGCCCCACCGGATTCCCGTGGCCTTGGATCAAATCATCCAGGAGACGGTGGCATTGTTCCAGGATGAAGCGCGCGCAAAAGGCGTTGCCCTCCAGACGCAGGCGCCGGCTTGCCTCGTTATGGCGGATGCCGCGATGATGCGCCAGATCATTGTCAATCTGGTGGCCAATGCGCTGGCTGCGTGTGGCAATGGATGCTCGATCGAAGTGAGTCTGTCCGGCGGAGAACGCGAGATCGCTCTGGCGGTCAGCGATACCGGCGCGGGAATCGCTTCCGAGGATCTGCCGCACGTGGTCAAACCTTATTTCACCCGGCGGGAAGGAGGCTCGGGTTTGGGACTGGCCATTGTGGACCAGATTGCGCAGGCGCATGGCTGGCGGCTGGAGATTGAATCGGAGCTGGGAAAAGGCGCGACGGCGCGCATCGCCGGAATCCGCAAACTCAACTGAGAAAGAAACACTGGCGCCTCTATGTCAACTCCATCCCGACAACTCCAGGTGGTTATCGCCGACGATGACGCGGGATTGCGCGTTTTGATGCGTCATGCGCTGGAGCGGTCCGGCTATCAGGTGACGGAAGCGCGCGACGGCCAGGAAGCGGTTGAATTGGCCGAGGCGCGCCCGCCCGACGCCATGATCCTGGATGTGCGGATGCCCCGCATGACCGGACTGGAAGCGCTTGAACTTGTCCGGGCGCGGCGTCCGGAAATCGCGATCCTCTTGTTGACGGCCTATATTGATGTGCGCGACGCCGTATCCGCCATCAAGAAGGGCGCGCGCGACTATCTGGAGAAGCCGATAGACCTTGATGAACTCGTCGTCGCCGTGGACGAGGCGCTTGGCGTCTCGCGGGCAACTTCAGGGCGCGAGGATGAAGAAGCAATCAAACTGCCGGCGGGGATTGTGGCCGAGAGCGCCGCCATGAGGCGTGTTTTTCAGGAAGCGCTGAAAGCCGCTCCCACCAATGTCACAACGCTGCTCCTGGGTGAGAGCGGAACCGGCAAGGAAGTGGTCGCCCGTTTCATTCACGATCGCAGTGAACGGCGTGCGGGCGCCTTTGTCGCTGTCAACTGCGCCGCGCTGCCCGAAGCGTTGATCGAGAGCGAGCTGTTCGGCCATGAACGCGGCGCGTTCACGGGAGCAGTGGCATCCAAGCCCGGCCGTTTCGAGGAGGCTTCGGGCGGCACGCTGCTGCTGGATGAAATCGGGGAAATGCCGCTGTCGCTGCAACCCAAGCTGTTGAGGATTCTGGAAGAGAAAAAAGCGCGGCGGGTGGGCGGTTCGAAAGAAATCGAGGTGGACGCGCGTGTGATCGCCGCCACCAACCGCCCCCTGGAGGAGGAAGCGCGCGCCGGACGCTTTCGAGAAGATCTGCTCTTCCGGCTCAATGTCTTCGCGATACGCGTTCCTGCTTTGCGCGAAAGACGGGAAGACATTCTGCCGCTGGCGCGGCATTTTTTGACCGAACAGACTGCCGCCGCCGGCGCTTCCGGAAGAGACAAGCATTTCGCCCCCGCGACGCTGCGGCTGCTCTCCGGATACGAATGGCCTGGAAATGTGAGGGAACTGCGCAATGCCGTCACGCGCGCCTTTATCATCTCGCGTGGTTCCCTCATCCTTCCGGAAGACTTGCCGGAGACCCTTCGAAGGCGGGCGCCTGTATCCGCCATTGAAGCCTCGCAGCAAGCCGCGCAAAGCGGCCCTGGGCAAATGGCCCCGGCGGTCATTCCGGAAGGAGGGCTTGAAGCCATAGAACGGCAGGCGATTCTGGATGCATTGAATCAGACCGGCGGAAACAAGACGCAGGCAGCCTGCCTTCTGGGCGTCAGCCGCCGGAATCTGATCTATAAGCTTCGATCCTATGGAATGTAGGCTGCGCCGGTGGTTGGATCGAGCGACACCGTTCCTTGGGTGCAATCCAGAATTCCGGTCGTATTTTCCGCCGAAGATCAGCATGCCACCACCGGGCCTTGTGCCGGTGGAGCGATGATTTTGCGCTAGAAAGGTATGCCAATTTCGTCAGCCGCCACCCCCGGGCCTTGTGCCGG
>JAPLSP010000188.1 GCA_026398575.1 Candidatus Sumerlaeota bacterium | reverse complement strand
AAGCTCTTGAATACCGCGAATCCCATCAATACTTTAGGAGGCAAACTTGTAATGGCTGAAAAACGTTATCTCGCGATAGATTTGGGCGCCGAAAGCGGACGCGGCGTCGTTGGAACGCTGGGCGGCGGCAAACTGACGCTCGAAGAGGTTCATCGTTTCCCCAATGGACCGATCCGCATCCTGGACAGCATGCACTGGGATTTCCCGCGGCTGATGAGCGAGATCAAGAGCGCGATGGGGATCGCCGTCCGGAAATGCGGCCCCATGAAAAGTCTGGGCGTGGATACGTGGGGAGTGGATTTCGGGCTGGTGGGGGCGGGCGGAGTCTTGATGGGCATCCCCTATCACTATCGCGACCCGCGCACCGACGGCATGATGGAAGCCGCATTCAAATTGATGCCACGCGAAGAAATCTTCATGAACACCGGCATCCAGTTCATGCAGCTCAATTCCCTCTTCCAGCTCTTCTCGATGGTCCGCACGAAGTCGCCTCTCCTCAAAGGCGCCGAAACGCTCCTCTTCATGCCGGACCTGATCAACTACTGCCTGACCGGCGAAAAGATTTCGGAATATTCCATCGCCACCACGTCGCAGATGTATGACGTCCGCAAGAATCAATGGTCCAAACCTCTCTTTAAAAAATTGGGCCTTCCGATGAATATCATGCCGGAGGTCTGCCCTTCGGGAACCAAGATCGGCCCGCTCCTGAAATCCGTGATGGAAGAAACCGGCGTTGGCCGCATGCCCGTCGTTGCGCCGGCCTGCCATGACACCGGCAGCGCCGTGGCCGCCGTGCCTGCGCAGGGAGAAGATTGGGCCTACCTGAGCTCGGGCACGTGGTCACTGATCGGCGTTGAATTGCCCAAGCCCATCGTCACGCCCGAAGTGCTGAAGCACGCATTCACCAACGAGGGCGGCATCAACGGCACGGCGCGCCTCCTCAAGAACATCATGGGCCTGTGGCTCGTGCAGGAATCGCGCCGGCAATGGGCCGCCGAAGGAAAGGAATATACCTACGCCGATCTCGCGCGCCTGGCGGAAGAAGCCTCGGATTGCTCGCTGAAGATTTTCGTCAATCCGAACCATGCCCCCTTTGGCGCCTTCGGACAGATGCCGAAAAAAATCCAGGACTTCTGCCGCAAGACCAAACAGTCCATCCCCCAAAGCCACGGCGCCATCGTCCGCTGCGCGCTCGAAAGCCTTGCTCTGTGCTATCGGACCGCGCTCGAAAGCATCGAGGCGATTACGGGGCGCAAGATCAAGGTCCTGCACATCGTCGGCGGCGGATCGCAAAACCGCCTCCTCAACCAGTTCACGGCCAATGCCCTCGGCATCCCGGTCGTCACCGGTCCGGTCGAGGCCACAGCGGCGGGCAATATCCTTGTGCAGGCCATTGCCGACCGCGAGATCAAGTCGCTGGCCGAAGCCCGCGCCATCGTCCGCGCCTCGTTTGAAGTTGAAACATACGAGCCCAAAGACACTGCGCGCTGGGCCGAAGCGCTCGAAAAATTCCGGAAATTGATTTAGTGAAAGCAGGAAGATCGGCGATTTTATAGAACACGGATGACGCGGATGTTACGGGTTTGCACGGATTAAAGCAATCCGTACAAATCCGTGACATCCGCGTCATCCGTGTTCTATGTTCTTACTTGCTTCTCTCCACAATCAATCCCTCACCCCGCGCCAAAACATGTACCCGCGAGCGCAAATCTTCGGGCAAAGCCTCAATGAATTTGCGCGGGTCCATCGTATTGTGTTTGAAGCAGTCGTAGTGGCAGGGAATGATGAGGCGCGGCTGCGCGGCCTCGCAAAACCACGCGGCGCCCGCCGGGCCGGGATTGCTGTAGCCCTCGTTGATCGCAACGACGATCGCATCCGGGCGCAGCCCCCGGATCGCCGCCAGCCGGTCTGCGTATTCCTCCGGCGCCTTGCGCGTATCGCCCACGTGATAGACGCGCGCGCCTTCGAAATCGAACACATATCCGAGATGCGCCGTGGCGGTGGAGGGGGGCGAGGATTCATCGCGCGTATCGCGCGCATAGACGGCGCGAACGCTGAAACCGTCGAACGCCCGTTCGTCTCCTTCGCGCATCGCGATCAGGCGTTCGGGCGCGATGCCCGCTTCCGTCTGGCAGCGCGCGCAGTTTTCTTCCGTCCCGATAAAAACGCACTTCGGGTTTGTCCGCGCCATCGGCCCGACGGTATGGACATCGGTATGATCGCGATGATCATGCGTGAGGAAAACAAAATCCGCGTAAGCCGCTTCGGGCATTATCAGCGGCTCGGGATAGACATGATTCTCCGGCTTGACGACGCGCGAGAGGAACGGGTCCACGTGAATGACGCGCCGTCGCGACGTCTTGAAGACGGTATGGCTCTGTTCAATGCGCCACAGCGCCACGCTGCCCCGCTTGACGGTGGCGTCCTCCAATATCTCGGCGAAATCAAACATGGCCTGTTTCCTCTTGCCTCAGATTGGCGCCGCATCGCCGCCAACGCCGGCGCTTTTTCTCGTAATGCAATTAAAGCTGGCGCCAGCTTTTGGAGTAAGGCGGCTTGCCGCCTTCTTTTTTGCGCCAAGGCCATTGAAACGCCAAAAAGAAGGCGGCAAGCCACCTTACTCCAAGAGCTGGCGCCGCTCCTATCCGCATGATTCCTCTTTACCTTACATGAATATTTGCCATGAAGTTATTTCATCATGTTTTCGAATATTATCACTTGAAGAAAACTTATATCGCTCCTCAGGCTCTATCCCCATATCCTTTGGGATGTGTCTTATGCCATTGCCACGCCGAGGCGATGATGGTTTCAAGATCGGGCTTGGCCGGGGTCCAGCCGAGGACCGTGCGGGCGCGTTCGGACGATGCCACGAGGGTCGAGGAATCGCCCGGACGCCGCGGGCCGATGCGCGCGGGAATCGGATGCCCCGTGACGCGGCGGGCGGTCTCGATCACCTCTTTGACGGTGTATCCGGCGCCGTTGCCGAGATTGAGAATCTGGCTTGCGCCGCCTTTTCGCAGGTAGTCGAGCGCCAGCAGATGCGCCATCGTCAGGTCCGCGATGTGGATGTAATCGCGCACGCACGTGCCGTCGCGCGTCGGGAAGTCGTCGCCATAGATCATCACCGCCTCGCGCTGGCCGAGCGGGACCTGCAGGACAAGCGGGATCAGGTGCGATTCGGGTTTGTGGTCCTCGCCGCGCTCGGGGGCGCCGCCCGAGGCGTTGAAGTAGCGCAACGCCACGTATTTGAGCCCGTAGGCGCGGTCGTAACTGTCGAGGATGATTTCGATGAAGCGCTTGGAGTGGCCGTAGGGGTTCGTCGGATTGGCGCCATGGCCTTCGTCAATCGGGTTGTACTGCGGCTCGCCATAAACGGCGGCCGTCGAGGAGAAGATAAATTTCCCGACGCCCTCCGCGCGCATGACGTCGAGCACCTTCATCGCGTTGACGGTGTTGTTCTGGAAGTACATGTCCGGATGCGTCACGGACTCGGGCACAACGATAAAGGCGGCGAAGTGAATGACCTCGGCGACCTTGTGTTCGCGGATGATGCGCCGCAGCAGTTCCGTATCGCTCAAGTCGCCCTGATAAAACGGCACCTGCGCGGCCACCGCGGCGCGATGCCCCGACGAAAGATTATCCAGCACCACCACGCCCTGCCCCTTCGCGCGCAACAATTCCACCATCGCGCTGCCAATATATCCCGCGCCGCCTGTAACAAGAACGCTCATTGGCTATTTGTCTCCACAATTCTGATATGGTTTTGGATGGCAAAACAAATAACAAAGGCCATCTCGTTAAGACGCCCTTTGACCGGCTTGTTCATGGCCTCTGATATTTTTCGCAAATCATCCAAGGAAAGCGAACCATCCAACAAAAAAATATCCAATACCGCTTTTCGTCTTTGCACCAAGGCGTTATGATTGAGCCTAAGCACAGCATTGATCGTAGTAACGGCGGCGGCATCGGCATTTTCTCTTGGGAAAACCTCGCCATTACTTGCATAAATAAACCTGCTTTCGCATGATGGATCAAGCGGAGAAACGAACTTATCCTCCACATACCATCCCCCCTTGGCGGCAGCGCCAAAAGGTTGCGCGCCATCCTGCTTATAGGCCGCAATCATGTTATTATAACTTAAATCATCCCCTGCGATGGCCCCGAAGCGATATCCTCTTTGCTCTACTTCCTGCCGGCATATTCGTTGAGGCTTGATATGCTCAATGCAGCTATTGTCCGGAGTGAGCAAAAGGCCGGTGTAACCGCATAGGCCATACTGCTCATCCGACAAGGCCTGCTTCAAAGAGGCTGTCTCAGGGAAACAATCATATCTCAAATTTACGCCTGTTGGAGTTTGGCGCTCAATCCACTCACTCAGGCATGAAGGCGGTAATGATTTTTTGATATACTTCATTTTCCCAAGATCCGAATACGTTGGATAACAGCGTCCGCGCGCTGTGTATCTTCTGTGTCTCCAATTTCTTTCTTCAGGGTTGTGTTTTCTACTTCGGCAGTCTGCAAATCGCCTCTGGTGATCAGCTCAAATATCCTAGAAATCCGAGTTTTAATTTCTGGGTCTTGTTTTTGGGCATCCTGCATATTTTCCAAAATCCAATTGGAATCCATACCATAGCTTTGTTTTTCTTTGATCGGATGTCCGAGCTGGTTGAGCCGCAATATCTCATCAGCGGGCGTTTCGCCAATAATCTGGGGCGAGTGTGTCGTGCCGAAAAACTGAACCATGGGAAATGCATCCTTCAATTGCTTGACAATATTCCGCTGCCAGGTTGGATGGATATGCAGTTCCAGCTCATCAATCAGCGCGATGCCGGGCGTTTCCAAAGCAGCTTGCTCTCCCAGGTGCGGATTCAGCGTAACTGCTTTGATGGCCATATCCGCGACAAGGCTCATCATACATCGCTGGCCGTCGCTGAGACAATAGAATGGAATCTGGTGAGTTGCAAAGTGAATGATGATTTCCTTCCTATCGCTATCGAAGCTCAAGTTTTGACTTCCAGGAAGGCATTTCAAAACGGCTTCCAAGACCGCGCGATATCCTGCCCGTTCTTTTCCCAGCCCGTTGGCAGCTAGCTTTTCCCACATAAACCACTCGTTGATCGCCGATAGCCGGATGCGCCCATCAAGGCAATAATAATACGCGTCGAGAGGCGTTTTCTTAGACATATCCGGCTTGAGTTTGGCTACACGCTCGCGCGCGGGAAGCCATGCCCTTCCGGCGCTGTAATAAGCAACCAAAGGCAATACTGTCTCCGCTCCGGCGCTTGCCGATTTGATAATATCACAAATTTTTTCGATCGCGAGTTTTGCAGATGCATTGCTGGTACGACCATCAAAACCCCACTTGAAAAACCACTTGCGTTTCCAATCTAGTCCAGAGAAATCCCCGATGATTCCGTGTGCTGAGATCACACAATCGGTCACGCGCTTAAATACAAGCCTATCTCCTTCCTGTTGTGTTCGAAGTCTTACATCTCCTGGGTTAATGGCGCGACATTCACTGGCAGGACGCGCGAGCGCCAACGGCCATATTCCCATTGCCACAGACAACGCTTCTAAAAGAGCTGTTTTACCGAATCCATTATCACCGACGATCAGATTGAAGTGAGGATGGAATTGGAACTCATGATTTTCAAAACATCGGAAACCATAAATCTCCAGATTATTGATACGCATGGCAAGACTCCATTATTTCGCAGGATTGCGCTGCAACTATCGTTCAACAGCCGTTTGCATAAACCACCTGCGCGCCGGCGGTGGGTTGGCAGACGTAAAGATGGGGTTCCAGGTTCGTCGCCTGCTGATAGCGCGCGTGAACGGTTTTGACGAACGCCTCGACCTGGGCCTTGTCCACGAGCGCCACGGCGCAGCCGCCGAAACCCGCGCCCGTCATGCGCGCGCCAAAACAGCCCGGCGTTTTTTGCGCGATGTCGGCCATGATGTCCAGCTGCGGACACGAAACCTCGAAGTCGTTACGCAGGCTCGTGTGGCTCTGGTTCATCAGCTGGCCGAAGGCGCGCGCGTCGCCCGCTTGCATCGCCTTGACGGCCTCCAGGGTGCGCGCGTTTTCCGTAATTACGTGCCGGCAGCGGCGGCGCGCCACGTCGCTCATCTCGAAGGCGCGCTCCTCGAATTGCTCGACGCTGACGTCGCGCAGGCATGTGACGCCAAACAGATTCGCCCCTTCCTCGCATTGCCGGCGGCGTTCATTATAGGCCGATCCTTCGAGGCCGCGCCGCGTGGCGGTGTCGAGGATGACGACGACCGTTCCGCCCGGCAGCGGCGCATGCGTCAATTCGAGCGAACGGCAGTCAATCAAGAGGGCGCGTCCTTCTTCGCCGCAGGCCGAGACCATCTGATCCATGATGCCGCAGTTGACGCCGACCCATTTGTTTTCGGCGAGTTGTCCGCGCAGCGCCATATCTTTCTTGCTCAGTCTGAACTTGGAGGAGGCGGCAAAGGCGCGCGCGACGGCCATTTCGATTGCCGCCGAAGATGAAAGCCCGGCGCCGAGCGGCACATTGCCCGTGACCGCGCCATCCCAGCCTTTCAAAGCATGGCCCATGTTCTGGAGCGCCCAAGCCACGCCTTTGACGTATTCGACCCAGTCATGATCGCCCTTTTGCAGATCATCGAGGTCGAAGGTTTGCGTCTCGTTGAAGTGGACGGAATAGATCCGCACTTTGCGATCGCGACGCGGCCTCAACGCGATCCAGATGGCGCGGTCAATGGCCATGGGTAAAACAAATCCGTCGTTATAGTCGGTATGTTCGCCGATCAGATTGACTCGTCCCGGCGCGCGAACCACCAGCGAGGGCCATACCTGGAATTGCGTTTCGTAGGCTTTCATGATTTCTTGTAGCATGTATTGAGCCTTGGATAAAATATATATTGAACAGCTTCTTATACACGTAGGGTTAAAACTTTGTTCTCACTTTCAAACATTAATAGTATTGTAGTATTTTTTAGCGGCCATTAGCGTTTATTAGGGGTTGCTTGCAGGCAGTTTTTCTTTGGAGGCGACCATTGTGAGTATTATCAATCAGCAATTGCAGCGGCAATGAGGAACCGGTGAGAACCGCTAATAGCCGCTAATTAACGCTAATAGATACCTCCTTAAAATCCATCATATCTAAACTGGGAATCCTGATTAAGTATCTTCCATCAAATCCTTTTTGCCAGGCATTCTATCCTGCAAGTCATGTCATGCTATAATGCTTTTCGGGCAATTCGCGCAATCGGGCTGCGGCCTGCTCGGGTGTCAGATCGCGCTGAACTTCCGAAAGCATCTCGTATCCCACCAGAAATTTCTTGACTGTCGCCGAGCGCAACAGCGGCGGATAAAAGTGGGCGTGCATCTGCCAGTATGATTCTTCATTCGCACGCGTCGCGGCGGGCGCGCCATGCCAGCCCATGGAATACGGAAATGAGACTTTGAATAAATTATCGTACTTCGTGAGAAGACGAATCATGATCTCAGCAAGCGCGTCGCGCTGGCGGTCATTCAATTCCGGAAGCCTCGCCACATGCCGGCGCGGCAGGAGCATCGTCTCGAATGGCCAGATCGCCCAATAAGGAACCACGGCCAGCCATTCCTCATTTTCAACCACGATCCGCTCGCGGCGGCCGGCTTCTTCCTGAATATAATCCATCAACAGTATCGCCCCGCGCGATTCGCTATAGGCGCGTTGATGGGCGTCTTCTTTTGCCGGCTCGTTGGGCAGGGAGCTGCCCGCCCAAATCTGCCCGTGCGGATGCGGATTCGAGCATCCCATGATGTCGCCCTTGTTCTCGAAGACCTGCGCCCAGCGATAGGTTTGCAGCAGTTCACCGGTTTGCGCAGCCCAGAAGTCAACGACGGCGCGCACTTCGGCCGGCGGCATCAGCGGCAGCGTCAGATCGTGCCGCGGCGAAAAACAGACCACGCGGCACACGCCCCGGACTCCTTCGCACTGGAAGAGCGGACTGCTCTCGAAACCGCTTTCCGGCGCGCCGGGCAAGAGAGCGGCGAAATCGTTTTCAAAAACGTAAACGCCCTTATAGTCGGGATTGCGCGCGCCTCCGGAACGCTCATTGCCGGGACACAGATAGCATTTCGGTTCGTAGGAAGGGCGATGCTCGGGCGAGCGCGCTTCTTCCTTTCCCTGCCAGGGCCGTTTGGTGCGATGCGGCGAAACCAAGACCCATTCGCCCGTCAACGGGTTGTGGCGGCGATGTGGATGCTCAACGGGGTCAAAAATCATTTTACATTTCTCATTTCTCATTTTGCATTTTGCATTATAAGTATCACGTGGTTCGCGTTTGCTTGAATCGGTCGAAGATGACTGCGGCAAGCAGGATCATACCGCGCACCAGATATTGATAGAACGGATCCATGTTGAGAAGATTCATCGCGTTTTCCACCATGCCCATGATCAGCACGCCGGAAATGACAAACAACATCGAGCCGACGCCGCCCGTGAGCGAGACGCCGCCCAGGACGCACGCCGAGATTACCTGCAACTCCAGCCCCTGCGCAACCTTGGGATCGCCCAGGCTCATGCGCGAAGCCAGGATGATTCCGGCCACGGCTGACATGATCCCCTGCAACAGGAAGATGATGATCTTCAGGCGATCCACGGCGATGCCCGCCAGCCGCGCCGCTTCCTTGTTGCCGCCAACGGCCAGCGTATTGCGCCCGAAGATCGTGCTGCGCAGCAGGAAACCGAAGACGATGAAACAGATCACGGTGACATAAACGGGCGACGGAATCGTCAACACCACTTTTTCGCTTTCGCTCACCGTGCGGAAGAGCGATGCAAGCCATGTGAAGTTGATTTTTGTCGTGCTGTTTCCAATGATCGAAAACGATTCCACTTTCACGCCCACGGATTTGCCATCGGCGAAAATAAAGGCCAGTCCGCGCACGATCATCATGGTGGCCAGCGTCGTGATCAGCGCGTTGATCTTGAGCTTGGCGATCACGAGGCCGTTGACCAGCCCCACCAGCGCGCCCATGGCCAGTCCGGCGAAAATGCCGGCGATGATGCCCGCCAACGGCCCGGATGAGCCGGCGACTTTGTTCATAACCGCCGCCGCCACCACGCCCGAACACGCCACCACCGAGCCGATGGAGAGGTCGAAATCTCCCGAGGCCAGGCAAAACAGCATCGTGCAGGAAATGATGCCGATAGTGGAGACGGCCAGGCCGATATTGACCATGTTGCCGAAGCTCAGGAAATTGGAAACCGTGCAGCTGCAGAGAATGAAAAGAATCAGCAACACCACCAGCATGCCCGTCTTGTCCCAGATGGCGCTGAATTGGATTCGGGATTGGGAGTTCGCCGTTGGCGCTTCGCTCATTATATTCGCTCCGGATACCAGTTGGATTTATGAGTGTCGAACCAGCTCAGATTCCATTCATCCTGCCATCGCAGGACGAGTTTGCCATTCTCAAACTCCAGCGGCAGCCACAGATACCGCCCGTCGCTATTGTCCCTTGCTTCGAACCTCATACATCTCGCTTCCCACGCGCCGGCTGGCGGCGACGATCTCGGGGTATGGCGTGTCGCAGATATCCACAAATCCAATCTGATAGTTTTCTCCGTCCGGACGCCCGGTGGTGGCCTGATCCTGATACTGGAACCAATGTGTCCCGACGATGAGCGGATTGCGTAGCGCGCCGCGCACATAATTCTCGTAGCACTGCGCGCGTTCATCCTGATCTTTCGCCGACTTCAATCCTGTATGGAACATTCCGCGGTCGAGCGCGCCGAAATGAAATTCACCAATCACCACCGGCTTGTCCACGCCGCCGGGCAACCGCACGCTTTCAACGCTGTAATCATACTTGTTGAAGCTGATGACGTCGCAATACTTGGCCGCCGCGCTCGTGGCCCAATCGTTGTTCCACGCGAAACGGCAGCCCAGGTAAAGCTGATTGGGCGCGCCGGCCTTCAATTCCTCGGCATTCGTCTTGAAATACATTTCGGCCAGGCGCGAATAAAAACCATGCAGGTCCTCTTTCGCCCTGGCTTTGTCCGGCGCTTCTCTTGACTGCGCCAGCGCGTCCCAGGAGGCGTGCGAAGCTTTCCAGGCTGCGTTCAGCTTTTCGATGGTTTCATATTTCGTCTTCAGGTCCGCGATGAAGGCCTTCTTGGCGGCTTGCTCGGCGGGCGAACTCAGCGCCGCCAGCGCCAGCGACAGGCCGTCGGTTCCCCAGCTCATCTCGTTATCCACGAAATATCCCAGACACCAGGGATCGCCCGCCGATCTGCCTTTTTCCTGCGCGATGCGGTTGCGAATCCCCTTGCGGAACGCCGGATCGAATGGATCGGGGAATTTGCCCCAATAGCCGGAACTGCCTTCGATCGAAGGCGCGTTGCTGCCGAGCGTGGCCGTGTAGGGCGTTTTGCGCTTGAGATAGATTTTCGACTCCGACCAGTTGGCGATGGTGTTGAGACCCCAGCTGTGGAAGCGGCGATGAGTGACATCGCTGAATTTGTCCTCGGCGCCATCGCCGTACTTGCGCGCGATGTTGGCGCCGACAAAGTTAAATTGCCGGTAGGGCGAGTGATCCTTGTAGTATCCGTGCGGCGCCCAGGCGCCTTTTCCATAAAAGCGCGCCAGCGCAGAACCCTCCGCCGGAAGGCCCTTGAAATAATTTTCGCGATCGGAGATGGGCGTGACGCTGTGGAACCCAACGCAGTCAATCCCATGCGACCAGAAAAGGCGCCCTTCGGGGTCCACGAGCCACCATTTGCCGTCGCGCTTTTCCGGGCGGAAAAAGCCGGTGGCCTGCAATTTCGGTCCGGCGCTCCATCCGCCGTACTGGTCGCGATCCTTTGGCGCCGGCAGCGTATTCAGCTCTTTGTCTTCAGCTTTGGCGCGTTCGCTCAATTCATTCACGGAATGCGCCTTGCCCGGCCAATCGCGATGAATGTATTGGCCCATCTCGTCTATGAACGGCAGAAAGCCCTCGGATTTCAGGTACTCAACTTGTCCGGAAGCGGTTATGGCGCCGATTTCGAATTGATAATCTTCCTGGGGACGGGTGACGAAGACAAGCAGTTGCGTGATATTGGCGGTATCCAGCGTACCAGTTACCCCCGGCGTCCCTCTCATGCCGATCAGGGTCAGCGGCTTGTCGAAGACCCAGGGCGTTAGACAGAGCCGCGCCATGACCGTTGCCTTGGAATTCGGTTTGATTTGGGCTGACGCGGTCACACAATTTTTTGTGCCGTCGGCGCCGGGATTGTCCACGCGAAGGCAGATGGTTACGGGAGTGGCGCCCGGATTTTTCGCTTCGAAGGATACGGTTTGATAATGCGACAGGTCCCATTTTCCAGAGGGCGCTTTGATCGTGATTCCCGGCCATTCGTTCGCGTGGCCTAATTCAACGCGCAACCGCCGCTCGGCGCCCTCGCCGGATAAAGCGACCTTCCCGTCAACCGTCTTTATGGAGCTGATATCAAAGTTTTTGGAGAAATCCGCCAGCGCCAGTGGAGCGGCGGATTCCGCAGCTGAAGCAGAAAAAGCAAAACACAGAAGCAAAATCATGCATGCCAAAGCAAAATCCAGTTCGCGAAGAGAAGAAACAATCACCTTCACATGCAGATTTGAGATAGCGGCTTTTTTAGCCTGCTTTAGCAGGCTCCTCCTTGCCCCCGGCTTTAGCCGGTGGGTGAGCAGATTATTGTAACCTGCCGAGCCGGCTTTAGCCGGGCTTCTCGAAATGGCTTCAGCCGGAAAATCTCTGTCAGCCTTATTGCTGAAGCATTTCGAGAAGCCGCGCTGAAGCGCGCTCCATGTATTGAATGATCTCCCAACCCACCGGCTAAAGCCGGGGGCAAGAAGGAACCTGCTAAAGCAGGTTTTGCGAACGCCCATATTCCAGGATTTGCTAAGGCAGGTTTTGATGCGATGGGCTGAGAACGGAGATATCATGTTCATTCCTCATTTCATTTCTCATTTTCAATTTCTCATTTTACATTTTACATTCACGGCCTTCATGCCGCTATTTCATTGGCCGCATCGGCAATCATTTCTGTCGCAGCCGGCAGCGCCAGTTTCAGGACTTGCTCCTGCGTCGTTTCCTCGCGCGAGAGGATCGCCGATATCCTTCCGCCGCGCATCACCGCGATCCGGTCCGATACGCCCAGCACTTCGGGCAGGTCGCTCGATACCATGATCACGGCGATGCCCTGCCGCGCCAGTTCATACATGATGGCGTATATTTCACTCTTGGCGCCGACGTCAATGCCGCGCGTTGGCTCGTCGAGCAAAATCGTCCCGATGCTCTCCGAAAGCCAGCGCGCCAGAATCACCTTCTGCTGGTTGCCGCCCGACAGGTTCATGATCAGCTGGTTGAAGGAAGGCGTCCGGATTGCCAGTTGGGCGATTTTTTCTTTGGCATTGCGCCGCTCCCAAGGCTCATTGATCCAAAAGCCGCCATACGCATGGTTGCGCCGCGAGCTGATATTCAGATTCTCGAGCACGGAGCGGATCGGAATGATGCCGTCTTTCTTGCGATCTTCGGGGCATAGCATGATTCCGGCGCGAATGGCGTCGCGCGGACAGGCGATGCGCTCCGGCTTTCCTTCGATTTTCAGCAAACCGCCCGTCTTCGGCACAGCGCCGTAGATCAGGTTCATCAATTCGCTGCGGCCCGCTCCCACCAGCCCGAAGAAGCCCAGGATTTCTCCCCGCGCCACGGAAAACGAAGCAGGCTCTTTCAGCCCCGGACCCATGATCGCATCGGCCTCGAGCGCCGTTTCGCCGTGCGAACGCGGCTCGTAACCGTAGATGTTATGAATGTCGCGCCCCACCATGCGATTGACGAGGATATCGTGCGTCACGGCGCTCATGTCCCCGAAGGTCTCCACACGCCGCCCGTCGCGAAAGACCGTCACCGAATCGCAAATCTCGAAGATCTCCTGCAGGCGGTGCGAGACATAGAGGATCACATGCCCCTTGTTCTTCAATTCGCGGATGATGGCGAAGAGTTTCTGAATTTCGCGGTCCGATAGACTGCTGGTTGGCTCGTCGAAGGCGATCACTTTGGCGCCGCGTGTCAGCGCCTTGGCGATCTCGACCATCTGGCGTTGCGCGATGGGCAGGCGGCCCAGCTTCATATCGGGCGATATGTTTTCGCCCAGTGTTTCCAATTGCCGCCGCGCCCCAGCGCGCAATTCGGCGCGGTTGATAATTCCGTGGCGCGCGGGAATATGGCCGAGGAACAAATTCTCGGCCACCGTCATTTCCGGGACCAGATGCAGCTCTTGATAGATCACCGCGACCCTGGCGGCCAGGGCTTCGGCCGTCGAGTGGAAGACGTGGGACTGGCCGCCCAGGCGCAGCAGGCCTTTCGTGGGCGTATAGGCGCCGCTCAGGATTTTCAAGAGCGTGGATTTGCCCGCGCCGTTTTCCCCGATCAGGGCATGGCAGCTGCCTTCAGCCACCCCGAATGAAACGTCGTCCAACGCCTTGACGCCCGGAAAGGTTTTGGAAATATGGTCGAATTCCAGATAATAAGAGTCTTGCGACATACAGCGCCCTTGATGAATTTCTCAAATGTCTTGCAGTCCCTTGATTATCCCTCTTTGGGAATTGGTTTTACTCATTTGGAAGTTGGACATTCCCTGTTGGACATTGGACATTGGTTATTGGATATTGATCTTCACTTTTGCGTTTCTTCCAATCCCAAATCCGCAATCACTTTCTTATAATTTTCGCGCGTGGCCAGAACGCCTTGCGTGCGCGTATCCATCGGCGGCTCGGCGCCTTTCACGATCCAGTCGCGCATCATTCGAGCGGTATCATAGCCGTGCTGGAGCGGACTGATGAGAACCGTGCCGAAAAATCCGGTGACCTTTTTGCGCTTCAGCTCTTCGATGCCCGTTCCCGCTCCAATGCCGATGCCGATGATGGTATCGGGGCCGAACCCCCGCCCTTCCATGGCGCGAACCGCCCCGAGCACGCCTTCGTCATTGATCGAAAAAACGAGCCAATGCGTCACGTCCGCGTGCTGGGTCAGCAGGATACTGGCGGCATCGAATGCGCCGTCCAGATTCGTCGCCTTTTCCGGCGCGCGAAAGATGCGATCCTTCGGGAAGCCGCAGGCCGCCAGCGCCTCGGTCGCGCCGTCGGTGCGCTCGCGGACCGTGTCCAGTTCGTCATAGGTGATCGCGCAGGCCGCTGTATCCGGGGCCCACCAGGTTCGGTATTGAAATTCCTGGTAGAGCTCGCGCCCCACCATCCGCCCGATGTCGCGCGCCGACAGCCCCATGTAGGGAACTTTCATGAACTGTCCGTCGGCGTCTTTGAACTGGTCATCCACCGCGAAGACTTTCATCTTATAGCCTAGCGCTTTGGCCATGATCGCCGGACCCAATTTGACATCAGGGGCGCAGATCACAAAGCCCTGCGCGCCCTTGGAGGCGAGGTTGTCAATCGCGTTCATCGTTTTTTCGCCGTCTGGAATTCCGATCTTGATCAGATCGAAGCCATATTGGTCCGCGGCCTTCTGCGCGAATCGCCATTCGTTCTGGAACCATAACTCGTCCGGCATCTTCACCAGGAATCCGATGCGGATTCGGTCTTTCTTTGAGTCGCAAGCAGGAAACGCGATTGCTGCTGCAGCGACGATCAGGCCAAGAAGCGCCATCGGCTGGCAGGCAGCGGCTCGCGATCGCGCATCTGTATCGGGCTTTGCATGCAGCATCGTATTTATCCCTTCGCGTCTAAATCAGGCGCGCTTCGCAAGCAGTCTGGCAAAAGCTCCCCGGCCACTCAAGCCCCAAGAACGCCACTGGGAGCGCCACTGGGAGCGCCACTGGGAGCGCCAC
>JAPLSP010000453.1 GCA_026398575.1 Candidatus Sumerlaeota bacterium | reverse complement strand
TCTCATTTTACATTTTACATTTTACATTATCTGTCTATTTATGCTTTCCATGCCGCGGCTTGTGTTTCTTTTTCTTCGGCGGCGTATAGTTCGAGCCTTGTTTGCCCGCGGGATTGCGTCCGCCACCGCCCGCGCGCGCGGCCGCCGCCGCGTCTTCTCCGCCGCCGCCGCCGCCCATGCCAAACATGCTCTTCAGACCGCGCCCGCCGCCTGCCATCATCATCTTCATCATCTTGCGGGCTTCCTCGAATTCCCGGATCATCGTGTTGACGTCGCTGACCTCGTTGTGCGAGCCGTTCGCGATGCGCAGGCGCCGCGAGCCGTTCAGAATATCGGGGTGTTCGCGCTCCTGGGGCGTCATCGAATGGATCATCGCCTCGAAGCGCGCGAACTGCTTTTCGTCGAACGCCTCCTCGTTGTCCTTCATCAACTTGCCCAGGCCCGGGATCATGCCGATCAAGTCGCGGAACGATCCCATGCGCTTGACCATTTTTATGTGGTTGAGAAAATCCTGGAACGAGAAGGTCTCGCTGCGGATTTTCTTCTGCATCTCCTCGGCCTGCTTGGCGTCCACGACCTCGGCGGCTTTTTCCACCAGCGACACGACGTCGCCCATGCCCAGGATGCGTCCGGCCATGCGGTCGGGATAGAAGAACTCGAGGTTCTCGGCTTTTTCGCCGACGCCGATGAAGACGATGGGCTTGGCCGCGACTTTCTTGATCGAAAGCGCCGCGCCGCCGCGCGCGTCGCCGTCCATCTTCGTAAGGCATACGCCGTCAATGCCGACTTGCGTCGCGAAGGCCTCGGTGCTGTTGACCGCGTCCTGGCCCGTGGTCGCGTCGGCCACGAGGAAGGTGAAGTCCGGATGCACGAGGTTCTTCAGGTCCTGCAACTCGTCCATCTTGATTTCGTCAATATGAAGGCGGCCCGCCGTGTCGAAGATGACGACGTTATGGCCCTCGGCCACCGCCTTGTCCATCGCGGCCGCGGCGATTTGCGTTACGGGGTGTTCCGTCCCCATCTCGAAAACAGGCGCGTTGACGGCCTGCCCGACGACTTGGAGCTGCTCGACGGCGGCGGGACGGTAGATGTCGCACGCCACCAGCAGCGGTTTCAAATTCTCCTTGAGGAAGCGAAACGCCAGTTTGCCGGCGAACGTCGTCTTGCCCGATCCCTGCAAGCCCAGCAGGACAATCGTGTTTATTTTGTCCGGCGGCAGCGCAAACGTGGCCGGCTCTCCGCCGAGCATCTCCACCAGCTCGTCGTGCACGATTTTGATGAACATCTCGCTGGGGCTGACGCGGGCGAGCACCTCGGCGCCGAGCGCCTTTTCGGTGACGTGTTGCGTGAAGTCTTTGACGACCTTGAAATTGACGTCGGCCTCAAGCAGCGCGAGGCGCGTCTGGCGCACCGCGTCCTTGATGTTCTCTTCGCTGATCTTGCCCGTGCCGCGCAATTTCTTGAAGATCGAGTCTAATCTGTCGCCTAAGGAATCAAACATATTGGGTTATCGTGGATGGTGAATCGTGGATGGTGGATAGTGAATGGTGAATAGTGAATCGTGGATCGTGAATGGTGAATGGTAAATGGTGATGCGACTAGCGGGATTTCAGCAATCTTAAATGTTTCTCGAATTTCTCCAGCGTCTGAGTGGCCTGGCGGATTGCGCCATAAGCCGCCTGGCGTGTGATCCGCTCCTCGCTTGCGATTTCGTTGAAGGAAAGGTCTTCGCCGAAATGCATCGCCGCCAGACGCCTCTGGCGTTCCGTCAGCAGCGCGCCGTAGATGTCCAGCATCCGGTTGAAGCGTATCCGCCGCGCCACCGCTTTATCTATGATCTTCGACGCCGCTTCAGTTTTAGCCTTGGGCGCCGTTTCAGCTTTGGCCTTTGGCGCTGCCTCGGCTTTGGCCTTTGGCGTCTTTACAGCATTGCTTTTTGAAGTGGAACGTTTCGCCAGGCGTTTCATAGTCTGCCAACCAAATTTAGCTTGCAGCGCGTCAAAGGAGGCCAAGTGTAGCGATCCGCCTCCCGCCGTCAAGCACGATTTTTGACTGGGAGCGCCGGCATCTCTGCCGGCGTGTGCCATTCTATCTCTCAGACTTGCGGGCGAGGATGGCACACGC
>JAPLSP010000480.1 GCA_026398575.1 Candidatus Sumerlaeota bacterium | reverse complement strand
CGAGACGTTGCCGGCGTTGTCAATGAACTGTACGGATATCGTCTTTCCGCCATATCCAGGGGACAAAGCCCACGGAACACTCGGCGTAAAAGGCGCCCAACCTGTGCATCTACTGCCATCGCTCAACCGCATTCCCGCTACCCCGCTCTCGCCGTCATAAGCCGTGAGGGAGACTGATACAATCGGATCTTCCGTCTTTCCCTTGACGCAGTTGGTAACGATGGATCCGGTGGGAGGCGTCAGATCGAGCAGAATTTCATGCGCGGCGGCGCATGATTCATTGCCCGCCCGGTCTCTGAAGCGGATGTATAATGCCCACAGACCATTGGTGGTTGGCATATCCCAATAGACACGCTGGGCATAAGGCATCCAATCTCCCCAACATCCGCCGTTCATGCTGAATTGCATCTCCGACACGCCGCTGGCGTCATCGCGGGCGCAGATTTCCAGCCAGGCGGTGGGATTGCTTGTCACTGCCGCCCCGCCATTGATGCGAAAATCCCCGAAGGGCGGCACGGTATCAAGATAGATGCTTGCCGCATACGCGCACGATTCATTGCCGGATTCATCCCGATACCGGACGAATACCGTCTTCAGGCCGTCCTCCGGAGTCAGCGCCCACAGCTTTGTGTTTACGTAAGGTTCCCAGGCGCCAAATTCCTCGCCGTCGTTGGCGAGCTGCATCAAGACCACGGAACCACTATTATCCTGTGCCGGCAAATCCAATCGCACGGTCTGGCAGTTTGTGAATTCGGCGCCGCAGTTGATGCGGATGCCGCCGGTCGGAGGCGTGGTATCCACATAAACCACACCCTTATAAAGATCGTCCGGGAATATCGCAGGCTCAGGGAGTTGCCACCTGAAAAGCACGGCGGCATCCGGAAAGGCCGATTTGCACAAGGCGCCCTTGCCCTGTAAAAACCAGAAACAGAATTCTCCATAAGCCGCGTCTTGATACTTGTCCCCCACAAGCGGACCGGGATTGCGCAATCGAAGGATTGGGTTTGCGCGGCCGTCGGACAGGCTCACTTCCGATACCTGGCCGTTTCCTTGCGACGCCCAGAGACGCTGGCTTCCGAAGCTCAGCCCTGTATAGGAATCGTTGACGCCAAAGCCCGGCGCCGGCAGGCGGAACATCTGGAGGATCTTACCGCTGGATGGATCTACCTGGCTCAGGCGACCATCGCTCTGCAAAACCCAGAGAAAGCCGTTCGCGAACGCCAGTCCCACATAAGGCTCATCGGGATTATTGCCGTTTTGCATCGAGCGCAGGGGCAGGAGAAATTGCTGAACTAATTTGCCGGTTGCCGGTTCGACTTGGCAGAGCCGTCCGCTCCCCTGCAACGTCCAAAGGCGCTGATCGCCGAAAGCGACTGCCTCATAAAAGTCATAAGGAGAGCCATTGGGGGAGGGAAGACTGATCTGATGAAGAACCTTGCCGTTCGCTGGGTTGAATACCCGGAGAGTTCCATTGCCTTGCGCCGTCCAAAGATAATCCGCGTTTGCCTTCGGAATGGAAAAAAGAGCAAGCGCAAGGAGCAGCCAACCCGTCATCCACGCTGTACGATGAATGCTTTTCATGGGTCTCAAGCCTCCCTCGTCTTTGAGTATCCCAAAACGAACACCATTACCTTTTTGTCGCCTCCAACTTCCGATTACATCCTCAAATGGCGCCTTCCCATATAGCTTTCCATCTTATAAGCCATATCCAGCGCAAAAACCCTGCCAGATTATTTCATGATTCCGAAGGCTGTTTCTGTGCTGCATACTTATCATAGAACACGGATGACGCGGATGCGGCGGATTGCCACGGATCATTACTAAATCCGTGGCAATCCGTCGCATCCGCGTCATCCGTGTTCTATCGCGCGTCATCCGTGTTCTATTATGCCGCCGCGCAGCGGATGGCGGCGAGGACGTCTTTATAAACGCCCAGCGAGCGGTTGCTCAGGATGTCTATCTTGACCAGCCCCAGGTCCTCGATGGGATGCATGTCCATCTGCGTGATGATCGTGCCTTTGCCGCCGGAACGCTGGAGCGGGGTGTAGTCGGTGATCGGGCGCGGCGTGATCACGACGCCGCCGCAGTGGATCGAGAGGTTGCGCGGCGCGCCCATCAGGCGGTCGGCGGCGGGAATGACCTCGCGCCACGGCGACTCGTGGACCGGCAGATCGCGGCACTCGGGATATTCGCGGATCGCCTCGGCGATGGGGCGGTCATGGGAGAGCCAGCCGGGGATCGGGCGGGTGAAAGCGTTGACCTCGCTTTCGGGCAGCCCCAGCGCCTTGCCTACTTCGCGGATGGCCTGCCGGGCGCGCAGGCAGATCGTCGTCGAGATCAGCGCAACGCGGTCCCAGCCGAAATGCTCGAAGATCCATTCGACGATGCCGTCGCGCTCGCGCCACGAAAAATCCAGATCAATGTCGGGCGGAACGGTGCGCGCCGGATTGAGGAAGCGCTCGAAGTAAAGGTTAAGCCGCAGCGGATCGGCGGGCGTGAAGCCGAGGGCGTATGAGACGATGGAATTGGCCGCCGAGCCGCGCCCCAAAACGGGCGATCCGCGCCGCTCGGCCTCGGCGACGATCTCGCGCACGGCGAGGAAGTATTCGCAGAACCCCATCTGCTCGATGATCTTGAGTTCGTATTCGAGCCGCGCCATGACGGCGGGCGTGAGGGGGTGATAGCGCCGCTGCAACCCCTCGAAGGCCTGCCGCGCGAGGACGGAATATGCTGTTTCAGTCGGTGGCAGTTCGACGCGCGGGAACTGCCAGTCGCGCAGCGTGAACTCCAGGTTGCAGCCGTCGGCGATCTCCTCGGTGGCGCGCGTGGCGGACTTCAGGCCGCGAACCAGCGCCAGCATCTCGGAGGCGGATTTCAGGTGATTGTCCGGCTCGGCAAGCCATTCGGGATCGAGCGTATCGGTCGTGCGCAGCGCGGCGATGGCGCGGGCGATGCGGTGCGCTTCATAGTCTTCGGGCGCGGCGAAGTGGACGTCGTTCGTGACGACGAGCGGGACGTCGCGCTCGCGGGCGGCTTCATAGAGGCGGCGATTGGCGGCGCGGCGCTTGGGCGTCAGGATCAGTTCGCCATAAAGCCCCTTGCGCGCGCCCAGCGATTCGATCAGCGCCGGCGCGTCGGTCAGGGCATAGACATTGTCGCCGTGTGCTTCGAGGAGGCGATCCAGTTCGGCGCGCAGATCGAACGCGTCCGGTTCGATCTGGCGGCGCGTAAGGAGAGCGGAGATGGCGGCGTATCCGGCCAGATCCCGCGCCAGCAGAATGGCGCGCCGCGCGCGGTTCAGAGGGCGGATCGTGGAGGAGCTGGCGAGCGCGGCGCCGCCGTCGGCGCCATCGCCGCCGGATGGGTCATAGGACCTATGGGACTTATGGGACCCATGGGAGATAGAGGGCGCAGACGGGATGTTGCGCGGCGCCGCTCCCTCGCCGGTCCTATAACCCACACGGGCCGCGCGCTCACCTGCGGTGAGAGTTCCGCGTTCCGCGTTCCGGGTTCCTTCTGTGGAGTTCCGGGTTCCGAGTTCCGCGTTCCGAGTGCCGAGTGACACCCCCCGCCCCCCTTCTCCCCCTGACCCCTGACCCCTGACCCCTGACCCCTGCCCTTCTCCCCCTGACCCCTGACCCCCAACTTCCGGCTCATCCACCTCGGCGCCGATGATCGGCTTGATACCCATTTCCTTTGCGCGTTTCCAAAACGGAATCACGCCATAAAAGCCGTTCACGTCGGTCAGCGCAAGCGCCGCCATCCGCTGCCGGCAGGCGTGCGCGATCAACTCATCCACCCCAGTTACGCCGTCGAGGAAACTGAAGTGACTATGGACGTGGAGATGGGTGAACATGGCGGATGATCTGGAAATTTCCGAAAAATATCTATCAATATAAATCACTGAAAATAAAGGAGCTAAATAAACATACATCATCCAAAATCTATAGTTCAAAAGCAGCGGATCGTCAATCATCGCAGCGGGAAAGAGGCTATCGAATTAGGGGAAGCCAAGTCAAGCGAAAAGGCGAACAAAAGGCGAAAATTAAACTCAGACAAAAAACCTACCGCCAAGGCAACTCGCTCCACCCTCGTCCGTGTTGGTCCGTGCCAGTCTGTGTCAGTCTGTGTTAGTCTGTGTCTGTCCAAAAGGCGCCACTGGGGCCTTCGGCGCCCTAAACCCCGAAGTATCCATGAAGGCGCCCAGCATCTGGATCAGCCGTTCCAGCGGCAGCCCGACGACATTATAATAGTCGCCTTCGATGCGCTCAATGAACCGCCCCGCCGCGCCCTGAATGCCATACGCGCCGGCTTTGTCATAGGGTTCGGGCGTGTCGAGGTAAGCCGCGATTTCGCCGGGCGTGAGTGAACGGAAAGTAACGAGAGTCTCCACAGTGGCGGTTTGCGCGGTAGGTCGTTCGCTCCGCGAACGACCTGAACGGCCTGGTTGTTGTCTCTGGAAAGTAAGACCTTCGGCAATAACTGGCCATTCGCGGAGCGAATGGCCTACTGTGTCCGCGCATACAACCGCCAGCCCCGTGAAAACCGAATGCGTGCGGCCGCTGAGCGCCTGAAGCATTCGCAACGCATCGGCACGGTCGGCGGGTTTGCCGAAAACTTTCCCATCGAGAATGACCATCGTATCCGCGCCGACGATCAATCGTCCGGCGTATTCGGGGCGCGTCGCCACGGCCAAAGCCTTGGCCAGCGCCGCGCGCATTGCGTCGTGCGGAGGATCGCCGGTCTCGAATGCCGCCTCATCAATATCCGCCGGCGCTACGTCGCACTCAATCCCTGCGAGTCGCAGGAGTTCGCGCCGTCGCGGCGAGGCGGAAGCTAAGATTAGACGTTGGCTTTTTGCAATTAGGAGCGGCATAGCGATCTATTTTAATGTAAAATGTAAAATGAGAAATGAGAAATTGAAAATGAAAATCGCAAAGGGCTGGTTATTAGATGACAGAAATACGCTCTTGGATATTTAATTCCCCTTCTGGATGGATTTTTTCATTTTCAATTTCTCATTTCTCATTTTACATTTTACATTGAATTTAAAAATCATGCCGATTCCTTCATCGTCTCTCTCTACAGTAAATCCACCGGATCAACGTCTATGATCAGTGTCGCCCGCGCGTAGGCGGAGGTTTTGGCGGTGGCTCGCCAATCTTTCATCGCAGCATCCAGGACCGCGCGCAGCAGGTTGGACTTCGAGCCGCGCAGCAGTGTCAGGAAACGGAATCGCCCTCTCAGTTTCGCAATTGGCGCCGGCGTTGCGCCCAGGACCGTGATCCCTTCGCCGCGATAGCGCATCGCGCGCTGTTTGAGCGCCGTTGACAGCGCCCGCGCCGCCTGGAACGCTTTCTCGTGATCCGGGTCCGAAACCAGCAGCGCGATCAGGCGCTGGTGTGGCGGGAAGCGCATCAGCGCGCGCGCCTTGATCTCCTGCTGATAAAATCCTTCGTAGTCCTGGCGCGTGGCGTGCTGGATGCTGTAGTGGCGCGGCAGATACGTCTGGATGATGGTCTCGCCCGGTTTTTCGCCGCGGCCCGCGCGCCCTGTCACCTGCGTCAGGAGCGAAAACGCGCGTTCGGCGGCGCGGAAGTCGGGCTGAAAGAGCGGATAGTCGGCGGAGATCACGCCGGCCAGTGTGATGTTCTCGATGTGCAATCCTTTCGCGATGATCTGCGTGCCGACGATGATGTCCGCCTCATGATTGCAGATTTTTCGCCACGCCAGCTCGAAGGCGCCGCGCGAACCGGTTGTGTCCAAATCCAGCCGGATCACGCGCGCGTTCGGGAATTCCTCCTGGATCGTCTCCTCGACGCGCTCGGTCCCCATCCCGACCATCTCCATCTGGTCCGAACCGCATGAGGGGCATTTCGTATAAGGCGCCAGGGCGCGGTCGCAATAGTGGCAGACCATTTTGTCCAGCCCCTTGTGATACGTTAGCGAAACGGCGCAGCGCTGGCATTGTGGGATGGCGCGGCAGATCACGCACATCTGAAACGAGGAGAACCCGCGCCGGTTGAGGAAGAGCAAGACCTGTTCATTTTTCTTCAGGCGCTCGGCGATGGCGTCGCGCAGCGGCTGCGAAAGGAGCGACGGATTGCGGCGCAGGGCGACTTCTTCGCGCATGTCAACCAGCCGCGTCGCCGCCATTGGCAACTGCGAGACGCGATGCGGCAGTTTGAGCAGCGTGTATTTGCCGAGCTCGCAATTGTGATACGATTCGAGCGAGGGCGTCGCGCTGCCGAGGATGACGGCGGCCTTGCGGTTGCGTCCGCGCACCATCGCCACGTCGCGCGCGTGATAACGCGGCGCCGGATCGGATTGCTTGTAGCTGGTTTCGTGTTCCTCATCCACGATGATGAGCCCGAGGTTTTTAAACGGCGCGAACAGCGCCGAGCGCGCGCCGACGAGGATGGAGACTTCGCCGCGTTCGATCGCGCGCCAGAGCGCGAATTTCTTCGGGATGGTCAACTGCGAATGATAGACCCCGACGCGCGCGCCGAAACGGCGGCGGAAGCGCTCGACGGTCTGCGGCGTCAGCGCGATTTCCGGTACCAGGGCGATGGCCTGCCGTCCGAGTTCCAGCGCGCGGGCAATGGCCTGGAGATAAACTTCCGTCTTGCCGCTACCAGTCACGCCATACAGGAGAAAGCCTCTATATTCATGGAGATCGAGCGCATTGTTGATCGCGTCCAGCGCTGTGGCTTGAAAGTGATTGAGCGTCAGCGGCGCCTCCGCCCCGTCCGAGGCGTCCGACCGGTCCGACGCGTCTGACCGGTCCGACGCACCTACCCTGTCCGACGCGTCAGATGACTCCGGCGCATCGGCGTCTGACTCTATTTCCTGAAGGATGCTGTCCGCCACCAGGCTGTTGATCATGGCGGTTCCAATTTGGAACCGCTCCTGGATATCGGCGCGCGGGAGCGGTTCATCGCCGGCGTCGAGCATCGCTTCGATCAGGCGCCGGCGGCGGACGGACAGTTTCTGCCATTCTTCCGGCGGCGCGTCCGGATTGTCCAAAGCCGCCTGCCGCCGCTCCCGCCAGCGCTCGGGTTCCTTCAAACCAAGGAGGCGGATTTTTCGCGCGGTGACTTCATGAAAGCCGATCATCGAGGCGCAATGGAGCGCTTCGCCGATGCCGCAATAATAGTAGTCGGCGATCCATTCGCAAAGTTGGATGATGTCTTCGGGAATAAAGTAGCGGGGATTGATGATCCGGTGGATCGGAAGGATTTTTTTTTCATCGAGTCCGGCCTCCGGCGTTCCGGAAAGCGCCGTGACGCATCCGATGGTATCCCGGTGGCTGAAGGTGACCGCCACGAGCGCCCCAACGGCTACTTGCCATTCCATCTCTTCCGGAATGCGATACTGGAAGATTTTGCGCAGAGGGCGATGCAGCGCGACAGAGGCGAAACGCATGGTTCACGGCATTAAATGCAAATGTAAAATGAAAAATGAGAAATGAAAAATTGAAAATGAAGAACCGAGAACCGAGAACCGAAAACCGAAAACCGAAAACCGAAAACCGAAAACCGAAAACCGAAAACCGAAAACCGAAAACCGAAAACCGAAAACTGAAAACCGAGAACCGAGAACCGAAAACCGAAAACCGAAAACCGAAAACTATTTATTCGACTTCCTCCGGTTCGTCTTCCGCTTCGCGTTTGCGTTGCGCATGAGGCATGATGCCGCGCTTGGTCGGAACCTTGCAGAATTCGACGATCTCGCGCGCTTCGGGACAGAGCTCGTTCTCTTTGATCAATTCGAGAGCATAAGAAAGCACATGCTTTTCGAGATAAAGGGTTTTATAAACCTGTTTGATCTGCTTGCGCGCTTCGGACCCGATTCCAGCGCGGCGCATCCCGATGACGTTCAAGGCGCGTATGGTGTTGCGCCCCAGAGTGAGCATGAATGGCGGAACGTCCATTGTGACCACCGAGCCACCGCCGATCATTGCCAGGCGTCCGATGCGGACGAATTGATGAATGCCGATGGGCGAAGAGAGGTTGACGCGGTCGCCGATGTGGCAATGCCCCCCCATAAAGACGCCCGGGGTCAGGATGCATTGGTTGCCGATCACGCAGTCATGCGCGATATGCCCGCAGGACATAATGAAATTATCATTGCCGACGCGCGTCGGCTGGCCGGAGGTGATCGAGCGATGGATCGTGGCGAATTCGCGGATAATATTGCCGTCGCCGATCGTGACGCCCGTGTCGTCCCCATGATGCCCGATGCTTTGCGGATCCGTGCCGATGCAGAGGCTTGGGCCGATCTTGTTCTTTGCGCCAATAACTACGTGTCCGCTGATATAGCTATGCGCGAGGATGACGTTTTCCGGTCCGATGACGACCGGCCCCAGAATGACGCAATAAGGCCCTACTTGCGTCGTCGGATCAATCTGCGCCGATGGATCAATAATAGCGGTGGGGTGGATGTTGGGATTGGGGGAAGAAGGCATGGCAATCTCTGTTCCAGAAAGGGGATTCTATCAGCCGGCAGCAAAAACGATTCGCAGTGATTTTCTTCCGGCCCTGCCTGCGGGTCAATTATCATTTGCGGGATAGGGGCTGCGACGCCAGGGGAAAAGCTTATTGCGCAGCTGCCGGGGTGCGCCTCGCGGCGTAGCTGCTTTGGGTCACAAGACCTTTGTCGCTGGAAAATGAAAGGAAGGATTTGTCCAGTTTGGCGCC
>JAPLSP010000751.1 GCA_026398575.1 Candidatus Sumerlaeota bacterium | reverse complement strand
AACTGTCGTACTGCGGAATGCCACTCAAATCGCTGCGCATGTCGCGACCGTCAGAATGCCGGATAGTGACATCGAAGCCTTCGATATCCCAGATACGCTTCTCTACGTTTTTGACTTTTGGCATTGTAGTTCTCCTTGGTGTTGTTGCATGAGCTGCACACGGCTAAGGCTGCGTCAATTAATAAAGGTAGCATCTATGTGTGAGCATGCTATATTGCGTGGGAATGACTAGTGATGCTATCGAGCTGAAGAACAAGTTTACCCGCGTATGGCATCTTCTGGACGAACGAAGTCGACGCCTCATGGCTGCCAACGAAGCTCGCTCACTGGGCTACGGAGGGATTTCCCAAGTTCGCCAAGCCTGTGGGCTTTCGCGCAAAGCCATTGCCAAGGGGATCCGTGAGATATCCGAGGGGACCTCTCTGCCAGGGCGTATCCGCCGGCAAGGTGCAGGTCGCAAGAAAATCACGGTAACGGATCCCCATCTCCTGAGTTCATTGGAATATTTGATCGAACCGGAAACACGCGGCGATCCCGAATCTCCCTTGCGGTGGATCTGCAAGAGCACTCGAACGTTGGCCCTGGAATTAACGAAGCAGAAGCATCCTGTCAGCCATGAGAAAGTCGCCCAAATTCTGCGCGATCAAGACTACAGTCTGCAAAGCAATCGCAAGCTGGAGGAAGGGGAGGACCATCCCGACCGCGATGCGCAATTCCGCCATATCAATCAACAAGTCCAGCGAGCGTTGGCGGCGGGAATGCCGGTTATCTCGGTGGACACCAAGAAGAAGGAACTGCTCGGAAACTATGATAACAGCGGCCAGCAATGGCTTCCCGCAAAAAGGCCGGTTCGGGTCAACGATCACGACTTCCCTTCTCCGGAGGTTCCTCGCGCCTATCCGTATGGCATCTACGACTTGGCGCGCAATACGGGTTTTGTGAACGTGGGAACCGACCATGACACGGGGGCATTTGCGGTCGCCTCGATTCGGGGTTGGTGGCAGCAGGAAGGCCGATCATTATATGGCCGGGCGCGGGAGTTATTCATCACGGCCGACGGCGGCGGCAGTAATGGCTCCCGCTTGCGGCTCTGGAAATTAGAGTTGCAGAAGTTCGCGGATGAAACGGGCCTGTCGATTTCCGTCTGTCACTTCCCGCCAGGCACCAGTAAATGGAACAAAGTCGAACATCGGTTGTTCTCATTCATCTCCTCGAATTGGCGCGGTGAGCCCCTGCTGGATTATGAGACGATCGTCCATCTGATTGCTCGTACCACGACCGCCAAAGGGCTCCAGGTTGTTTGCCGACTGGATCGGCGCAAATATCCGACTGCGCGCAAGGTGAGCAATGAAGAATTCAAGCGCGTGAACATCAAACGGAATACATTTCACGGCGATTGGAACTATATCATTCGCCCCACCACACTATAGTGGAGATGCTACCTTAATATATTGACGCCGCCTAAGCAAACGGTGCGATCTGGACGAAATAAAAAGGAAACGCATTATTCCAAGCTGCGCGCCAGGCTCCGATCATGGCGGTGAATAGTTTCTCATAGGCGTAGGCGGTGCCAGCGTTGCTTTCACCCTGATACCAGATCGCGCCTGAAATCTTGAACTTCGTAATCGGGTGAATCATGGCATTGTAGCATTTGCCCGGA
>JAPLSP010000549.1 GCA_026398575.1 Candidatus Sumerlaeota bacterium | reverse complement strand
CGCTCCCAGTGGCGCTCCCAGTGGCGCTCCCATTATTGTTATTTGCGACGATTTGGCTACGACGGCGCCGGCGACGTTTCAGTTTATGCTGCACTCGGGGAAAGCGTTTGTTGTGGACGAAGCGCGGGCGCAACTTGTGATCGAGCAACCCAAGGCCGGCGCGGTGATCAGCTATCTTTCGCCGGCGCCGCTGAAATTCAGGCAATGGGACGGATACGATCCGAAACCGGAAAAGGATTTCCCGAATCAGTGGCATGTGGAGGCGGGAACGCAGGAAAAGAAAACCGAGATGCAGATGCTGACGGTGATCACGCCCTATCGCGCAGGGCAGCGGCGCGACTTGAAGATCGAGCGGCTCGACAGCCCCACCGCCGTCGGCGCGCGCATCAGCGAAGGCTCGAAGGGATTCTTTAGCTTCCATGATCTATAAGATTGGCGTAGCTAAAGCGGCAGCAAGCAACCGCACTCCAAATGCTGGCGCTGCTCCTATCCGCATGTATCTACTCTTGCTGCATGAGAGTCGGCGATAAATTCATTTGATCGCAATTTCGAATATCAGCGCTTAGGCTTTTGTGCGGAGCTTGGTTATGATTTTTTTCATCGGGCGGCGGGCGATTTCTCTGGTGTTGGTGTTGTGGGTGATCGTGACGGTTACCTTTGCGCTCCTCAACACCGTCAAGGGCGGGCCGTTCGACAAGGAGCGCAGGTTTTCGCCTGAGGTGGAAAAGAATCTGCGCGCGCGGTATCACTTCGATGAACCGATCTGGAAGCGATACGGGCGCTATATCGGCGCCGTCTCACGCTTCGATTTCGGGCCGTCTTTTTATTACGAAGACAAAACCGTCAACGACATCATCCGCCAGAACTGGTCCACCTCGGCAACGCTGGGAATCATCTCTGTCCTGATTTCGCTTTCGCTCGGCATCCCGATCGGCGTCATCGCGGCGCTCCGCCAGAACCGCTGGGTGGATCACCTTTCGATGTTCGGCGCGATCGTCTGCGTGTCAGTCCCGAACTTCGTGCTGGCGGCGATCCTCATTCATTTCTTCGTCAACAAGCTGGGATGGCAGTTGCTTGGGTGGGCCAGTTGGAAAAACGCCATCCTGCCGTCGCTGGCGCTGTCGGCGTTTTCGCTCGCCTACATCACGCGCATGACGCGCGCCTCGATGCTCGAAACGATTCGCAGCGACTACGTCCGCACGGCGCGCGCCAAGGGGCTTTCGATGTCGCAGGCCGTCATCCGCCACGCGCTGCGCAACGCTCTCCTGCCGGTGGTAACATATCTCGGCCCGCTCATCGCCGGCGTGACGACGGGCAGTTTTGTGGTCGAGAGTTTTTTTGGGATTCCTGGGTTGGGACGCTATTTCGTCATGGGCCTCAACAACCGCGACCACGCCGTCGTCCTCGGCCTCGCGGTCCTCTATAGCTCGCTCCTTGTCGCGATGAACACGCTGGTGGACATTCTCTATGCGTGGCTCGATCCGCGAATTAAGACGTATTAAATCTTTCCTTTTTTCTTAATGATTTCGAGCCAATCATTTCTCTGCAAAGGGCATTGCCCGAGCAGCTTGGCTTCGCGCATGCCGACAAAAATCTGCTCTGGAATATGATCATGCCCCATTTCTTTATTGGAGCCTCTGCGGATCCCAAAGTGCGCAATCATTTTGCCATTATGAAATATAAGCGCCAAATCGTGCGCTTTCTTGTGCTTACTGATTATTTTGGCTTCCAGCTTTTCAGCGATCTTAATAGCAAGCTGCTTGGTTATTTGGGCCATATCAGCTCTTTTCTTGGATAAATTCCTGCAATACCTTTTTTTGTTTCCGCGGTTCAGGGCCTAATTCATGTTCATTCATCCCGCTTAGCAGCTCGAATGAACTGGAAATGAAGTCCTTCAAATTGGAAACAGCTTCTGATGGGGTATCACCGCTGGCGCTAAGATTCGCGTCAAAAAAGGTGGCAATATATTGGTCGTCGGAACACCTTACAACAATATAGAATGGCTTAGTAAGAGTGAGCGATTCCGGAGACAGCGATTGAACTAGAACGTGAATTGGCTCTCTGTTCTCAAGGGATTCGCAACGGCTCTGTAGTTGGACAATTTCTTTTTGAAGACTCTCTATGGTTGCTGATGCCATTTTGATATCCTGAATTCCAATATGATTGAAATCTATCGCAGCTAGATTCAACGAATGGGATTCTATCGTCCGGCGTTTTCACGTGTCAACGACTAATCATACCGCAATCATATCGCAACCGAAACGTTTTTCATCTGCGTTAAGGAATCTGGTTGCTTTATCGCAGCGTCGCCTTCCGCACTGAGAAGGAATCCTCGCCGGAGAAAACGAGGTAGAGCGTCTTGCCGTCGGCGCTCATCCATTTGGGTGGGAGGCTGGCCGAATCGCCGGGGCCGATGTCCCAATCCTCAGTGAAAAAAACCGTTGTCCACGGACCCCATGGTTCCGGAGCGTCGTAGATCGCTAAACCACCATGAAAGCGGGTGTCTATTTTTCCCTTGGCGTCTTTGGAGGCGGCTTGCGGGATCGGCTGAGCCAGCAGATAGCGCCTCAAGCCCGCATTATAACTCACGTTGGAGCGATAGCAGCGTTTGGGATTGACGAAGGCCGCGCCGCGCTGGGCAAGGTCCTTTGACCAAATGGCGGCGCCTGTCGTCGAATCGAGTTTCACGAAGAACTCATAAGCCTCGCGCTCGCGGATGCGATCTTTCGGGACGCGCGCCAGTATCAGGCGGTCAGCCACTTCATAGGCGCTGTCGGCGTCGGGCGAATAGACATAGACATAAGTATCGCGCGCGCCGGCGTAGTTCTTGCCGAAATTGAGGAACGATGGGCAGCCGAGGCTTTGGGTGAATTTCCAATTGCCCCACGTCCACGTCGCGCCATGATCGGAGGACCAGGCGAGTTGCGAATTGCCGGCGTTGCGCGCCCAGAGGTAGAGCGCGCCGTCCACGCACAGGAGGCCGCTGGCTTTCCTGCCTGCCGCGCCGCCGCCGCGTTGTTCGAGCGTGGGCGCGCGCAGATTCTCGCCTTGAAAGGCAGCGGCGTCTCCGCGAATGCGCGCGAAGCCGAGGCTCAGCTTCTCCGAGACGAATGGCTCGAAGCCATTGCCGTCTCCATAAGCGGCATAAAGCGCATCGTCATCGCCCCAAGTCAGCGGCCAGTTGTCGCTGCCTTTGGCGCGGCGCAGGATGGTTTCTTTCGGCGCCCAGCGGAGTTCTTTGATGACGGGGCTGGGTGGGAGCGAAGACCCAGCGCTACTTGAAGGCGCGGCCTTCCTATCGTTCGTGTCTGCGGCCTTGGCTTCACTGGCAAGCGCCTGCATCAGCGGTGTGACGATGTATTTCTCCAACGCCTCGTTATGGTCCGCCTTCGCATCGAGCGCGGCGCCATTGCGCACGGCGATCAGGTTGAGGCTTGGCGCGACGAAGAGGAATTGATGTCCGGCGCCCGAGCCCCAGAAGGCGTCGGCGGGCGCGTCTTTCCAAACGCGCGAACCGTCAGGCTCCCGGTTCACCCACCAGCACAGGCCGGAATGATTCGGTAAACCGGCGTGCGTGGTCATGGTCTTGACGAGTTCTTCGGGAACGATGCGCTTCCCATCCCAATCGCCCTTGCGCATCATCAGCCGCCCAATGCGCGCGGCGGCGTTGGGGCTGAATGCAGCGCCACCCCAGTTGGCGTATACGTCCATGCCTTCGAGGCGCACGGGCTTTCCATAGCCGATGCTCCATTCGGCGGCGGGAACGCCGATGGGCTCCATGAGGCGATGCGCGATCAGCGAGCGGATGTCGGCGTCCTTTGCCCCGCGCAGGCTCACGGTGACGCAATAGGCAAGCATTCCCATGCCTGGATTGCTGTAACGGGCCTTCGTGCCGGGCGGATCGAGCACGGGCGCGACATCGCGCCCGAGAGTGAACGGATCGAGCGGCGGCGGAAGGCGCTTCCAGAAATCGCCCTTCCAGCCGGTCAGTTGCTCATGAGGCTGGTTGTCGGCCTCGGCGTCTTCGATTCCGGATGTATGCGTGGCGAGCTGGCGGATCGTGATTTTGGATTTGAGCGGATCGTTGGCCCATTGCGGGACGAACTTGCTGGCCAGATCGTCGGGTTTGATACGCCCTTCGTCCATCGCGAACATCAGCGAATCTCCGCCCACCAGCGCCTTGGCCAAAGACGCCGTGCCATGCGGCTTGACGCGGCTGTAGCTCTCGGCGTAGCGCTCGAAGATCAGGCGGTCGTTGCGAACGATGAAGAGCGCGTGCGTGCTTCGTTTCGCCAGCGCGGCCCAGAGCGATTCCAGTTTCGCGGAATCGAATCCCTGGCTCTCGGGCGCCGCGGTTTCCCAGTCATTGTTCTGCCATGCGGCGACCGTAAGCGGCAGCGCCGCCGCCAAACAAATCACAAGCAAAAAAGAACGCATGGGACCTAACCTCCCGTTGCTTCCTATTTCTTCCGAAGATGCGCTACGACATCGCAACCCTTCCACGGCGCCGTGAGCTCGACTTCCCGTCCGCCGTTGATTTCGGCGCCCGCCTTCGCGGCGCCGTCTTCCGCGCGATACCATTCGACGCGGAATGAGCCCGCCGCATCCTGCAAATCCAAACGAAACCGCGCTGTTTGGCCGGCATCAACGCGGGCGGTCTTGCCAGAGGAGGCGGCGTTCGGATGATAAATCAGAAATTCATCCGCAGCCCGCCGCATGACCTTCAGCGTCTGGCCTTCCTTCCGCTCATCGGGATCGCGCGCCAAATCGTGAGCCGGTTCGAAATCTGAAAGCTCGATGCGCCGCTCCTCTAAATAGCGGCGGATAGGCGCAACCGAATCCAGTCCGGTCAGCTGAGCGGTGAATGGAGCGGCGCCCTTCCAAGGCGGAGGCGTCGCGCATTTTCCGGTCTGCGAATAAGGATGCACAACCCACCAGCGTCCGCCGTAGTTCGTCGAGCCGCCGGCGAACAACCACGACCAGAAGAGACGCCGCTGATAATAGCGCATGTCTTCTGGGTCCACGTTGGCGGCGTGATCCTGTTCATAACGGTCCTCGCCAAGGAAGACCGGCTTGGCCAACGAATGGTAGGATTCATAGGCTTTGGCGCCCAGATCGTACGCGTCCTCCAGATGCGCGTAGGTCGCCCATTCCTCTTTGCCGAAATAGAAGGGAACCTTGCGCGCGTGTCCCGTCGAGAGCGGGTGGCGCCAGGGATCATGCTTCATGAAAAATTCACCCGCCTCGCGCGCCAGGGCATTGTTATTCGGATGATCCTTGTCGTAGTGCGCGTCGTTGACGATCAGCCAGAAAATTTGTGGATAGGCGGCGTAGCGGGCGATCATATAATTCATGAGCCGCTCTTTCTGGGCGGCGTTCATCTTGCTTTTCCAAAAGGTCTCGTCCGTCCGCCAGTTGGTCCCGAGCGGGAAGAGGATGAATTGCACATAGAGGTCCGGATATGCGTCCAGCATCCATTGCATTCGCCGGTCGGTGTTTTGGAATTGTTCCAAATTGAATTTCGTCATCGCGTCATCGGCATACATATCGCGCCAGCGATAGGAATCGCCGTCGCCCTTGAAACCCTTCGGTCCGGATTGCGCAAAACATCGCACCGAGGTGATTCCGTGCGCGACGGCGTCGCGGACATAGGCGGTGAAGTCATCGAAAGGAATCGGCTGACCGTGACCATCATGCGTCGAAAGCAGGAAATAGGCCGTGTCGTTCAGATTCAGGAACCAGCGCCCATTCTCTGTGATCCATTGCCGTGGGTTCTTCGGATGAATCAGCAGCCGGCCGCGCAGCTGGGAATCCGCGGCCTTGAAGGTTCCACTTTTTGCATTCAAGCTCTTGTCCGTCTCGCAGGCGGAAGACCAGCGCCATTGCCCGGCCTCGCTGACATAAACGCGCGCGCGCCAAGTGTTGCCGCCATCATAGAAGGCGGTGATGATCTTGGCGTTCTTTTCGCCAGAGGGCGGAATGAAATTCACTTTCACCACGGTATCGAAGGGATTGGGATTGGCCGCGTCCCCGGCGCTGGACAATACGATTTCATGAACGCCAAATTTCACGGCGGAGGCCGTCTCTGTGGTGAAATTGGCGGCCTGCGCAGATGGCGCGGCCATCAGATAGATTGCCGGAAGCGCCCATGCAGATGCATAGATCAATAGCTTCATGTTAACTCAATTCTGGCGCATTTGGAATTGCCCAGGCGCCGATCAGTTTAACAAATGGTTCTTCAATGGATTTTAGCCCGGCAGAGCCGGAATCATCCATGCAATAATTTCAAAAACTGGGCGGCTATCAAATGTTGAGCAAGCGCACATAAGAACAGGCAGAATTGCGTATTGCATCGCTCACCGCGCCTGCAGCCAGCCTTGCGATTTCATCCAGTCGGCGGCGCGCTGCGGCCAGGTGGTGACCAGATTATTTGAAGGACGCAGGCCATAGCCGTGGCCGCCGGCGGGATAGATGTGCAGTTCGGCGGGAACCTTGAAGCTCTTCAACGCCAAGCCATAGACGATTGCGTTTTCCACTTTGATCTTGTCGTCCATCGTCTGAACGATGAACGCAGGCGGCGTGTCGGGCGTGACTTTGATTTCCGCGGCCAGCGTTGTCAGATTATCCTTGGCCGTCAGATAGGCGGGGTAGATGGGAAGGGTAAAATCCGGCCGGCAGCTTTCTTTGTCAGCCTCATCCACAGCGGGATAGGTGCGGGTCTGGTAGTTTGTGCTGGCGGCAACGGAAAGATGCCCGCCCGCCGAGAAACCGAGAATCCCGATGCGTTTGGGATCAATCCCCCACTCTTTCGCGCGATGACGAACAAGGCCAATGGCGCGTTGCGCGTCCTGCAGTTGCGCCGTGTATTTCTCCATACCCTTGCGGCTCGGGACGCGGTACTTCAGCAGCACGCCCATGACGCCGATGGAGTTGAGCCATTCGCAAATTTCCGTGCCCTCGAGATCGTAGGCGAGGATGCTATAGCCGCCGCCCGGGCAAATGACTACGGCGGCGCCGGTTTCCTTTTCTTTCGGCGGGCGATAGATGGTTATGGTAGGCGTCGAGACGTTGGCCAGGCGGATGATGCGCTTTTCAGGCGGCGTTTTCGTATCGCCTTTGTTCAAGTCTTTCTCTTCGCCGATGCCGCCTTTTTCGCCGGGCGCAACGCCGGGCCAGAGGGCGATCGGCTCGGAGCGCAGCGCGCCGCTTTTTCCCTTCTCTTGCGCCATCAGAGGCGAACATGAGAACGCCGTGGCCGCTGCGACGAACACGAGGATGGCCAGGTGTTTTTTTGCATTGGGAAAAGTCAGGATCATGAAAATGTCTCCCGGAGAGGAATCGCCGCGCGTCCGTATCTGCGTCAGCATCAAAATGATTTTCCAGCACGTGCCGGCAATTCGCAAGCGATTCATGAGGGAAAAGCATGAAAAGACGCTGTCTCGCCAGCATGGCGCCGCATGGTAGGCCGTCCCGTTCCGCCGGGCGGCCATGGCGCGCGATGGCC
>JAPLSP010000790.1 GCA_026398575.1 Candidatus Sumerlaeota bacterium | reverse complement strand
CTTCCGCACCGTCTGCACGGGCGTCGAGATGTTCCGCAAGGAACTGGACGAAGGCCAGGCGGGCGACAACGTCGGCTTGCTGCTGCGCGGCGTGGATAAAGACGGCATCGAGCGCGGCCAGGTGGTTTGCAAGCCCGGCTCGATTCCTCCGCACACGCACTTCAAGGCGCAAGTGTACGTCTTGAAGGGCTCGGAAGGCGGACGCCAGAAACCGTTCTTCACCGGATACCGTCCGCAATTCTATTTCCGCACCACGGACGTGACGGGCGAGATCGCCCTGCCGCAAGGCGTCGAGATGGTGATGCCGGGCGACAACATCGTGATGGAAGTCACGTTGATCAAACCCATCGCCATGGACCGCGAGCTGCGGTTCGCCATTCGTGAAGGCGGCAAGACGGTGGGCGCGGGCGCGGTGGTTGAAATCATTGAATAGGCTGTAATTCGGCGCCCCCTCCGGGCGAAAAGCCAGGGAGGGGGCGTTTCGCGTCTCCGCAGGTCGCGCGTGGGCGCCTGATCCCGTCGTCGGCGGAGACATGGAGAGGAAACTTATGAGCAAAATCCGGATCAAGCTCAGGGCATTTGACGCGCGGCTGCTCGATCAGTCCACCAAGGAAATTGTCGAGGCCGTCAAGCGTTCGGGGGCGGGGATAGCGGGTCCCGTGCCACTGCCGACGCGCATTCGCAAGTTTACGGTGCTGCGTTCGCCGCATTCGGACAAGAAGTCGCGCGAGCAATTCGAAATGCGCGCTCACAAGCGTCTGGTGGATATTGTGGACCCCACGCAAAAAACTTTGGACGCCCTGACAGGGCTGGATTTGCCGGCGGGAGTGGACGTGGTCATCAAGTCGCTGAACTAAAGCGGTTCTCGGCAATCGAATGAGGGAGTCATCCGCGATGCCAATCGGATTACTAGGCAAAAAAGTCGGCATGTCCCAGATGTTCGACGATCGCGGGACGTTATGTCCCGTCACGTTGATCCAGGCGGGACCGTGCCCGATCTTGCAGATAAAATCAGAAGCAACGGACGAATACACCGCCGTGCAGTTGGGATTCGACGCCAAGCCTGAATCCCGGGCCAATAAAGCCGAAGTCGGCCATCTGAAAAAAGCCCGCGTAGCCGCGCCCACGCTCTCTCCGGTGCGCGTGAAGCGCGAGTTCCGCGTCGAAGGCCTTGAAGGGTTTGACGTCGGCGGAACGCTGGATGTGACGCTGTTTGCCGCGGGTGAACGCGTGGACGTGATCGGAACGTCGAAAGGCCGCGGCTTCGCCGGCTCGATCAAGCGGCATCATACCCGGCGCGGCCCGGAAACACACGGCTCGATGTATCACCGCCGCGTCGGTTCCATGGGCGCCTCTTCGTACCCCTCGCGTACTTTCAAGGGTAAAAAAATGGGCGGCCACATGGGCGTCGAGCGCGTGACGACGAAAAACGTTCTCGTCGTTCTCGTGGACAAGGAAAAAAATCTCCTGGCGGTGCGCGGCTCGGTTCCGGGCCACAACAACGCCTACGTAATGATCCGCAAGATCGCTCCGAAGTTCGGGAAGGAGAAAGCATAACGATGGCGACGCTAACCATAGTCACATCGCAAGGCGGCCCGGCCGGAACGATGGAAGTGAAGGACACGCTGGTGGCCTGCGAAGTCAACCTGAATGCCGTCCGGCAGTGTGTGAACGCATTTTTGGCGGCCCAGCGTCAAGGGACGCATATGACGAAGACCAAAGGCCTGGTCAGAGGCGGCGGCATCAAGCCGTGGAAGCAAAAAGGCACGGGTCGCGCGCGCGCCGGTTCGACGCGCTCGCCCATCTGGCGCCACGGCGGCACGATCTTCGGGCCTCAGCCGCGTTCTTATCGCAAGAAAGTCAATGCTAAAGTGCGCCGGTTGGCCATGCGCTCGGTCTTGACGGACCGCGTCCAGTCCTCCCGCCTTCTCGTGCTGGAATCGCTGGCGGTGGGCGACGGCAAAGTCAAAACGCTTGAAGCGATGCTGAAGGCCTTGAATATCGTTGGCAAGACGTTGATCGTTACCGAGAAGCCCGAGGAGATGGTTCAGCGCGCCAGCCGCAACCGGCCAGGCGTGGACGTGCAGATCGCCGGCGGGATCAACGCCTACGAAGTTCTGTGTCACGACAATCTGATCGTCACCAAGGACGCGATCAAGAAAATGGAGGCGATGTGGGGATGAAGACTCCATTTGAAATTCTCGAGCGGCCGGTCATCACGGAAAAAGCGAGCATGGGCCAGTCGAAGGCCAAGCCGCAATATACGTTTAAAGTGAGTTTGGACGCCAACAAGCACGAAGTTAAGAAAGCCGTCGAGCTGGCATTTCCCGGTGTCAAAGTAAGCGGGGTCAACTCGATGATCGTCAAAGGCAAGTGGCGCCGCCTTCGCCAGCAGTTGGGCAAGCGGCCTGATTGGAAAAAAGTCATCGTGACGCTGGCCAAGGACAGCAAACCCTTAAGCTTCTATTGAGGCGCCATTCGCAGCTTGAAAGCGCCCTATCTTGGAGAGTCGCAATGCCAATCAAGACCTATAAACCGACTACGCCCAGCCGCCGCAGTATGACGGCATTGGACCACGCCGAGGTCACGCGCACGACGCCGGAAAAGTCATTGACGCGCGGCAAGACGACGACGGGCGGGCGCAATAATTATGGCCGCGCCACCTCGCGCCACCGGGGCGGCGGACATAAGCGCAGTTATCGCACGATAGATTTCCGCCGCGACAAAGATAATATCGCCGGCAAGGTCGCCACGATTGAATACGATCCGAACCGCTCGGCCCTGGTTGCCCTGCTGCACTACGCCGACGGCGAGAAGCGTTATATCCTGTGCCCGCTGGGCGTTCAAGTCGGCCAGACCCTGATCTCGGGCGAAGAGGCGGAGTTCCGCCCGGGCAACTGCCTGCCGCTGCGCAAGATCCCCGTGGGCGCGATCGTGCATAATATTGAATTGAAGCCGGGCAAGGGCGCGCAGATGGTCAAGTCGGCCGGCGCCTCGGCCCAGGTCATGGCCAAGGAAGGCCATTACGTGACGCTGCGCCTGCCTTCGGGCGAGATGCGCATGGTGCACCAGGAGTGCCGCGCGACGGCCGGCCAGGTGGGCAATCTGGAGCATGAAAACGTCAGCCTTGGCAAAGCGGGCCGTTCGCGCTGGTTGGGACGGCGTCCGCATTCGCGCGGCGTGGCGATGAACCCGGTGGATCACCCCATGGGCGGCGGCGAAGGCCGCACTTCGGGCGGACGCAATCCTTGCAGCCCGTGGGGCGTGTTGGCCAAGGGATACAAGACCCGTTGCCCGCGCAAACAGTCGTCCAAGTATATCGTACGCCGGCGCAGCAAGTAAGGATTTATAGCAAGCAAGCGATGAGGAGAGCCAAGCGATGCCCCGTTCATTGAAAAAAGGACCGTATGTGGAACCCAAGCTCATGGCCAAGATTGAGCGGGCCGAGTCTTCGGGCGACAAGCGCGTCATCAAAACCTGGTCGCGCCGTTCGATGGTCACGCCGCGCATGGTGGGGATTACCCTGGCGATCCACAACGGGCGGGCTTTCCTGCCGGTTTATATCACGGAAAACATGGTGGGGCATAAACTGGGCGAGTTTGCGCCGACGCGGACGTTCCGCTCGCACGGCGGCAAGACGGCCAAAGTGTTGAAGAAATAAAGACGAGGGGCTTATGGCGAAGAAATACAAAGAAGACCAGGTGTCGGTCGCTATTCTGCGCAACACGCGGGTCGCGGAGCGCAAAGCGCGTTTTGTGGTGGATATGATCCGCGGCAAGAGCGTGCGCGAGGCGATGGCGATCTTGAAGCACGTCAACCGCCCGTCGGCGGCGCCGCAGGTCGAGCGGCTCTTGAAATCGGCGGTCAGTCAAGTCCCCAAGGCCAAGCAGGCGGACGCCGAGGCGTTGCGCGTGGGTCTGGCCTGGGTTGACAAAGGTCCGATGATGAAACGCTGGCGTCCGCGCGCCATGGGGCGGGCCGTGCACATTCGCAAGCGCATGTGCCATGTCACTCTGGTGTTGACGGCGTCGTAAACCATTTTTTCCCCGGCTGCCCGGCCTCAAGGCTGGCGGATCGGGAGGCCGGGGGGCGGCCAAAGGAGCTCAACGTGGGGCAGAAAGTAAATCCAATTTCGTTCCACCTCGGCGTCACGCGCGACTGGGATTCGCGGTGGTTCAGCGACAAGGGCTACGCCAAAACGGTCCACGAGGACATCTATATCCGCGATCAGATCAAGCAGAAGTTTCATCACGCCGGCATTTCACGGATTGAGATCGAGCGGGCCGCCAACCGCGCCAAAGTGGCGATCCGCACCGCGCGTCCCGGCATCATCATCGGACGCAAAGGCGCTGAAATAGACGCTCTGCGCAGCGAGCTGGAAAAAAAGACCGGCAAGCAGATCATGATCAACATCGAGGAAATCCGGCGCGCCGAGCTCGAAGCGCAGCTGGTGGCCGAAAGCGTCGCCTCGCAGTTGATCCGCCGCATCGGCTTCCGCCGCGCGATCAAGAAGACGGTTCTGGCAAGCATGAAGGCCGGCGCCCAGGGCGTGAAGATCATGGTCTCAGGCCGGCTGGGCGGCGCCGAAATGGCGCGGTGCGAGTGGATGCGCGAAGGGCGCGTCCCCCTGCACATGCTGCGCGCCGATATAGACTACGGTTTTACCACGGCCAAGACCAAATACGGCATCATCGGCATCAAAGTATGGATTTTCCGCGGCGAGCGCCTGGAGAAGGGGATGCAGCGCACGGAACGCCAGCTGGTTCCCATCGCGCCGGAAAAAGAACCCAGGGAACGCAAACGCCGCGAGCGTTCGCACGGTGATCGTGACCGCGGCGCCCGTGGCGGCGACCGCGGCGGCGCCCGCGGCGGCGACCGGGGCCGGGATCGTTCGTCTCCCGCCGGCGCCTGAGCGGTGGGCTGAAATGCCGTGATCGGCGAAGCGTGGACCCGAGAATTGGAAACCGTGAATCGCAAGGGATAAAGGAAACGCGAGGATGCTGCTCCCTAAACGAGTTAAACACCGCAAGGTTATGAAAGGCCGCAACCGTGGCAAGGCTTGGCGCGGCAGCAGCCTGACCTTCGGCCAGGTGGGGTTGAAGGCGCTCGAGGCCGGCTGGGTTTCCAACCGGCAGATCGAGGCAGCGCGCGTGGCGATCATGCGCACGGTCAAGCGCGGCGGCAAATTGTGGATCAACATTTTTCCGGACAAGCCCTTGACCAAGAAGCCGGCCGAAACGCGCATGGGCAAAGGCAAAGGCAATCCCGAAGGGTGGGTGGCCGTGATCAAACCCGGTCGGGTAATGTTCAAGATTGACGGTGTGGACACGGCGCTGGCCATCGAGGCGATGACGCGCGCGCGGCATAAAATGCCGATCCTGTGCAAGATCATCACGCGCGAGCAGGCGTAACCGGGGGACATGCGATCATGAAAGCCAAACAATTGCGGGAAATGACCGAAGGCGAGCTGCTGCAGCGAGTGGATGACTTGCGCCAGTCCATCTTCAATCTGCGCGTCAAAGCCACCACCAAGGATCTGACCAACACGTCTTCCATGCAGCAGGAGCGCCAGAACCTGGCGCGCGTCATGACGGTCCTGCGCGAAAAAGGATTGAAGGTCTGATCGGATTTTCCGAGGAAAACGAGGAACGGCAATGAGCGAGGCGACACAGCAACCCAGCGAGAAAAAAGCGAGCGGCCGCGGATTGCGCAAGGTCCGGACGGCCCGGGTCGTGAGCAACAAGATGGACAAGTCCGTCGTGGTCGCCATCGAGCGGCTGGTGCGGCATCCCAGATATAAGAAGTACGTGCGCCGAACCAAGAAAGTCATGGCGCATGATGCGAAGAAAGAGTGCGGCGTGGGCGACGTCGTTCGCATTGTGGCGACGCGTCCCCTGAGCAAGCGCAAATGCTGGCGCGTCGCGGCTATCTTGCGCAAGGCTGACTGAGGAGCAAAGGCGCCATGATTCAGGAATATTCGGTACTCAACGTCGCGGATAACACGGGCGCGAAGAAGATCCGGTGCTTCAAGGTGCTGGGCGGGGCCAAGCGCCGCTATGCCAGCGTGGGCGATATCATCATCGCCTCGGTGCGCGAGGCCGATCCCGACGCCAAGGTGGAGGCCAAGAAAGGCTCCAAGGTGCGCGCCGTGGTCGTGCGCACGCGCCGGGCCATCGGGCGCGAGGATGGCTCGTATATCCGGTTCGATGACAATGCGGCGGTCATCATCAACCCGCAGGGAGAGCCGATCGGCACGCGAATCTTCGGACCGGTCGGACGCGAGCTGCGCCGCAAGAAATTCATGCGAATCGTTTCGCTGGCGCCGGAAGTCCTTTAGGACGCCCCCCAACGCCCAGCGTTCCTTTGGAAGACGGGATACGCCAACGGAGAGAGTGACAAACGTGAAGACACGGATTAAAAAAGGCGATACGGTTGAAGTCCGCTCCGGCAAGGACAAAGGCCTTCGAGGCCGCGTCCTGGCCGTGATACCCGGCGAGGGCAAGGCCGTGGTCGAGCACATCAACATGGCGCGCCGCCACCGCAAGCGTCGCTCGGCGCGCGACCAGGGCGGCATCGTTTCGATCGAAAAGCCGATGCCGCTGTGCAAGCTGATGCTCTTGTCCGATGACCGCCCGACGCGCGTGCGGATAGAAACAGACGATAAAGGCGAGAGCCGGCGCATTTCAGTTCGCACGGGCAAGGTGGTTTGACATTGAAAGAAAGAGAATGCGCCGCGAACGGCCGGATAGAGTTTGTAGCCGCCGCGGCAGACGAAAGCAAACTGAGGGTAGGTCGCCTGAATATGGCCACACAAGAAACAGACAACGCTGAAAAGGCGGAGCAGCCAGCCGAAAAGGCGGAGCAGCCAGCCGAAAAGGCTGACAAGCCTGCGAAGGCTGAAAAGGCGGACAAGTCTGCCAAAGCTGAAAAGGCGGACAAGCTTGGAAAAGCTGAAAAGGCGGACAAGCCTGGAAAAGCTGAAAAGGCCGACAAGCCTGCCAAAGCTGAGAAGGGTGAAAAGCCCGCCAAAGGTGAGAAGGCGGACAAGGCCGCCAAAGGCGAAAAGGCGGACAAGCCTTCCAAAGGCGAAAAGGCGGACAAGGCTGGAAAAGTAGAAAAAGCCGAGCGGGCCTTGGCGAACCTGAAGACGACGCCGCGGCTGCTGGAAAAGTACCGCAAAGAGGTCGTTCCCGCCATGCGCCAGCGCTTTGGGTATAAGAATCCCATGGAAGTTCCCTCGGTGGTCAAGGTGACGCTGAACATGGGCGTGGGCGAAGGAACGCGCGACGTGAAAATCCTTGAAGCGGCCGAGGCCGAACTGACGCTGATTTCGGGCCAGAAGCCCAAGCGCACGCGCGCGCGCGTCTCGGTGGCCAACTTCAAGTTGCGCAAGGGAATGCCGGTCGGTTGTTCGGTGACGTTGCGCGCCCATCGCATGTGGGAGTTTCTCGACCGGTTGATCAACGTCTCGATTCCGCGTATTCGCGACTTTCGAGGATTGTCGGTCAACGCCTTCGATGGGCGGGGCAACCATTCATTCGGGATTCGCGAGCACATCATCTTTCTGGAACTGGACCTCAATAAGGTCGCTCACACGCGGGGAATGAACATCAATACGACGACGACGGCCAAGACGGACGAGGAAGCCCGGGAGCTGCTGCGGCTTCTGGGGATGCCGTTCCGAGTTTTATGACGAAAAGGGAGGGAAAGCCACTGTGGCCAGAAAGTGCCTGAGATACAAGGCGATTCGAAAGCCGAAATTTCCGGTTCGCACGTATCATCGCTGCCCGCTGTGCGGGCGGGCGCGGGGATACCTGCGCAAGTTCGACATGTGCCGCCTGTGCTTTCGCAAACTCGCCAGCACGGGAATGCTTCCCGGCGTCCGCAAGAGCAGCTGGTAAGCCGGGCTGAATCGCCTGGAAAGGGTCAAAGCGCGTCTCGTGCCTTCTTGAGACGCGCAGCCGATTGACAAGGGAGCTGTATGCCGTATGTCCATGACCGATCCCATTGCGGATATGTTGACGCGAATCCGCAACGCCAATAAGGCGCTGCATGATTCGGTGGAGATTCCTTCCTCCAAGATCAAGTACGCCATCGCGCGCATCTTGCGCGAGGAGGGATTCATCAAGCATTTCAAATACATACGCAATAAAAAGCAGGGTGTCCTGAAAATATTCCTGAAATACGGGCCGGATCGCGAGCGCGTGATCAAAGGCATCCAGCGAATCAGCAAGCCCGGACGCCGCCAGTATTCCGCCGTTGCGTTGATCCCCAAGGTCAAAGGCGGTCTGGGCATTACCATCCTGACCACCTCCAAGGGCATCATGACCGGCCGGAAAGCCCGGACGGAAAACATCGGGGGAGAAGTGATTTGCAGCGTGTGGTGAGCGCGTTCGGCGCGCGGATGACTAAAGAGAGAGCCTGCAGGGAGAAAAAGCAATGTCTCGAGTTGGGAAAGTGCCCATTAAAGTTCCGAGCGGCGTGGACGTCAAAGTCGAGGGACTGGCCGTTTCCGTCAAGGGTCCGAAGGGATCGTTGACGATGCGGATTCCCGACACGCGCATCGCCATCGAGCGCGAGAGCGGGCAGCTGCTTGTCCGCCGCGCCAGCGAGGACAAGAAAGCCCACGCGTATCAGGGCCTGGTCAACCGGCTCGTGTCGAACATGATCACGGGCGTGACGCAGGGCTTCGCCAAGCAGTTGGAATTGCGCGGCGTCGGCTATCGCGCGACGATGGATGGCGGCAAGTTGTCACTGGCGCTTGGCTATAGCCACCCGATCCTTTTCGATCCGCCCCAGGGCATCGCCATCGTGGTGGAGAAAAACCAGACCAATATCACGATTTCGGGAATAGACAAACAACTGGTGGGCCAGGTGGCCGCCAACATCCGCTCCATGCGCCCACCGGAACCTTATAAAGGCAAGGGCGTGCGTTACGTGGGCGAATACGTGCGCCAGTTGGAAGGAAAGAAAGCCGCCAAGGCATAGGCTGGGAGATTTGAGATTTGAGATCTGAGATTTGAAAACTGAAAACCGAAAACCGAAAACTGAAAACTGAAAACTGAAAACTGCAGTATGAGATTTGAGCGAGTGAGCTGACAAGAATATGAAAAAAACCAGAGACGAATATCGCAAGCGCCGGCATCTGCGGCGCCGGATGATCATCGCGGGCACGCCCGAGCGGCCGCGTCTGGCCGCCCGCCATACGGCGCTGCATTTGTACGCTCAGATTGTGGACGATCTGGCGGGGCGAACGCTGGTGTCGGCGACCACGGCGCGCAAGTCCGAGGCAGGCGCCGTCAAGCGCAATCACTCGAACATCGCCTCGGCTAAAGCCCTGGGCGCCGAAATCGCGCAAAAAGCCAAAGCCGCCGGCCTGTCGAAGGTCGTTTTCGATTGTTGTGGCGGTTCATATCATGGAGTGCTCAAAGCCCTGGCCGAAGCCGCGCGTGAGCATGGGTTAGAATTCTAATCAGGAGCGCATAGCGTGCAAGAGCAGGAACAATCTTCCGCAACCGAATCGGCGCCCCTTCCCGCGGCCGCCGAGACCGAACTGCTGGACGCCTTGGCCATCAAGCGCTGGGAAGAGGCTGAAGTCGTCCTGCCAGAATCGGATCTGAAAGAAGAAATCATCCGCCTCAACCGCGTGGCCAAAGTGGTCAAAGGCGGACGGCGTTTCAGCTTCGCCGCCGCTGTCGTTGTC
>JAPLSP010000457.1 GCA_026398575.1 Candidatus Sumerlaeota bacterium | reverse complement strand
GAGGGCTCCTGGCTTGGTTTTTTTGGCATTAACCATTGTTTACGCTGGTTTCATCTTGCCAGCCCCCAAAAAAATGTCAAGCGAAAAATTTGCATAGACAATTGAAACTATTAGGGTTACGTAATTTTTCTACGAGAACTATTTAAGCAGGAGATATTTCCACCTTTTCGTATCTCACCGTCAACTATTTGAAGCAAAGCCTGAATTGATTCCTCAGGGGCAAAATGGAAGGCCAGCTGAACAAGCGGTGTCACATCAATGCCATTCCATCGAGGATAATCAAGCAGAGATATTGCCCACTTATGCCAAACTTCATCTGGTAGGGGGTACTGCTGGCTATATTCGGGACGACGCAACAGCATCAAAGCATGGCACGCTGCTAAGTCATGATTAATGAACTCGGTCGCTGAGAAATCCTTCTTCATCGGCTTGGATGAAATCACAAAAGCATGAGCGCAGTTAATAATCTTATCTCGTAAGTCATCTTCTGCCTCTAGCCATCCTGGAAGCAATGTAATATCAGTCGTTTCCAACCATGCACTTTTGCTGGAAGTATCGTCCAAGCCCATAGCGAAATTCAGCTGTAGCCATTCTGAAGCATGACCATTCTGAATCCACTTTAGCACTTTCAAAACTGTCTGGCGACGCGATGGTTTTGAAGACACTTGCTTTTGCTGATCTTCTTCCTCTCTGCGATGATTACGATAATACCGCTCTTTAAGCTTCTGCGAATCTGGTGACTTCAGGTCATAATTCCCAAAAACATATTTCATTCTCTTCTCTATAATTGGAAGAGAATGAGCCACCAATATTAGCTCATTAGTATGGCTGCTATTTTCAATCCTATATGAGCGTTCAACTAGATCAAGCAAAATGTCAAGCACATGGGCATCTTTTTCACTTTTGCATTGATCAAGTATCCAAAAGAAATCTTCGCTGGAGAATAGCTGGTCATAATACCATCCCAGCTGATCTTCAGCAGGATATCGCTGAGCGAATACATCGATCAAGGTTTTGAGGAAACTGCGCCTAATCTCACAATCCAAAGAAGAAAGATATTCCAAGAACTTATTTGCATATCCATGTCTGCTTTCACTTCTTAAGTATTCTATTGCTGCTGAAGCAAGGGATGTTATAATGCCAGGATCTGAGATCGCTGCAATTGCAGCTTTGAATATCTGATCCAAGAGGCGCGCACAGTGTTCTATCTGATCCGTGCAATCATCCTTTAGCTTTGTGGTGACCCAATTTAATGCATGTACGATGTCTTCCTCCTTTAAATGGATGACTACATCATTATTGATAAAGACGGAATAGTGCCCTATGAGATTCGGATTCTTTGGCGATTGGACCAAAGATAGCATTTTCATGACGGTGATATGCTGGGGCCACAGGCATTTCAGGAGCGCTCCTCGCAATTCGTCACCATCATCTTCATGAAAGTCTTCTGTACTCAACAACGGGCAAAGTCGCCTGCAAGATGCAGCATCATTAATTTTTGCTAAAGCAAGGGCTGCTTGAGCGCGAATGTGATTATGCTCAGTGCGATCACAAACAATATCAGCCAACAGCGGTCCTGCTTCTCCTATGCAGCAAGCTTCCGAAATGTCTATCGCAATGCGGCGCGCAGGGATACATGCAGTCCTATCAAGAATGACAGGCCTTAGCTGGTCGAAAAGCTTTGAGTGAGATAGGCGCTGATAATCGTGATACAAAAAGTTCCCTGAATCTATAAAGGTGCCCTTGCAGGCTTTGTCTAGGATATGTTTTACGAGCAGCTCTTTGTCATTCCCCGAAATATCCCCGACGTCCGCCCTAATGAGCGTCATCTGATCGATTTGAATCAGAGCGTGAAAGAAATCCCTCCGCATTCCTGCCAACCATGCAGCGGTTTCCTGTAGTTGAGGAATAACTTGTCGCCCCATCGGACCGGCGTCTGTAAAAAGACTCAATGCTTGAGGGAGCGATATATTGCACATGGCGAGATAATGAGCGGCCAAGAACTCAGCGTATGTTTGATGAGCAAAGCGAGCTCGCGAAGGGCCTTCAGTTGAGAAAAGAGCTGTTGAAGTGACTTCTCGTAAGCATTGCTCAGTCACTGGAGTTATTACGCCTTCCGCATCCTCATCCGCTCCAGCGATCTCTGCCAGAGATAAGTCCATTTCTGATTTTCCGGCAAGATCATCTTCTAGCCAAATACCGCCTCGCCCGCATATGACGACCATCGCAGCAATCCGCGAAGCAATTGAAATCCTCTGCAAAGGTGATAGATTGCCAATATCATAGGCTTCTTTTCGGCTCTTGTTGTTTTCTGTGCATAGCTTCTGACATCCCTTTCGATAAAGCTCCAATTTGCTTCTGGGCAAGGCCCCTTCAGCTGCATAGGTGCTTAAGATAAAATCTAAAGTAATTGGGGCGCTGGCGAAACTGGTAGATTCGGTTCTTATCACCTCTTCGATAAAAGTATCTGGATTTACATGAAGTGCTTTTGCCGCACACAGTATATCGTCATGAGTAAGGGGCTGTAGACGGTATACTGATAATTCTTCACTCTGCCAAAGTGATTTCAAATCATCTTCAAAGGTACTTGGCCATTCAGCGCCGCGACATGTTATTCGAAATTTCAGACGGATGAGTGGCGCTTTTTGTAATTCCTCTATGATGATTCGCGTGGCGTGTTTGATATGAAGTCTGCACTCGTCTAGTGAATCCAAGAACATTATCAGTTCGCTTGAGTCTTTTAGCCACTCCCTGTATTCATCCGAGTTGAATATTTTATCTATAAAACGAGTATCGCTCTCAATGTGAGCTAGGTCGACAAACATGACTCGCTGTGCTTGGGCATCATGCGTTTGGCGAATCCTTTCATATTCGTTGTTAAGGCATGTGCTCTTCCCCATACCAGGATCGCCTAACAATATAAGACAAGGCTTTTCGACCAGATCCTCCAATCTTAGGATTGTATTTTCAGATGGATACTTCTTCTGGACATCTGGGACATAAAGGCAGCCATTGACTATCAGAGCCTCAGCTTTCGGACCCGCCCAATAGCGCGTCCATGGGAGTTTTGACGGGAGAGACATTTCGCTTTATCTCCTACATTTTTAGGGAAAGAGCATGTAACCTAGCTTTTCAGCGCTTGGTTTATGTTTTTTGACGGTGAGATCAAACCTTGAATCCATTGCTTAAATTTCGGCGCCAGGTTACAGAACTCTGATCATGCTTTCTTCATGCGTAGTGAGCGCCCTGGCGCGTGAGGCCGGGCCGCATGAATTGTCGCGAAGAGTACATCGCCTCATGGCACTGCGCAAGCTGCAACATTCGCTGGGCCGCATTAATTTCCGGATACGCCGTCTCTGCCGCAGATAGCGCCGGAGCAGCCACCAACCGTGGCGCTGACGGTTTCGCTCCAGAGCCCTTTGTCGCCGGCGCGTGTGACCCAGCGGAGCATGTCGCGAGCCGTCTTGTTCGCGTCGGCGGCTGGGTAGGTGGCGATGCAGGGCGAGGGCGGTGTCGAGGGCGGGGAATGCGCGCTGGCTGGGGACGGACGGGGACGGGGCGCGGGCTTTTATCAAGGATATCGTATTGCATGGCGCCTTTGGGGTTGGCGCGGGAGCGCGGGGAGGAATCGCGAGAGAACGAGAGGGTGATGTGGTGGAGGCGTTGGGAGATATCCGATGCGATGCGGGCGAGGACGCCCGCGCTCCCAGGGGATTCGTGTTTATTAGCGTTCATTAGTGGTTCGGCATCATGTCCTCCTGAACTCAGCCATTGCGCGCCAGCGCTTCAGGGAATGGACGAATTCAAATTGACTTGCTGGTGATTTTTAGGAGGACAAATAAAAGCGCTTTGGCTAGATTCGCCTGCGGGATCATTCCGCACATCTCTGAACGTATGCGAAGAGTGAGTATTTCCCGCATAATGACGCCCCAAAGCCGGCGTTATCATTCCGAAAGGGCGCCTATGAGACACCTACTGATCGCACTACTGCTTGTATCGCCGGCCGCGCTCCACGCCGCCGACAGCCAGTCAGCCCCGTCCGGCGATGGCCTGGAGCGCGCGTTTGTGACTCCGCCTGATTCGGCCAAGCCTCTGACGTGGTGGCATTGGCTGGATGGGAACATCACGCGCGAGGGAATCACCGGCGACCTTGAGGCGATGAAGCAGGCCGGTCTCGGCGGCGCGTATCTTTTCAACTGCGGCGTTGGGATGCCGCAGGGCGAAGTGCGGTTCATGCAGCCGCGTTGGCTGGAGATGATGGATCACACCGTTCATGAGGCGGAACGGCTCGGCTTGAAGTTCGGCGTCCACAATTGCGACGGCTTTTCGCAAAGCGGCGGGCCGTGGATGAACGCCGAGACTTCGATGAAGGAATTAACGTGGACGGCGACTGACGCGCCCGGCGGAACGCTGTTCGACGCGGTGCTGGCGCAACCGGTGGCGAAGGAGGATTTCTACCGCGATATCGCCGTCATCGCGTTTCCATTGCCGCAGGGCGAGCGCCTGACCGGACCGGGCACGGAGACAACGCTGCGCGGGACGCTCAAGCCGGCGGAACTGGACAAGCTCGCCGACGGCAAGCCGCAGACGAAAGCCGAGTTTCCCGCTGCGGCGGACGCCAACACGGTGGAGTTCGTGTTCGCCAAGCCACGGACGGTGCGCTCGGTCGTCTGCCACAACGCCGCGCCCCATCGTTGGGAGGAGGATTTTCCCATTCAGATGGAGGTGTCGGATGACGGCGCCAGGTTTCGTCCCGTCGGCTCGTTCACGGCTAACTGGGACATGATCGGCGGCGGAGCGATCACCGCCGCCTGCGAAGAGGCGACTGGCAAAGTGTTCCGCCTTCGGTTCAGCAACCCGTGGCCGGTGAGCATCGGCGAGATTGAGTTGAGCGAAACGGCCCGCGTGCATTTCGCGGAGGCCAAAGCCACGCGCCTGCGGAGCCGGGGCCACGGCGCCGAGCGCCGTCACCATGACGCGTATCCGGGACCGGATCGCGGACGCGCGCTGGCGAACGAACTCGTGGTGGCGCGCGGCGCAGTCGCGAATCTGACCGCGCTGATGGATAAGGACGGCCGCCTGAAATGGCAGGCGCCGCCGGGCCGCTGGCGCATCCTGCGCGTGGGCTTCACGAGCAACGGCCATCGCGTCTCGCCGGCCACGCCCGAGGGCCGTGGCCTGGAGTGCGACAAGCTGGACCCGAAAGCCGTGCGCTTTCATCTGGAACAATACGTCGGCAAACTGCTGCAGCGGGTCGGCCCGGCAGCCGGCAAGACGTTCGCGGCCATGGAGGTGGACAGTTGGGAATGCGGCATTCAGAACTGGACTGCCGGCTTTGAGCGGCGTTTCCGCGAGCGCGTCGGCTACGACCTCCTGCCGTTTCTGCCGGCGCTGCTGGAAGGTTGGATCGTGGACAGCGCGGATGTCTCGGAACGCGCTTTGTGGGACTGGCGGCGGTTTTTATCCGATCAATTTTCAGAGAGTTACCTCGGCGTGGTGGCGCGGTTCGCCGGAGAGAAAGGCCTGACCTACGTCGGCGAATCCACAGGGCGCCAGCAATTCCTCTACGATGTGGCCAGCATGCGCAACTGCGCCGTGCCGATGGGCGAGTTCTGGAACGACCGCGGGACGGGCCAGGGCGTGCGCGTGGACAACAAGGTGGCTTCGTCCATCGCGCACACGGCGGGCCGGCCCGTGATCGCCGCCGAGGCATACACCTCGGGCGGCGATGCCGCCGGCTGGAACAATCATCCTTTCAGCATGAAGCCGCTGGGCGACCGGGCGTTTTGCGCCGGCGTCAACCAGTTTGTCTTTCACACCTTCGCGCACCAGCCGTATCGCGCCACGGGGCCGGGATTCACGTTCGCTTCGTGGGGGCTGAATTTCAATCGCGCCAACACGTGGTGGGCGCCGGGCCGCGCGTGGATGGAGTACCTGACCCGCTGCAATCATCTGCTGCGCGAGGGGCGCCCGGCGGCCGACGTGCTGTTCTTCGTCGGCGAGGACGTGCCCAACCGCATCGCGTGGCGCGACGAGCTGCGTCCCATACTGCCGCCGGGCTACGACTTTGACGGCTGCGACGCGCGGACGGTGATGGATGCGCGCGTGGAAAACGGGCGCATCGTTCTGCCAAGCGGAACGCAGTATCGCGTGTTGCTGTTACCCAACCTACCGACGATGCGGCCCGCGATTTTGAAGAAGGTCCGCGAACTGGTCGCCGCAGGGGCGGTGGCGCTGGGACCGAGACCCAAACAATCGCCGAGCCTGCGCGATGCCGGCGACGGCGACCAAACTGTGCGCCAGCTTGCGGAGGAACTCTGGGGCGGCGCGGGCGGACGCGTTTCCAGCGGCGTCACGTTTGAGGATCTCTTCAAGCGCATCGGTCTGGCGCCGGATTTCGAATGGCGCGCTTCTTCGCCGGATGCGGAAGTTCTCTTCACGCATCGGCGCGCGGGCGGGACCGAAGTCTATTTTGTGTCGAATCAGAAGGAGCGCGCTGAAGACATCAGCGCCATATTCAGGGTCGCCGGGCGCGCGCCGGAGTTGTGGGATCCGGCAACGGGCGGGATTACGCGTCCGGGTATGTTCAGCATCGAAGGCGATCGCACGGCGATGCCGTTGCGGCTGGAGGCGAACGGTTCCGTCTTCGTCGTCTTCCGCGAGCCTGCGCCGGCACGACACGTCGTGTACATCGCGGCGGAGCAAACCAGCAGCGTTGCTGTCAATCGCACGGCGCCGATATCAGCGGCTGGCGTGGCGTCCGCCAAAGAAACGTTTACCTTGAGCCTGTGGGTGAAGCCGGAAGGCGATACCCCGCTGCCCGCTGAACGCAAACAGGCGGTCGCATTTGCGGGGCAGAACTGGGCAGTCCATGCGCAACCCGGCCATCTGTTGTTTGGCGAAGGCCATGCCGGGTGCGGCCTCGGTGTGGGGCGCAACGGCGTCTGCGTCTTCGAACACTCCGCGCGCTACGCTCCGGCTGTGATCACGCACGCCACTGAGATCAAAGATTGGACGCATCTGGCGCTGGTTTATGCCGCCGGAACGCCGCGACTGTTCATAAATGGCGCCGAGGTTCGGCAAGGAGCGAAAGGACCGCACGTCGTTCACGCCACCGCCGCCACCACGGGGCCGGCCTTCCGCGGGCAGCGTTCGGCGCCCCAGCTTTTCGAGCGCGCGCTCACGGCGCGTGAAGTCGCCGCGCTGGCCGCCAATCGGCCCGGAGCGGCGGCGCCCGCCGCCCCCACGCTCGAATTGGAACGGACGGCCGACGGCAAGATGTTCGCGCGCTATTGGACGCCGGGAACGCGCACGGTGGTTTTCAACGACGGCCGGCGCGTGGAGATCAAAGCATCGGCGGCGCCCGATCCAGTGGCTGTGACGGGCCCGTGGCAGGTGAGTTTCCCACCAGGACTGGGCGCGCCAGCCACAGCAAAGCTCGACCAGTTGATCTCGTGGTCGGAACACGCTACACCAGGCATCCGGTTCTTCTCCGGCACGGCGACCTATGAAAAGGAGATCGAGATTCCAGCCAGCCTGTTGGGCGCGGACCATGAGCTTTATCTCGACCTGGGCGAAGTCTCGGTGATGGCCGAGATCGAGTTGAACGGGCGCAGCCTGGGGATTTTCTGGAAGCCGCCTTTCCGCCCGCGCGTGGACGGCGTCGCCAAGGCCGGCGCCAATCGTCTCGTCGTTCGCGTCACGAATCTCTGGCGCAACCGCATGATCGGCGATGCCGCTTTGCCCGACGACATCGAGTGGAGCCAACAGCGGCGGCGAGGCGCCTATCCGGCGAAATGGCCGGATTGGCTAGTCGAAGGCAAGCCGCGTCCCAGTGGCCGCATCGCCTTCTGCACGCGCAAGGATGTCTATGCGAAGGACGACGCGCTGCTGCCGTCCGGTCTGCTCGGCCCGGTGACACTGCAGACGGCGGAGTTGATCCCGGTTAAAGAATTCTGAAACACATGAGACCAACACACCGCTGCCGACCATGCTTACATGAAAATATCCGATTATCCAAAACAGCTTGCCGGGGTGATCAAAGCGTTACTGGTCGGGACGCCAAAGAAATCAACCACTGGAAATTCCAAATGAGACAATTTCCAGCGCTAATCCTCACCGCCCTGCTGCTGGTTCCGGTGGCTGCATGGACTCTCGAAGAAGGCGGCCCGACCGGCGGTGGCATACGCGATGAACAGGGGCGTGAGATTGTCCCGGGCGGTTATGTCGCCATCACCGAGGACGGAAAGGGGACTATCCAATACACCCCGGACGACTACCGGCGCATGGTCCGCATGGGGGCCAACTTCCAGGTGATCCGCACGGCGCTCGGACGGCTGGGCGGCTGGCCGGTCAAAAAGGCGGATAGCGCCTACCTCGGGCAACTCGACGGGATGGTCCGCATGGGCCGGGAGGCCGGGCTCAAGACCATTTTCAAGCTGGTCGTGTACGACGTCCGGCCCTTCGGCGCCGAACAGTGGGATGCGCTCTGGCGCAATTCCGATGGAAGTCAGGACGCGGTGCTGGCGGCATGGAACAAGGTCTGGATTCGCTACAAGGACGAGCCGTCGGTGTTCGGCTATGACCTGCTCAACGAGCCGCAGCGAGGGCTCGATGCGGACTACGAACGTTGCTGCCGTGAACGCCTCCTCCCGGCGCTGCGCCGACTGGCCGATGCCATGCATGCCGTCAGCCCCGGCAAGTGGGCGCTCTACCAGCCGCTGTTCCTGAACCAGGAGGATCGGAAAAAGGGCGTCAATCCATTTGAGCCGATGAAGGAGCCGTTCGGGCGCGACCGAGTCATCTATGCGCCGCACCTGTACCACATGGATATGGCCTTAATGGCCAAAACACTCGACAGCTATGCCAGCGAGGCGGCGCTATCCCATGCGCCTCTCCTGATTGGCGAATGGGGACCGGCAACTCCCCTGGCGACGGATGCCAGTCTGGAGAAGCAGACGCGCTACACCAGGGTTTATCAGACGACCGCCGGCGCGCTGGACCATCGCGGCATCGGCGCGATCAAAGCTTGGTTTTGCGGCACACGAACGCCACTCACGTCGAAGGCGCAGCCGGCTCCGTTCACCTGGGCCATCTTCTCGGACACCGACGCCGTCGGGCGCGTCGAGCGGAAATACATCACCGACGCGCTGGCCCGTCCCCGCCCGTACACTCTATTCCCTACTCCAAGCAACCCAGCCTCTTTTAGCTGGAGCAACCGCCTTCTCGCTACTTTCTCCCTGCTAAAACACAGGACGGTCGCTTGCTCCGTTGTCAAAACCCGATAGTCCGCCAAGCAGCGCAGAAAAGCATGATCATTTCTTATGAGCCGGAGGACTGCCATTCTTCCACTCCTTTTGCTTAATCACCCTTCATGATCTTTCCACTCAAATAGCGGACGGTTGGATATAGAAATCTCACACAAGAAAGCCATTGAGGAATCGTCTTTGCGACAGGGAGGCGATACACATGTCTCGGAGAAGATGTTTCGCCGGCGCCAATAGATCGGTTGAACTTCGACGTGGTTGATCAGCAGGAAAACGCTTGAAGAGGTTCGCCGGGGGGAGTAACTATCGTCAAACACTTGTTTTGGGCGCGGGATACGGCGCGATGCCAGCCAATTCACATTACGCGCCGGTTCACAGAACAGGCAAATTCCGACGCCAAGAGAAACGAACCTGAACTCAGGAATTCTGAATGGCAAACAATAACGGCAAATCGCTCGAATCCTGGATATGGGACGCGGCGTGCTCGATTCGCGGCGCGAAGGATGCGCCCAAGTTCAAGGACTACATCCTCCCGCTCATTTTCACCAAGCGCCTGTGCGACGTCTTCGATGACGAACTCAACCGCATCGCCAAAGAAGTCGGCGCGCGCGCCAAGGCGTTCGCTCTGGTGAAGCGCGACAAGAAACTCGTCCGCTTCTATCTACCGCTGCAGCCGGCCAATCCCGACGCCGCCGTCTGGTCCGTCATCCGCACGCTGGCCGACAAGATCGGTGAAGAGCTCACCACGCGCCTTCGCGCCATCGCGGATGAAAACGCCCTGCTCAAGGGCATCATTGACCGCGTGGACTTCAATGCCACCACCCACGGCGTGCGCGATATTGACGACAACCGCCTCTCCAACCTCATCGAGCGCATCAGCGAAAAGCGCCTGGGGCTGGGCGACGTCGAGGCGGACATCATCGGGCGCAGCTACGAGTATCTCATCCGCAAGTTCGCCGAGGGCGGCGGGCAGAGCGCGGGCGAGTTCTATACGCCCGGCGAGGTGGGCGAAATCATGGCGCTCATCATGGACCCCGAGCCGGGCATGACGGTGTACGATCCCACCTGCGGCTCGGCCGGCCTGCTCATCAAGTGCGAGCTGGCGCTGGAGGAAAAGACCAAAGCCGCCGGCAAACGGAAATCCGCCCCGCTCAAACTCTACGGCCAGGAATCCACGCCCACCACCTGGGCCATGGCCAACATGAACATGATCATCCATGATATGGAGGGCCAGATCGAGATCGGTGACACCTTCCGCCATCCGAAATTCCGCAAGGGCAACCGCCTCCAGACCTTCGACCGCGCGGTGGCCAATCCCATGTGGAACCAGACCGAGTTCACCGAGAAGGACTACGACGCCGACGAATGCGACCGCTTCCCCAAGGGCGCGGGCTTCCCCGGAAACAAGGCCGACTGGGGCTGGGTCCAGCACATCCTCGCCAGCCTTGCCGACGCGGGCCGCGCCGCCATCGTGCTCGACACCGGCGCCGCCTCGCGCGGCTCGGGCAACGCCAACACCAACAAGGAAAAAGACGTGCGCCGCTGGTTCGTCGAGCAGGACCTGATCGAAGGCGTCATCTACCTGCCGGAAAATCTATTCTACAATACCACCGCGCCTGGCGTCATCCTCTTCCTGAACAAGGCGAAGCCCAAAGAGCGCCGGGGAAAAGTTTTTCTCATCAACGCCTCCGCTGAATTCCTGAAGGGCGACCCGAAGAACTACATCCCGGAAGACGCCATCGCGCGCATCGCCAAAACTTTCAAAGAGTGGCGCGAAGCGGACAAATACAGCCGCATCGTCCCCCGCGAAGAGCTCGCCAAAAACGACTTCAACATCTCCCCCAGCCGCTACATCCACACCGGCGCAGGCGAGGAATACCGGCCGCTTGCGGAGATCGTGGAAGAGTTGAACGCGCTGGAGGAAGAAGCCAAGGCAACGGATAAGGCGCTGAAGGCCGTTCTGGAAAGGATTGGAGTGTGACTGAAGATATGAGGCAACATGTTTTCATAGCGAAATACAGCGAGCGCATGGGCGCCGGCACAGGCGATATGATCACTCGCTGCCGCGACGCCAGCGTGAATGAGTCAGAGTCACCGACCCACTCACCGACCCACTCACTGACCCAGTCACTGACCCACTCACTGACCCAGTCACTGACTCAGTCAGCGACCCAGTCAGCGACCCAGTCACCCCATCAGTCACCCCATCAGTCACCCCACCAGTCACCCCACCAGTCGCCCTGCCAGTGGAAGTACTGCTTCGGTTACTGGCGAAAGCCGACGCCCTGGGCAATGCCGCAATACGAAACAAACTTGGTCTCAAAGACTGCACGCATCTTCGGCATCGCTACATCGCTCCGGCTCTGGCCGGCGAACTCATCGAGCCTACCATCCCCGATGGCTGCAATCCAGAATTCCGGTCGTATTTCCCGCCGAAAGTCAGCATGCCACCACCGGGCCTTGTGCCGGTGGAGCAATGATTTTGCGCTAGAAAGGTATGCCCATTTTGTCCTTCGCCACCACCTGGCCTTGTGCCGGTGGAGCGATGATTTTGTGTTGGTAGCGCGCGATTTTGGCCGACAATCATCGCTCCACTGGCACAAGGCCCAGTGGTGGCGGCGAGAAAAAAAGCGATCACTGCTAGAGCAAAATCCTCGCTTCACCGGCACAAGGCCCGGTAGTGGCGGAGGGCAATGGAATTTTGGATTGGTGCAGCCGGGAATCCCCTACAAACCCAATAGCCGCCTCCAGAAATATCGCCTCACCGCCAAAGGCCGCGAGTGGCTCGCTACCGAGGATGCCAAGGGACGCAGACAAGGAAAGACCCATGAGTAAATCCCATTCGCATCCAGCGCGACGTACGAATGGACGCCACGCGCCTTCCTCTGACCCCCTGCGCGATCTTGTGCGCCAACTGGTGGAGGTCCGCAAGCAGGCCGAGGCGCTGGGGATGTTCACCCATGATCGCGAACTCCTCGAATGCCCACGTTGCGGTCTTTTGGAAGACGTCACCTTCGAAGGGATGCTGATTACCTACCAGAAGGACGCGAAGGATCAAAGCGACTCCGGCCTGCGATTCCGCCCGATGGACAAAGCCACATTCCAATGCCCAGCCTGCGGCGCTACGTGTCATCCGCCCGCCGAAGACGAAGCGGAGGCGCCCCATGACTGAGTGGACTCAGCAAAAATCTCACGCGAAAACGCGAAGCGGCGGAACAATGGAGAGCGGACATTCCTGTCCGCCAAATGACGAGTCGAAGAACCCGTCTTCTGGTCTACACCAGCGCAGGCGAGAAATACCGGCCACTTGTGGTGATTGTGGAAGAGCTTGAGGCGATCGAAGAAGAAGCAAGGATAAATGATGCTATGCTTAAAAGTATTCTTGGAAAGCTGACGGTAGTATGAACACGCTCATAGAAACAGAAATAGGAACGATTGCGCCGGACTGGAAAGTCGAGCCGCTCGAAAGAGTATGCGAGCCACCGCAATATGGCTTCACGGCATCAGCGGAGGACAAGGGCAACGTGCGCTTTCTGCGAATCACCGACATCACGGACTCCGGCATCAAATGGCCAACTGTCCCTTTCTGTGAATGTCCCCCGAAGGTTTTGAGCAAATACCTCCTTGCATCGGGCGACATTGTGTTTGCACGTATCGGAGCGACGACGGGCAAAAGCTATTTGATCACTGACGCGCCGCCATGTATATTCGCATCTTATCTCATCCGCGTACGCGCAAAGCCTGAAATTGATCCATTATTCCTCAGCCAGTTTTTCCTCTCTGCTGCATATTGGCGGCAAGTGGACGCTCAGAAGAATGCGAATCTGAAAAAGGGCGTGAGTGGTTCGCTTCTGAAGGCATTAACCGTTCCCGTCCCGCCCATCGCCGAGCAGCGGAAGATTGCGGGGGTGTTGGGGCTGGTGCAGCAGGCGATGGAGCAGCAGGAGCGACTGATCGCGCTGACCACGGAACTGAAAAAGACGCTCCTCCACCAGCTCTTCACCCAAGGCCTCCGCGGCGAACCCCAAAAACAAACCGAAATCGGCCCCGTGCCAGAAAGCTGGGAGGTGGTAAAAATTGGGGACTTGCTCAAGTTTAGTAGCGGGAAAACCCGCCCGAAGGACACAGCGCCAACCCCATCACCGTCGCGGGAGTTTCCAGTTTTTGGAGGCAATGGCATTCTTGGCTACTCGAGCTGCTTTCTGCTTGAGGAACCGACTCTTCTTCTTGGAAGAGTTGGCGAGTACTGCGGATGCGCCCACCACACTGACGGACCTGCATGGGTAAGCGATAATGCACTTTATACGAAAGAAGTTTTGCGCGACATTGACACTCGCTATGCTGCGGAATACTTCACATACGCCAACTTGAATCAGTATAGCAGCCGCGCCGGTCAGCCTTTGATAACGCAAGGGATCATCTCCAAGGTCAGGATGCCGCTGCCACTACTTGATGAGCAGAGGGAAATCTTATCGCCGCTTCTGCTTCTCAACCAAAAACTGAAGCAACACCAACGCAAACACGCGGCGTTCGCCGCCATGTTCCGCACGCTGCTGCATCAGCTAATGACAGCGCAGATTCGCGTCCACGAGCTCGACCTATCGGAATTGTGCAGGACTAATGAAACATACATTCAGGAATCAGATCTGCGCCATGCCGATAATCTAAGGAGCCACTCATGAGTCTCAATGTGCACAACCCGGATCAGTATATGGCCAGTCTGCGGCAAATCATTGCCCAAGGACGCAAGCGACTGGGTCTGCTGGTTGGTGCCGGCGCGCCGGCCGGTATACTTGTAGCCGATTATCCGCTCATCCCTGCTGTTGATGGACTCACGGAAATGGTCTTGAAGACGCTTGCCGCCGATTATGGCAAGACACTAGACGAAGTGCGCGGTGATATCGAAATCCCCAACATCGAGAATATTCTCTCTCGCGTTCGCAGTTTAGCTGGAGTCATCGGAAAGACAACAGTCCACGGACTGGATGGAGATGGCCATAAGAAATTGAGTGAAGCGATATGCACAGAAATCGGGAAGGTCGTGAATCGACCTCTTCCCGAAGGGCCATCACCCTATATGGAGTTTGTAACGTGGATCAGTGGCACAGACCGCGAGCACCCAATCGAGATATTCACAACCAACTATGATTTGCTGTTCGAACAGGCACACGAGCGCGCGAAGGTGCCGTGCTTCGATGGGTTCAGCGGAGTCAGTGCACCTTTTTTTGATCCATCGTCTGTAGCAAGTAACGATTTGCCGCCACGATGGACACGACTTTGGAAACTCCATGGTTCGCTTGGCTGGACCCGTAACGACCTCGGTGAAATTATTCGGACGGGCCAGCCGGATGCGACTCAACTCGTATTCCCTGAGCATCTGAAATACGACCAAACTCAAAAGGCGCCATACGTAGCGCTGTTTGACCGGCTACGCGCATTCTTGATGACCCCAGACACATTGCTCATCGCTACCGGCTTCTCGTTTGCCGATGCCCACATCTCTGCACGGATAGGCGAGTGCTTGGCGGCGAATCCGTCAGCGAGCGTGTTTGCGTTCCAGTTCAAACCGCTCGATCAAGAAACCAACGCCTGCGCCATCGCTGGCCGTCGGGCCAATATGAGCCTTTATTCCCCTGACAAGGCGATGATCAACGGAGTGGGGGCACCGTGGTTGCCCGGTGATCCGCCTACGCGCGACTGGGGGCCAATTCGTGCGGGGTATTGGGGCACTGACGGGGCCGGAGGGCCTGCCCAGTTTCTGCTCGGTCGATTTGACCTACTGGCTCGATTCTTCGCGTCTTCCCGCTCGGCTCAAAGCTTCCCCGCACCGCCCGCAGAACCTGAGCCAGAGGCCAAGGCCAAGAAAGAGGCCAGTCTATGAGCCTAAAGCCGACATTGCTTGGCCATGTGGGCGCTGTTACAGGCGCTGCGATCAGCGTACACCAATCGCCGGGCGTGGCGTCTGGTATCGCCATCATTGGCGGGAAAAGCTACCGGATCGGGCAAGTCGGCAGCTTTGTGCGCATTCCACAGGGCTATCACGATCTCTACGGAATCGTATCAGAGGTCGGTGCGAATGCGACGCCCGAGGCTGTGCGTCAGTTACGGGATCATGGTGAACGCTGGATGACGATCCAACTTGTCGGAGAGATCATTGGTGCTTCGTTTGAGCGAGGTATTAGCCAATATCCCAATGTGAACGATGAGGTGCATCTGGTAACCGAAGAAGACCTTGCCGTCATCTATGGCACGGCTGACGGTGGACAAGTAGTCATCGGACGGCTTGCAAACGCCGAGGGCATCTCGGTCAGGATTGACCTCGACAAACTCATCACTCGCCATTGTGCTGTGTTAGGCTCAACCGGCTCAGGAAAATCCACAACTGTCGCCAGCTTGTTGAGATCAATCGCTCTTGGTGGGGCCAACGAAACTGGTAAAGAGTTCCCGAGTGCCCGCATTCTGCTCCTCGACATCCACGGGGAATACGGGCGGGCGCTCCGCTCGGTGTCGAGGGTCTTTCGTGTTAATCCAAGCGAGGGAGAACAGCCGCTACATATTCCCTTCTGGGCACTTGCCCCAGACGAGCTACTCACTTTCTTGATGGGCAGGTTAGACGATAAACCGCTCACCCAAATTCTCGATCGCATTCTCGACTATAAAATGAAGCGTGTTGAAGCTGCACCGGTGGTCGGGCTTGATCTCAACTCGATGACGGCGGACAGTCCTGTGCCGTTCAGCTTGAAGAAACTTTGGTTCGAACTATTGGAGCCTGAGATCAAAACTTGGGCAGATCAGCCAAGGACCGTTCCGGCGCTTGCCGAAGCAGGGGATGCGGAGACACTGAAGGCGCCGCGTTACAAACTTCATGGAGCTGGAAGTGCTGCGCCATTCATAAATCAGATCGGTGTGCTCGGTATTCGGCGCCCCCTCGATCAGATGCGTTCGCGGCTTCTCGACCGCCAGTACGACTTCCTTCTCCATCCAGGAAAGTGGGAGCCAAACCTAGAAGGTGTTGCAGCCAAGGACTTGGATGACCTCCTCCAAAGCTGGCTAGGCCATAGCAAGCCGATAACGATCCTCGACCTGTCCGGTATCCCGAGCGCTGTTGTCGCGCGCTTGATTGGCGCAATTCTCAAGATCATATTTGATGGCTTGCTTTGGGGACGTGAAAAGAGCGAAGGCGGCATTGCTAGGCCGGTGCTGGTCGTCATGGAAGAAGCGCACCGATATCTCTCCAAAGAATCCGAGGGACCGGCTCGAATCATGGTTCAGCGAGTAGTGAAGGAAGGGCGCAAATTCGGTATTGGAGCTATGATTGTAAGTCAACGTCCGTCCGAGGTTGACGAAACGATCTTGTCTCAGTGTGGCACATTCATCGCAATGCGTCTGTCAAACTCTACTGATCGGAGCAAAGTGCAGGCGTCTTTATCTGATAATCTGGCTGGCGTAGTGGACAGCCTCCCTGTGCTTCGCACAGGAGAGGCTATCATCACAGGGGAGGCTGCGCGGCTGCCAATCCGCTGCCGTATTGCATTGCCCGACGAACAATATCGTCCAAACAGTGAGGATCCTGCCGTCGCCAAGCGTTGGCAGAATCCACGTATTACTGAGAACTATAGCCGGATCGCAGCATCATGGCGTGCACAGAACCCGCTTTGGGCTGCGATTCGCCCAAATCGCAAGAACCTTCCAGCAGAGGAGATTAAGCAAATGGAACGAGAATCGGTTGCATCATCGACAGTCCTATCAATTGGCTACGAACCGACGTCCGAGACACTTGAAGTCGAGTTTAAGAGCGGCGGCATTTACCAGTACTATAACGTGCCGGAGTCGGTCTATCAGGCATTCATGGCGTCAGACTCGAAAGGAAATTTCCTTCACGTCAATATAAAAAACGCATTTCCTTGTTCGCGTGTATAGGCAAGCCAGCGCCCAAGAGGGTTAACGATGGGTTCCCCAACCGAGCACAGAACCGTCCAATCCCGCATCCTCGCCTACGCGCAGGAGATTGGATGGAGGTATTTCTCGCGCGAAGAGGCGGAGGCGCGGAGAGGGTTTAATGCCGACGGGGCGACGCCATCCATTATCCTCCCCGCAGGAAATTCATGGCATTATTTTCTGTTGATGGGGGCATTGGGTTGGCATGATGGCCGGAATCTGATCGACTTGGAGGCAGTATGAGATCAAGCGCGATTCTTCCCGGCGGCTGCGCCAGGTTTCTGGCCGAACTGAAAAACCGAGTTCGGAAGGCTCTGTATTCTGCCGGACGGACTATAAACCGGGAGATGATCCTCCTGTATGGGGACATTGGGCAGGGCATCGTCGAGAAACAGTCGCGCCGGGGCTGGGGCGATGCGGTGGTTGAAACGCTGTCGAGAGACTTGCGGATGAA
>JAPLSP010000319.1 GCA_026398575.1 Candidatus Sumerlaeota bacterium | reverse complement strand
GTACAAACAACTGGCAATCTCCGGAGCAATGATCGCGCCCAAACGAATTTGGATCATGCCCGGTAGTGACGAATAGTGACGAATCGGAGTATAGTGGCATTGAAATCACTAGACTTACAACCACGATATGTCAAAGTTGGGCTATGATCCGGCTACAAAGACGTTTCCGATTTTGAATCCGCCGCGCCCGTTTCATCCTCGACCGCCATCCTGCTCCGCCTTGCAGCCTTGCGGCTTTCGCAGTTGACCGTGCGCATCCCCCTCCGCATACTCTGGCGTACGGAAGAAAATTAATGCGGATAGGCATCCATTTATGAAATCATCAATGACCCGGCGCAAACTGATGCGCATCATGGCCGCCGCAGGACTCGGAACCGCGTTCGCAAGCCAAATGGTGGGCGATGAAACCGATGGCGCTCCGGCCCCAGCTTCCGGCCAGCGCGCGCCCGAAAGAAAATTGATCCCCGCCAGTTCCGCGACGCGCTATCCAGCCGTTTTATCCGGCGGCAAAGTCATTCAGCCGGAACGCCCGCTTGCCGTCATGAATGAGACGGACGTCCTCGTCGTCGGAGGCGGCCCGGCAGGATTTGCAGCGGCGGTGGCGGCGGCAAAGGCGGGCGCCAAGACCACGCTCGTGGAACGTTACGGATATTTAGGCGGGCAGTGGACCGGCGGCCTGGTGCTTCTGGTCATCAGCACTCATGCCAAGGAAAACGGCCAGCTGGTCAACGTCTGCCGCGGCGTCGGCGGCGAGCTGCTCGATCGCTTGAAAAAATTGGACGGCGGCATCATCAATCATGAGGAAGGCAAGCATAATCCGACCGTTGATCCTGAAGCGGCGAAGTTCATGATGGACGAAATGGTCCGCGAGGCTGGCGTCAAGGTTTTCCTGCACTGCTGGGGCGTGGACGCCATCATGGAAGGCGCCGCGATCCGGGGCGCGGTGTTCGAGAGCAAAGCCGGACGGCAGGCCATCCTTGCCAAAGTTGTAGTGGACGCCACGGGCGACGGCGATGTTTTCGCGGCGGCAGGCGCCGAGCACGAGATGCGCCTTCACGCCGTCGGCCTGGTGCACCGGCTGGGCAACACCGACCGCGTGGACAAGGAAAAATTAAAAGAAGCCGGCATTAAATCGCTGGGGAGCGCGACGCCGCTGCCGGGCGTTACCTGGCTCAACATGCGCGGCCCCAGCACAAACTGCCTCGACGTGGCGGAATTGACGCGTCTCGAAATGGACCATCGCCGCGCGGTATGGAATCGCGTGCAGCAAATGCGCAAGACGCCCGGGCTTGAACAAGTCTATCTCCTCCAGACGGCGCCGCAAATCGGCGTGCGCACTTCGAGGATTCTGGCCGGCACGTATCAGCTGACCTATAAAGACATGAAGGAAGGCCGCAAGTTTCCCGATGCGATCGCCGTCGGCGGCGCGCAAGGCGCCCAACATGGCGGATGGCCGATCCCCTATGGAACCCTTGTGCCCAAAAAGCTGGATAATCTGCTGGCCGCCGGCCGCTGCGCCTGCATGGACGAAAAATTGATCGAGGATATGCGGCTGATCACGTCCTGCCTGACGACCGGCCATGCCGCCGGCGCCGCGGCAGCCCTGGCGGTTCAGAGCCATTGCCGCCCGCGCGATGTTGAAATCGCCAAACTTCAGAAATTGCTGAAGGATCAGGGCGCGTATCTGGGCTGATGCGATGGCCTTGTTTGGGCAAGCCCGTTCTTTTGTTGACGATCCGACTGGTCTGACCGGTCCGACGCGTCCGACGGGTCTGACGAGTCCGACCGACCCGACCGCCCCAAGTTCCATCGCGTTCGCTCTTATCAAAACGCGGATCGGGCGGATGCGACGGATTGGCACGGAACCTCTTGTATTGGTGAATAGCGGAGCGCAGAAATGAAACACAGGCTGCGATGGGCAGGGCGATGGGCCGCGCTGGCGATCGCGTTGACGCTAGTATGGTTGCTTCCCTCGGAGCACTGGGAGCACTGGGAGCGCCAGCATCCTGCTGGCGCGTGTCTTTTTCCCCCCGCGCCCTGGGCAGCGCTCATCCTTCCCGCCATCAGTCCTTTCACCGCCCTCGGCTCCGCGCTCGCAACAAAATCGCTAAGCGCCCTCAGCCTCCTCGGCCTTCCCGTGCTGATCCTTGCGCTTTTCATCCCAAGGATCTTCTGCCGATACGCATGTCCGGTGGGACTGCTCCACGATCTGGTATCGCGGCTACGCGTTTCAAAATCAAAAGATTCGCAGCCTCGGCGCCTGCCGCCCATCGGGCAGTATATTGCCTTAGCCACTCTCGGCGGCGCATGCCTGGGATATCCGATTTTGCTGTGGCTGGACCCTTTGGCGCTTCTCAATGGATTCTTGCGCGCCTGGCGCTGGCCGTTTGGCATTGCGTCCTTGGCAGCGGGAATCGGATTGCCGCTGATTTTGCTCCTCAACCTGATCCGGCCCAAACTCTGGTGTTCGTATCTTTGCCCATTAGGCGGCATGCAGGAATTGCTGGCATGGCCTCGAAGCCGCATTCAAAAAAGAATTCCGCAGCAAGACCAGCGCCCCGACGAAGAGCAGGCTGACGCGCCGCCGCCACCCTCAACAAGGCCCGGTCTGATGCTCGCGCGACGCGCGCTGATCGGCCTGGGATTCGGCGCCGCCGGAGCATTCGCTATCAAGTCAGTTCGCGCGCAGAACCCGTCAGCGCCGGCGCCGCTTCGCCCGCCGGGCGCTGTGAACGAATCGCGCTTCACCGGCCTGTGCATTCGTTGCGGCAATTGCGTGCGGGCGTGTCCCGCCAAAATCATTCAGCCCGATTTAGGCCGCCATGGCATGGCGGGATTCATGACGCCGATCCTTTCCTTCGATGAAAACTACTGCCTCGAAGATTGCCACCGCTGCGGCCAAGTCTGCCCGAGCGGCGCCATCGCGCGGCTTTCGCTGAAAGACAAAAGCAACAGCGTCATCGGCTTCGCAGGCGTGGACCTGGGGCTGTGCCTTCTGGCCAGCAACCACGAGTGCAACGCCTGCGTCCCGCGCTGCCCTTATGACGCCATCGCCGTGGAAGGAACCGCCGATGGTTTCTCTACGATGCCGAGCGTGGACCGGAAGAAATGCGTCGGCTGCGGCGCCTGCGAAATGGAATGCCCCGTCAGACCGCAGCGCGCCATTCGCGTTTACGCCTGCCTCCCCGCCATAAGGTCCTGAGGAGGTGTGGCCCTGATCTTTCATCCTCCTGTATGTAGCGCCGAGTGGTAGGCCGCTCCGCTCCGCCGGACGGCCCCGCGCGCCATTGCAGTCCGGCGGTTTGCCAA
>JAPLSP010000045.1 GCA_026398575.1 Candidatus Sumerlaeota bacterium | reverse complement strand
GGCGAAGCTCGGGTGATCCACGTAAGCATCGCCCGTCACCAACAGCACATCCAGTTCCTTCCATCCGCGCGCCGCCATCTCTTCGCGAAACATCGGAAGCAGAATGGAGGGGCCAGGGGTCAGGGGGCGGGGACTGGGGGTCGGGGGTCGGGGGCCAGGGGTCGGGGGTCGGGAACTAGGAGTCTGGGATCGGGGGCGATGAGACAAGGAGTGGTCTGCTGGCTGAGGTCGTGCAGCGCCAGCCTGGCGACGGAGGCCGGGTTGCAGGGGGCGGCCTGCTGGCTGAGGTCGTGCAGCGCCAGCCTGGCGCCGGGAGCCAGGGGGCAGGGGTCGAGCGGCAGCATGAGGGCTTTGCGCTTTGTGGGCGGTATGGTGGCCCGGCTGACGCTTATTATGTTCGGCCTGGCCTTGGCCGCTTGGCTTGCGCCGCTTAGCATTGAGCTTGCCTCTGTCGCGTTTTTGCTTCACTGTTTTATACCTACGCTCCAATTTCCGATTCCTGAGCTCCCGAATCCGACGCGTCTGACTCGTCCGACCAGTCCGACCAGTCCGATCCCCGAACCCCGAACCCCGATCCCCGATCCCCGCCCCCAGACCTACACCCCGCGCTTCACTGTCTTCATCGCCTGCTTTCGCAGACGGCGTCCGTGGTGGATGAGTTTGATGGTTGCAAGAATTGTTTCAAAAAGCGGCAGGCTGCTGCGCCCGCGCTTTTGATCGTAGCGAAGGATGAAAGGAATCTCTTCGATGCGCGAAGTGAGCGCGGAGAGTTTGATGAGGATTTCATCCGTGCAGGCAAAGCCGCGCCGTTCGATGAGGCGTTCGCCAAAAACATCCATCGCCCGCCGCAGCAATCCGGCCCGATAGGCGCGGTATCCGCAAGTATAGTCGCGCACGCCCGGGATCGGGAGCAGGAACCGAAAAATCAACCGCGCTCCCGCGCTCAGCACCGCGCGAAAAAAAGGCACGCCGACCTGGCGGCTGCCGGACTGATAGCGCGAGGCGATCACCACGTCCGCGCCGGCGCGCATCCGCTCCATCATCAGAGGGATATAATCCGGATCATGCGTGTCATCCGCGTCCATGCAGACGATGGCGTCGCCGTCATCCTTGGACAGCGCAAGCGCGGCGCGCAGCCCGCTGATAATCGCCGGTCCAAGTCCGTGATTGCGTTCATGAACGACGACTTGCAGCGGCAGAATTTTCGCGCTCTCGCGCAAAACAGATTGAGTCTTGTCCGCGCTGCCATCATCCACCGCGATCAGCTGGAGCGGTTCACTCAATCGCTCTTTGAGCGCGGCAAATTTCTCCAGCAGCGGCGGCAGGCTTCGCTCTTCATTGAAGCACGGAAGGCAGACAAAGAGGCTCATAGAAAAATAATGTAAAATGTAAAATGAAAAATGAGAAATGAGAAATAAGAAATGAGAGGGACTAATGCAAAATGAAAAATGAAAAATGAAAAACCAAACGCGCAGACATTATCACATTTGCAGATGCCGCACTCACAATGAAACCATACCCTCGCGCCAAAAGCATTTTCTGGAAGATCTCAAGTGTCAGCTATTGGAAATTGGATATTCGAAATTGGAAATTGGAAATTGGAAATTGGAAATTGGGAATTGGACATTGGGAATTGGACATTGGGAATTGGACATTGGGAATTGGACATTGGTCATTTTTCATTTTTCATTTCTCATTTTACATTTTACATTGATCTCTCTGTCACCCAAGAAAATCTTTTTTTATTTGATCGAAGGATTCCCGAAGCGAGCTGAAGAATCCCTTGCGGCCGCCCAGCGTCGGTTTTTCGCTATCCAATTGCGCCAGTTCCGCAAGCAACTGTTTGTGCCGCTCCGTCAGCCGCTGCTGTGTGTAAATAATCACGCGCACATAAAGGTCGCCGAAACTCTCGGTATTGCGTACGCGCGGCATCCCGCGGCCCCGCAACTTGAAAACCTTGTTCGTCTGGGCGCCTGCCGGAATCGTCAGCGTCTGGTCGCCATGATACGAAGGAACCGTGATCTCGCCTCCGAGGGCCGCCGTCGCATAAGCGATGGGAACTTCGCAAAGCAGATCGTCGCCGTCGCGCTTGAAGCGTTCGTCTTCCTCGACCTTGATTACGATATAAAGATCGCCGCGCGGCCCGCCCTTGACGCCGGCTTCGCCTTCGCCCGACAGGCGCAACTGCATGCCATGATCCACGCCGCGCGGAAGCGTGACCTTCAGGCGCGACCGGACGTTGACGCGTCCATGGCCGGAGCATTCCTGGCATGGATGCTCAATGACATTGCCTTCGCCGTGGCAGACGTCGCACGTCGTATTGATGCTGAAAAATCCCTGCGTGAGGCGCAACTGGCCGGCGCCCCGGCATCGCGGACACTTGCGCGGCTGCGAGCCGGGCCGCGAGCCGGTTCCATTGCATTTGTCGCAAATTTCAAGTCGAGTGAGCGTGATCTCGCGCTCGATCCCCTGGAAGGTTTCCTCGAGCGTGGCAGCCATCGAAATGCGCAGATCGCGCCCGCGATTGGCCTCCCTTCGTCCGCCGCCCATCCCGAAAAAGGACCCGAGCATATCGCCCAGGATGTCTTCGAAATCGCTGAAGTGCGAGAAATCGCTCCACTGGAAACCGCCCGATCCGAAGGAGCTGCGCACGGCCTCATGGCCGAAGCGATCATAGCGCGCGCGCTTGTCCGCGTCGCTCAGCACTTCGTAGGCTTCGCTGGCTTCCTTGAAACTTTCCTCGGCTTCCTTGTCGCCCGGATTGCGATCCGGATGAAACTGCAGCGCCTTCTTGCGATAAGATTTCTTGATTTCCTCTGAAGAAGCGTCGCGGCCGACCCCTAACACTTCATAATAGTCCCGTTTGGCCATGCTGCGTGCTCCTCAATTCTGTCTTTGGCATGTTTAACAAGAGCCGAAGCGCGCTCCTGAGGTATTACGGACGAACGGGCGCCAATGCGGGCCGCTTGGAGGCGCCGGAACCCGGATTTTCGGATTTGGCGGCTTTGCTATAGGCATTGAGCGCCAGCATGAACTCATTATTCTCGGAAAGAGTCTGTTTGAGCGAAAGGGTGACTGTATCGGCGAACGCCTCCACGGTCAGCTTCTGCAAGGTTTGATTGAGCCTGGCGGCGCTCTGCTGCATGGCTTCGGTCTTGGCCGCGTTCCGCTGGGCGGCGTTGGGGTTGGCTTGCATCAGGGCGATTGAAAGGATTCCACGCATGAGTTCGAGTTGATTCTTCAATTGAGCCGCGGACGCCGCGTCTTTGCATGTGAGCCTGGTTTCGAAATCGGCGCCGTACTTATTGTCGAGCGCCAGGCTAAAATGCCTGACCAGATCCACCGGGTCCTGGGCATTCGCCGGCGCGCGCCCTCCGGGCGTTCGGGGAGAAGGCGGCGGCGGATCAGCCGCCTTCGGCTTGTTGGGAGCGTAACCGACGGCCCATAACGTGCTGGTGGTCCGGGCTGCTGACAGATAGGGCGCGAGCTTGGCGTCAGCGAAGGCGGAGACGTTCGCCTGGACCGCGTCAATGGCTTTTTCGAGCCGCAGCGGATCGTTGCTGATCAGAATGCTCTGACCGCTGATCGCCCAACAACCTTCCTTGCCCGGCTCTTTGTCGGAATAAACCCGGACGCCTTTGTAGTCTTTCTGGCTCGAGATTTTTTCCTTCACGCCTTCAATGGTTTCGACGCCTTTCATCAACCGGACAGCGTCAAACCGTCCCTGAATCACCGCCACAAATTGCGCGTCGCCGACAGAAGTCTTTC
>JAPLSP010000507.1 GCA_026398575.1 Candidatus Sumerlaeota bacterium | reverse complement strand
GTCTTTTGCAATTGGCTGAGTGAGAAAGAGGGCTTTTCGGCGGCGTATAATACCACGTCCTGGAAGCTGATAGATGCGGATTCAGGAAAGTCAGGTACCCAATTCACGAATGGCTACCGTCTGCCGACGGAGGCCGAATGGGAGCGGGCGGCGGGATGGAATGGCACGACGCATTGGATATACGGTTTCCAGAGTGACACGCTGACGGGCAAGGATCGCTGTAATTATCGTGATGACACTCTTGCTTATATCAATCCGTTGGGTCTGGTGGAATTTCCCTATACGAGTCCCGTGGGCTGGTTCAATGGTCTCAATACCAGCCCGAACGGTTTAGTGCAGACGATCAACAGCCCGAGTCCCGTCGGCGCCTACGACATGACCGGAAATGTTTACGAATGGTGCCATGATTGGTACGGGGCCTATAGCTCCGCCTCAAAAACCAATCCAATTGGCCCTGGCAGCAGCCCATCAGGCTCTCGCGTCAATCGCGGCGGCTCCTGGCTTGGTTTTTCCGCGTGCTGCCGGTCGGCGTATCGCAACTGCCACGATCCAAGAATTACGTTTGACTGCTACGGGTTTCGTGTTGTGCGCAGTACGTCGGCCCCTTAGTCGTTTTGGATCCTTGGGGATCTGGGGGCGAAGCCCCCAGCGAATTTTTCAAAGAAATGTCTCTCATGAGCAATCCTGCCCGCGAATCCGAACCGCGCGTGATTTGATGTCTCTACGACTTGACGTTGTGGTATATACAGCGAACGAATCCTTTCCCATAGAATTGGCGCGTGACATTGGGCGATCAGATTGATTAGCTGCTTCTTGCGATGCTCAGCGCCGCTCATCTGGCCAAGATGCAACGCCCAAAGCTGGAATTGCTATACCGGCTCAGCGAGCGGCTGGAATTGCTGAGAGTCTGTATGCGCCTCGTTTGCGACATGAAATGCCTTGAGGTTCGCCAGTATGAATATTTTTCCAAGCAAATAGATGAGATCGGGAGACAATTGGGCGGCTGGATCAAACAGTAGCAAGCAAAGAAATGATGCATGCATCTATCTGGCCAAGCGCAATACACGTCTGGAATTGACCTGGTGGACCGGCAAGGAGAACCGGCCGATGCTGGAGCCGCGCATCCTGGCCTTGGCCGCAACCGAAAGGACCTGCAATGGATAGGGAACTGATCGTCAGACTGAACAAGTCGTTCGAGGACTCGGCATACACCGAAGACGGCGTCGAATACTGGCTGGCCCGTGACTTGCAGGCGCTGCTCGAATATGATGAATGGCGGAATTTCGCCAAGGTGATAGACAAGGCGAAAGTCTCCTGCCAGACCGCCGGGCAGAATCCGGACCATCATTTTGTTGGCGTCAACAAAACGATCCCAATGCCCAAGGGGGCGGAAAAGGCGATTGAGGATTGCATGCTCACGCGCTACGCCTGTTACCTCATTGCCCAGAATGGCGATCCGCGCAAGCAAACCATCGCTTTCGCCCAGAGTTATTTCGCCATCCAGACGCGCAGGCAGGAACTTTTGGAGGAGCGCATCGCGCTGGTCGAACGGCTCAACGCCCGGCAGAAGCTGGTCGCCACGGAAACCGAACTCTCCAAGAATATCTACGAGCGCGGCGTGGACGACCAAGGATTCGTCCGCATCCGCAGCAAGGGCGATCAGGCGCTCTTCGGAGGCTTGACCACGCTCCAGATGAAGAAGAAACTCGGAACGCCCGAGAATCGTCCGCTGGCGGACTTCCTGCCCACCATCACTATCAAGGCCAAGGATCTGGCGACTGAAATCACCAACTTAAACGTCAAGAAGAACGATCTGCGCGGCGAACCGGCCATTACCGTCGAGCATGTGAAGAACAATCAGGATGTGCGCGGCGTGCTGGCGAAAAGCGGCATCAGGCCGGAGGAACTGCCGCCCGAGGAAGACCTGAAAAAACTCGAACGTCGCGTACGGGCGGAAGAAAAGCGGCTGGGCGGCGCGGCAAAGAAGCTGAAAGCCGAGGACTGAACAACATGGCCAGGAGCAATACGCGCCTGGAAATGACGATGCGAATGATCATCCTATGCCTTCTGCAGGCAATTATGCCATGGACGGCATTGCTTCATGCATCGGACGAACTGACGCCGGCGCAGCAGCGAATCCTTCAGGCGCCTGCCAGGAATTTTTCGGATCGCAAATTCAGCTTTGACGATGCGCCCGGTCCGCAATTCAGCGACGAGCAGAAACAGGCGCAGCGCGAGGCGGGCAAGGCGATTGCGGCGATTGGCAGGGCGAGTGCATCCGACGCGACCACCGGCGACAGGCTTCTTTTTTATGCGCGCGATACCGGCGCCCCTGACCCACATCGCGATCACCAATAACACTTTCAATCATCCCGGCGAAGCGGCCATTGCGTTGAGCAACGTGACCAGCGGTGTCATTTCGGGTAATCGCATCAACAATCCCATTCAGTACACCGCGCTCGCCAAACCCGGCAAGCCTTCTCGCCGCCAGGCGATCTATCTGAGCCGATGCGCGAAGATCAACCTCTCCGGAAACACGATCAGCGATCCAGGATATTATTCCACGCCGGATGCGATCACCAGCAGCAAAGTTGTTGGGACTGATGAGAAGTGCAGCGACATCATGCTCAATGGGAAAGGCATGGACAGCAAACGGACTCCCTAAAGGAAGCGTTCCGGCTTATAGCTTGGCGCCAAGCTTCAAGAATGATTTGAGCGCGTCTATCAAAGCTGG
>JAPLSP010000147.1 GCA_026398575.1 Candidatus Sumerlaeota bacterium | reverse complement strand
GGCAATGCGCAAATTTTTTCTAACGGAGTTTGAAAAAATCTAGTCTCTTACGCCGTAGGATTGAGCATTCGCCTCTCACTTGGGAATTTCAAATCTCAGATCTCAAATCTCTTTGGCTAGTTTTTAGCGTTCTTTTGCAGGGCTATCTCGGCGCAGAGAAGGAATAGCTGCCGGAGGCGATTTCATAGATTGCGGCGCCGGCGTCCATTTTCAGGAATTTCACGCCTTTGGACTCTGACACTGGTTTGCCGCTTTCCTTGACCGAGGACGCGTCTTTGGCCGGGACATATATTGTGGCAGACGCGTTCGGCGGGATGCTTGCGTTCAGCGACAATTGTCCGTTCTCGATCTTCCATTGTACGGCGATCCTGCCAACCATCGAATCATAAGCTGCGTTGACCCACGTCAGATCGCCGACCATTTGCGGTCGGATGACGATCTTCCTGTACGCCGGCGCGGCCGCATCGCATTGAATCCCCGCCAGATCATGATAGAACCATTCCATGATGTGGCCGAGCATGAAGTGATTTTGCGATGAGCCGGGGCGCGCGTCCCAGGCTTCGGGCAAACTGGTGCAGCCCTTTTTGAGTTGATAGCCGTAGCCCGGCTTTTCGGATTGGTTGTTCATGTCGAAGATGACGTCCGAGCGCCCGCCTTCGGCCAGCGCGCGCAGGAGATAGCGATAGCCCACGTCGCCGGCGGTGAGCGCGTTGCCGCGCGAGCGAATGTCCTTCACGACGTTTTCCAGCACCGCCGGCGCTTCCTTCGCGTCGGCCAGGCCGAACACGATCGAGATGGAATTGGCCGTCTGCGAGCCGGTGGCGAATTGCATGGTTTCGGGTTTGAAGAATTGGCGGCGATAGGCTTCGCGAACTTCTTTGGCCAGAGCAGCGAAGCGCGCGGCGTCATCGGCGCGCCCCAACAGTCGGGCGGCGCGTTCAAGGATCGTGAGGTCGTGATAATAGAACGCGGTCGCCGTCAGCGCGATGGGCGTCAGTTGCGCCACACCCGGCCCTTTCGGTCCGATGTCGTACCAATCGCCCAGGCCGTGCGAGACGATGTTATCCTTGGCGCGGCTCCCGAGATAGGCGACGTATTTTTTCATCCCATCGTAATGCTTCTCGATGATCTTCGCATCGCCGTACCACTGATAAAGAAACCACGGCACGATCACGTAGGCGCTCCCCCACTCCGGCGAATCGCGGAAGCCTCCGTTGAAGACGACGTATTCGGGCGCGATGTCAGGGACGAGGCCGTTGTCCAGTTGCGACTCGCTCATGTCGAAGGTCATCTTGGTGAACATCGCCGCCAGATCGAAGTTGTACATGAGCGACGGCCCCATGAGGAACGTCTGTTCGAGCCAGCCCAGCTTTTCGCGATGCGGGCAGTCGGTGAAAAGGCTGACCATGTTGCTTTGAATGGCCCAGTTGATCAGCGTGTTGACGCGGTTGAAGAGTTCGTTCGAGCAGGCAAACTCGCCCACGCGCGGCGATGAGCCGGAGACAAAGAGTCCTTCCAATTCCTTGAGGACGGGCTTGCCGGATGCGGATGGCTCCGCGCCGGCGGCAGCGGTAGCGCCGGACACTGACGCGGGAACGCCGCCTTCGATCTGATAGTAGCGTGATCCATAATAGGTGAAGCGCGCCGTCCATATTTCGTCTTCGCCGCCCTTGAGCGTGTAGGAGAAATAAGACGGCCCGCCGGATGAGCCTTGCGATACCGTTCCATCCGGTTTGAGCAATTCGCCAGGCGTGATTTTGATTGTGGCGCCGGCGGCGCCGCGCGCGACAAGGCACGGCATCAGCGAGCAGTTCTGCCCGAAGTCATACACATACACGCCGGGCTTGGGTTCTCTGGCCGAGAAAGGCTTGATGAGGGTTTTCATCACCTTGACCGGCGGCGCCGACTGGCTGGCGCCGGCGAGTTTTCCGCCCGACCCTTCTATGGCGCGCGCCGGTTTCCAAGATGAATCATCAAAGCCTGGGCGATTCCATCCGGCTTGTTCCTTGCGCGCGTCATAATCCTCGCCGCCAAAGACGCATGAAAACGTGATCGGGCCCGGCGCGATCTTCCACGTCTCGTCCGTTGCCGTGCGGGCGGTAGTTCCATCCTCAAATTCGATTTCCAGCTGCAGAATAGCTTTGAGTGGGCCGAAGGAACCGGTGAACTTTGTGTAGCGCCCGCCGGTGATGTTGTACATGCCATTGCCCAGCATGACGCCGAGCGCGTTGCGTCCCCGCTTGAGCAGCGCCGTCACGTCGCGCGCGTCATAGAGGCAGGTCTTGCCATAGTTCGTCCAGCCGGGATCGAGCACGGAATCGCCAACTTTCTGTCCATTGATGGTTAGCTCATATTGCCCCAATCCGCACACATACGCCACGGCGCGGCGGACGGATTTGGGCGCGTCCAATTCCTTGCGCAGCAGGATGGTGGCGTAGGTCTCCTTGTTGATGTCCAGCCCCGCAAGGCCGATGCCGTCCGTCACCAGATTCTTATGCCATCCCCAGGCCTCGATGCTGTCCTTGGCCTGGACGGCGGCATAAAGCGCGGCGTTTTTGCCGCCGGAGAAAACTTCGATCTGACCGAGCGCGAAGCAATAGGGGCGGGCGCTCGTGTCGCGCTTCCACATCTTGTTCACCGTCACGCGGACATAGCGGCCGCGCGCGGCGCCGGCAGGTTTGAATTCCGGAGCAGTGTATCCAGGATTCGGATAATCGGTTTGCGAATGATCCGCGATGGGCACGGCCGTTTTGAAGTCGGGATCGTCAGAGGCCTCGATCCGGAAGCGAACCGGGAAGCCGAATCCTTTGACCGCATGAATCCCCAGGGGGTGATTGAGCGAATGCAGCTTGACGCTTTCGATGGGCAGGCTCTTGCCCAAATCCACCTGAACCCATTTCGATTCGTCCGCGCTCGCGGCTTCGGTGGCATGATAACCTTGTCCTCCGCGCCCTGCCGCCTCCCGGGGCGCGCCAATCCAACGCGCCTGCCAATCTTCAGGCTTGAGCATTCCCATCGTCCATGAGGCCGACGGGCTCCACGCGCCGGGCGTGCCGCTTTGATCCCATGCGCGGACCTTCCAATGAACCCGCTGACCGGAGGAGAGCGGCTTGCCGGCGTAGGCGATTTGAATTGTCTGGTCCGAGTCCACCTTTCCCGAATCCCACAAGTCGCCGCGATTCGCGGCCAGGCCTTCTTCGGTGGAAGAGGCGATGACTTGATATGCGATTTGCCGCAGTCCGCGCGCCGCCGGATCGGCGGCCTCCAAGCTCCAGCTGAGACGCGGCTGAGGCGCGTCTATCGCCAATGGATTCTCGCGGTATTCGCATCGAAGGCCGGTCGGCTTCAGCGCGCCTTCAGCCGCGGCAAGATTGATGTGCGCCGCTGTCATAAGAATAACTCCTAGCGCAGCGCTGAGGGTGAGCGAGGCTTGACGCTGCGCGCCGTTGTTGAATGAATATATCATGGGAATTATGGGAATCATGGGAATCATGAGAAATATGGGAATTATGCATTCCGCCTCCGGATAAAAGACTTGGTTTGCTATAATGGGGGGGCGGGGGCGCTGTCCAGCTGAATTGGGGATGGACACGGACTAACACGGACCGACACGGACTAACACGGACCGCCACGGACTGACACGGACGGGCACGGACGGGAAAGGGGGGAACGGGACTGAAGGGGGGCTTTTTTGATATTTCGATTGCCTCAGCTTTGCGGGCGGGATTAATCTGCCATTCAGCAATTCATTTGAGTGCGGAAGCGGGTTTGCTTTTCAAGATCACCCTGCGAAGGGCAAAGGCGATTTGAACTTGGAGGCGATTTGAAGTTGGAACTGGTCCGGGATTCGGGCGAATCCGAAGGAGAAACGAATCTGAGATGAAGGCCCATCCGAGGTTTGCATAGATGAAAAAATCCTCTTCACATCCGCCGCAGATCATCGTTTCTCCGGGAGCGGCGGTGGTGGACGATTTTCTGGCGCGGCGGCATGACGTTGGCTCCAGCGTCAGCCAATGGGTTCACGACCTGTGCGCTTTGGAAGCGCCTCTGCCGGCGCAGATGAAATCCGTTGCGCGGCGCATCGGCGACCTGGGCGAGGACGGCATCGAAGCGCTGGCGCGGCTGCTCGAAGAGCCGGACGCGTCCCAGATGAACGTCATCATGGAGCTTCTGGTCGCCCTCGATCCGGCCAAGTCCAAGCCGGTGCTGGACCGCCTGATCAATGCGCCTTCAACGGCCGAGGACTTGCGCCTGCTGCTGGGCTCGATCGCGATTTTCCAGGATGACGAGCAGGCCGTCGAGCCGCCGATCGCCGGCCTCGGCCCCGAATCCTTCGCCAGCCAGACGCTGAACGTGTTGTTCAAGCGCTTCGACTGGGAGGAAAGCGCGCTGACATGGATGACGTTCAGGAAAGAAATGAACGAGGACGCGCGGCAGTTCGCGCTGACCGCGCTGCTGGATGAAAAAAATCCTCTTGCGATGCCCGTGTTCCGGATGGAGGCATTGACCGCCAACGTGGAAACCACGCGTCTTCTGGCCAAGGAGCTGGGCGGCGTGACCTCGCGCCAGGCGCTGGCCGTGCTGGAGCTGCTCCAGGACAACGACGATCTGGTCACGCGCCTGAACGCCTCCGAATCCATCGCCAAATGCCGGAACCGGCTGCGCGCCCAGTATAAAAAATCCTCCGCCGCCAATGTCATCGGCGCCCCCGGCGCCGCGGAAGACGAGGAGAGCGCGCTCAGCCCCGGGCCGCCTCCAGGCAAATTCCTTTTCACGGAAGTGTTTCTGAATCCGCCCGCCGGCGAAGCCGCGTTCCTGACCGCGCGCTTGATGGAAGGCAAGGCGATCAAGTGCCTGTCGGGATTGATTGATTGCTGGGACCGGGGCCTGTTTGACACCTGGGGTTGCTCCCTGGATCCCAAGGGCGAGGGACTGGAGGCGGCGCGCAAAGACATGTCGGGAGTGACGGGCGCCGAGCCGCGGAGTTTGAACGAGAACGACACGGCCTATCTGATCCGGGAAAGCGTGCGATTGAGCCGCGAGCGCGACTATCAACCGCCGGATGAGTTTTTTATCTGGGAGCATCTGCTGATTTATCCCTATCATCGGCCTGCGGACGGACTGGGCTTGAAATTCGGCTGGAACTGCGCCGTATGCTCCGAGCCGATCCGGACGGGCGGGCGGCGCGCGGTTCCGCTCGTTTTCAGCGGCGCGTTGATCTGCCCCAAATGCAGCCATCGCAAGCCCGGCTGCGCGCGCTGCGGGGACAAAGTGAACATCGCCCAATCGTACCTGAACATCGAGGAAGACGGCACGGCAAGTTTTCTGTGCCGCAAGTGCTTCGATCAGCTGAGCGGCGGCCAAATGTAAAATGAAAAATGAGAAATGAGAAATTGAAAATGAACGGCAAATTTTGTATCCATAATTAAAAAATTGAAAACAACTTAAAGATTTTCAGCGATAACCATGCAGAGCGCCCCCAAGCTGGAACTCATGAACAAAGAAAATCAAAATGACACGGGAGGATTTTCGCGGCAGGAGCGCGAGTTCATGAAGATGGCTTTGCGGCTGGCGGCGCGCGCGCAGGGGCAGACCTCGCCCAATCCGTGCGTCGGCGCGGTGATCGCGCGCGGCGGCAAAGTACTGGGGCAGGGCTTCCATCGCCGCGCGGGAGAGGATCATGCGGAGGTGGCCGCGCTGAAAGACGCGGGTGGCGGCGTGAAGGGGGCGACGATTTGCGTCAGTCTCGAGCCCTGCGCGCATCATGGGCGGACGCCGCCGTGCGTCAACGCCATCCTCACGGCGGGCCTGCGGCGCGTGGTGATCGCCACGCTGGATGCCGATCCGCGCGTGCGGGGCCGGGGCGCGCGGCAGTTGCGCGAGGCGGGCCTCGACGTCGCCGTGGGATTGATGCGCGAAGAGGCGATCGCGCTGAATGAATCGTTCATGCAATATCATCTGACGGGTTTGCCGCTGGTGACCTGCAAATGGGCCATCACTCTGGACGGGCAGGCGGCAGCCGGGAGCGGCGACTCGAAATGGATCACCAATCTCGTCTCGCGCCAATACGTCCACCGGCTGCGAAGCCAGCACGACGCCGTGCTGGCGGGGATCGGAACGGTCCTGGCCGATAACCCGTCGCTCAATGTGCGGCTGCCGCGCTATGCGGGACGCCAGCCGATCCGGATCATCGCCGACGGCGCGCTACGCACGCCGCGCCATGCCAACTGCATCAGCGCCCAACCGGGCGGGCAAACTTGGTTTCTTGCGACCGAGGCGGCGGGGGCCGAGCGCATCGCTTCCTTCGAGCAATCCGGCTGCCGCGTCATCCAGTTCGGCGGACGGCGGCGCATTCTGGATATGCCCCGCGTCATCCGCACACTGGGCCGCGAGGGGATACAGTCGCTGTTCGTCGAAGGCGGCCCGGCCATTCATGCGGCGTTGATCGGGGCGGGGCTGTGCGATAAGATCGTGGCGTTTGTGGCGCCCAAGGCCATCGGGACGCGCCGCGATTATCGCCGGGCGCCGGTTTATGGATGGGGCCAGGATTTGATGAGCCAGGCCTTGGCGCTTGAGCGTGCGCACATTCAGCATTTTGACGGCGACGTATGTATTGAAGGCGATACGCGGCCCTGGGAGCAGCGATTCGGGCCGCTGCTGCGCGATGCATTCTAACCAAAGAGATTTGAAATTTGAGATCTGAAATTTGAAATCTGAAATTTGAAATTCCCAAGGATCGCGGCACATCCCACAAGATCAGGAGCGCGCCATGCAAATCTGCGATCTGATCAACGAAAATCGGATTCTGCTATCCGTCAAGCCGGCCAGCAAGTGCGACTTGCTTCGGCGCATCGCCCGCGAGCTGAACGCCCGCAAGGAAATCGGCGATCCGGAGGCTGTGACACAGGCGCTGATGGAACGCGAGCGGCTCTGCACCACGGCGGTGGGCGGCGGCTATGCGATCCCGCACACGTTCACCCCGGAAGCGCCGCAGATGATGATTGCCCTGGCAAGCGTGCCGGAGGGCGCCGATTTCAAGGCCCTTGACGGCAAGCCCATCCGCTTCCTGTTTATCATCCTGGGTCCGCCCGAGGCGCAAAAATATCATCTCAATCTTTTGGGCCGTTTGTCGCGAATGCTCAACGATCATTCCTTCATCAAACAGATGATGGCGGCCAAGGAAGACAAGCTCACGCTGCTCGCCGCGCTCCAGGCCCAGGAACGCGAATATGAGGAGCGATTTCAATGCTGAGATAATTCCAAGAACAATAACTTAGCAAGGCAGGCCGCGACCAAATGAAAAATGAGAAATGAGAAATGAGAAATGAGAAATGAGAAATGAGAAATGAGAAATGTAAAATGTAAAATGACAACCCTTCCCGGCGCCAACATTACGCAGCCCTGCATCATCTGCCTGCCGCGCGCGGTCTCATTTTCAATTTCTCATTTCTCATTTTACAATTTACATTGATGACAATGCCATAAGGCGCTCAAGGCTGCATCCCAAAAGGTTTAGTTATTTTGTCGCAGACGGCAGGCAAATTCTAAATCCGGCGCTGACGTACTTGTCCCATTGCGGACTCGTATAGCGGTACGACGACATGCAATTTTGCGGATAGGTTCCCCAGGAGCCGCCGCGCAAGACGCGCACCGTGCCGCTCGTTGGGCCCGCCGGATTGCGATCGTTTCCCTTTTCGGCATAATAGCCTTGTCCATACCAGTCCGCGCACCAGCTCCAGACGTTGCCGTGCATATCGTAAAGCCCCCAGGCATTCGGACGAAAATTCTTGACCGGCGACGTGAAGACATAGCCGTCATCCCAGCGGAACACGTATTTCATATCCGGAAACTGGCGCTTAGCGCTCTGATCGCAGCCATTGAGCCAGCCGGCGCCGCCATCGGGATTATCGCCCCATTGAAAGAGCGTCTTGGTTCCGGCGCGGCAGGCGTATTCATATTGCGCTTCGGTCGGCAGCTGATAGGCTTTGCCGCTTTTCTTCGACAGCCAATCGCAAAACGCTTTGGCGTCATTCCAGCTGACGTCCAGCACGGGATAGGAATCCGTTTGAGTGAATCCCGGATTGCGCCAACTGTAACCGGGGAAGGCTTCTATCTTGCCGTCTTTGAACGCGGAGCATGCGCCCGCGATCTCCCCTTCCGTGCGGTATGCTGTTTCGTCCGTGAAGCGGCGGAATTGCCCAACCGTTACATGGGTCTCGCCCAGCCAAAAGCCGCTGAGCGCAACCGCGTGGAGCGGCAGAGCGTTCGTAAAATGCGCTCCATCGAGGTTTGGGAATCTTTTCGCCATTTCCTGGACACTCATGTGGGCGCCCATCTCGAACGTTCCGCCTTTGATTCCGATCATGCGCAGCGTCATGCCTCCGCCAAGGCTCTCATTAAAGTTGCGGCTCGAATCGCGCTTTTCAGAGGCGGGAGGCTGGGCAGCGGGCGCCGCGGATTTTGCTCCCTCTTCATTCTTGCCACGCGCCAGGAGGATGATAAACGCCAGCAGCAATGCAGCCAAAGCCGTCCGCTGAATGACGCGCCCTATTCTGCCTGACACTCTCATACCATAGCTCCTTTTGTTGGGGAAAGCCCGCGTTCACCCCGGCGGCCAGCTCAAGAGGCGGCCACCCAACACGTGCAGATGCACATGAAAAACGCTCTGGCCCGCGCCGGCGTTGCAGTTGAAAAGCGCGCGATAGCCGTCTTCGGCGCAGCCTTCCTTTCGCGCGAGGCGCGCCGCAACCAGAAACATTCCGCCGATCATATCCGTATCCGCTTCTTTCAGATCGTTGAGCGTTGGAATATGCGCCTTCGGCACGATCAGCACGTGCATCGGCGCCTGGGGATTGATGTCGCGGAATGCGAAGTAGCGATCGTCCTCATATACTTTCGCGCTGGGGATTTTCCCGGCGATGATCTTGCAGAACAGGCAATTGGCATCCGGCTGGCTCATAGCGCGATTCCCTCCTGACGTTTGAGGTGGTCTATAAGGACCAGGGCGGTCATGGCTTCGACGACGGGGACGATGCGCGGGCAAATGCAGGGATCGTGGCGGCCTTCGACGCGCAGGGTCACTTCCTTGCCGGCTTTATTGATGGTACGTTGCTCGCGCGCGATGGATGACGTCGGCTTGACCACCATGCGAAAGACGATTTCCGCGCCCGTCGAGACGCCGCCCAGGATGCCGCCGGCGTTATTGGAAGCAAAACCGGCCGGCGTGATGGGATCGTTATGATCGGAGCCGCGCATGAGAGCGGCGGCGAATCCGGCGCCGAACTCCACGCCCTTGACCGCGCCGAGCGACATGACGGCTTTGGCCAGGTCGGCGTCGAGCTTGTCGAAGACGGGTTCGCCAAGGCCCGCCGGGACGCCTTGCGCGCGGCATTCGATGATCCCGCCCACCGAATCCCCGGCGGCGGCGGCCTCGCGAATCAGGCGTTCCATTTCCACGGCTTTCACGGGATCGGCGGCGCGAACCGGGTTGCGTTCGACCTGGTCGAAGTCCACGGTTTCGCCGCGCGCGCCGGCGACCTCAAGGGTGAACGCGCGCACCGTGACTCCCCGCGCGGCCAGCATCTTTTTCGCGATGGCGCCGGCGGCCACGCGCGCGACGGTCTCGCGCCCCGAAGCCCGTCCCGATCCGCGATGGTCTCGGACGCCATATTTTTTATACAGAGAATAATCGGCGTGTCCGGGGCGAAAGACGTCTTTGAGATGATCGTAGGCCGCCGGGCGCGCGTCTTCGTTCCAGACCAGCATCGCCAGCGGCGTTCCGGTCGCTTTCCCTTCGAAGACGCCCGAGAGGATATGGACCGTATCGGACTCTTTGCGCGGCGTGGTGACATCGCTCTGGCCGGGCTTGCGCCGGTCCAGTTCGCATTGGATGTCCGCTTCGCTAAGTTCCATGCCGGGCGTCACGCCCTCGACGACGACGCCCACGGCTTTGCCGTGGGATTCGCCAAAGGTCGCAATGCGGAAGGCTTCGCCAAAAACGCTGCCGCCCATAATAGGATGCCCCTTCAGGGAAAAAGTAACCTTTCAACGGCGCGATCACGATTTGGATTCTGACATCCCAACCAGAGCGTTGATGGCGGACTGCGCGGCGCTTTCGATATCCAGGCCCGAAATGTTGACGACCACGTCGGCGTGCTGCAAGCAGACAGCCTCGCGTTCGGAGAGCAGCGCCTTGAACTGCTCGCGCCCGTCGGAGCTTTTGAGATGGTCCGGCACGCCCTGGCGTTCCATGCGCTCCCACATCTCCGTAAAAACGCCCTGCAGATAGACTAACTTCCCCATGGGCCGCAGGATTTCCTGGATATTTTCATCCATCCAACTCTCGCCGCCGATTGCGATGACCTGATCGCCGCTTTCGGGCACGGTCTCGTCGCGAAGGTATTTCGCGGCGCGGCGCTCGAGGTCGCGGAACTTATCGGCGCCGATCTGCTGGTAGATATCCCGGCAAGATTGCCGCCGGCCCGTTCGGGGACGGTCAATGTCCACAATGACATCATCCAAATCCACGAACCGGCATTTGAGCAAGCGAGCCAGCTCGCGAGCGACTTGGATCTTGCCATAGCCGCGAAAACCGATGATCAGGATATCGGACATGCCCGAAGCGCTCCTTCGCGTAAGATAGAGAGATGCGAAGATGATAGCGCAAGACGCGATCCGGTGTCAATCGCCGCAATGCAAACGGGACTTGGCGCTGAAGCGGATGAGACAGGGAGCAAGGACAACGAGGACCGCAAGGGCGCCAAAGACAACAAGGAGCGGGGGATTTTCGGGAGGGCGGCTTGGGGCTCTGCCGGCGATCGTCTAAAGGGCCAGGGCTTCGCGCGTGCGCTGGAGGGCTTGCAGGGGATCGCAGCCGGCGATATTCACCACCACGTCGGCATACTTCAGCAACGTCGGTTCGCGCCGAAGGAAATAGTCATGCAGTTCGACTTCGGCATGATGGGGCTTGCTGACAAACGCGGGAAGACCGTTGCGCAGAATGCGCGCCAGCAGTTCCTCGAACGGCGCCTTCAGGCAGACGACCTGTCCCAATGGCTTCAAAACTTCGCGTGTATCTTCATGAACGAAGGCGCCGCCCCCCACCGAAAGCACCGCCGGCGCCGGGGAAGCGATGAGATCATCGCGGACGCGGATCGCAGCCTGCAGTTCGAGGGCCCGGAATTCTTTGGATCCGATGCGGCGAAAGATTTCGCGGAACGGCGCGCGCGCGCCGCTGCGGGCCTCATGCAAATCCACGATGACGTTATCCAGATCCACAAAGCGCCGCTTCAGCGCCTCAGCCAGCAGCCTTCCCACCGTCGTCTTGCCGCAGCCTTTGAAACCGATGAGGATAATGGACGGCATAACCATAGGCACAGATACTTTCGATCCTAAGCACTCATGCAGGAAGAGTAAATTCATGCGGATAGGAGCAGCGCCAGCTTTTGGAGTAAGGTGGCTTGCCGCCTTCTTTTTGGCGTTTCAATGGCCTTGGCGCTAAAAAGAAGGCGGCAAGCCACCTTACTCCAAAAGCTGGCGCCGCTTCTGAGCGCATTGCTTTTATCCCCAGGAAAGAATAGGTCACTGCATTTGTGATTCAGAGCACTAAGTCGCTCGCATTGCCCGACAGGCTCCTAGATGGCGTCATCCGGCGCGTGGAGCAAGCCGAATTCGATAAGGTCCAGGACTTCCTGAAGGCTTTTGGCCTTGGGCCGCACGAGAACATCCTGATAGGTCATCAGTTCATGAAGCGCCGCGATGATCCGGCTTGGATCGGCCGGGCGGCGGATGAAGACGTTGGCGCCGGCGCGCTGGGCGGTTAAACGATCATTGGGGCCGGCCTTGGACGAATAAATAATGATCGGGACATTGCGGAACGAGTCGTTGGCGCGGACTTCGCGCGTCACATTGAAGCCATCCATATAGGGCAGATCCGTCTCGGCCACGATGGCGTCCGGCTCAAACTCCTTCAGGTGATTCAGAGCGCTCATGCCATCGGTAGCCCAGACATACTCAAATTCTTTTTCGCAGGCTTCGGCCAGCGCCGCCAGTTCATCGGAATCGTTGAGGATAAATAAAACGCGCGGCCGGAGCGCGCCGCCTGCCGGGGCGCCTTTTTGCGCGGGCGCCGGCTTGGGCTCGCGAGCCGGCCGTGGCTCGGGCTGAGGCGGCGCGGCCGGAGGCGCGGTCGGCGGCGCGGGTTGTTTCTCCGCCATATCCAGGCGCCACGATGCGCTCTCGCCTTGCGCGCCCGCTGCGGCCGGCGCCACAGGCTTGGGCGGCGCGGCTGAAGGCGCCGGGGGAGTCTTTTCCGCTGAGGGCAGGGACTCCGTCATTCCGGGCAGCACCGGTTCGAGACCTCGAGGCACGACGAGCGCCGCCAGTTCTTCGATCGCATGGCGTTTGCGAAGGTACACGGGAGGATTGCGCTCGGCAAAGACTTCGATATTTTTAAGCAATCGGATCGGATCGAAGGGCTTGGTCAAATAGAGGCCTGCGCCTTCGGCGTATCCTTTTTTTTGATCCTCCGGCGAGCTGAGGGCTGAAAGAAAGAGAATAGGAATTTTGCGGAATAAGCTGTTTTGATGAATGCGGTGGCAAAGATCGTATCCGTCTATGTCGGGCATTTTAACATCAAGAATGATAAAGTCCGGTTCGATGATTTCCAAGTATTCGAGCATCTGGCGGCCCGAATTCATCGTGAAAACCTCGTAGTTATCCGACAGGGTGGCGCTGATCACGTCACATATATCCGGATCATCATCCACCGCCAGAATGCGCCATTTCTGCATGGACATTCCTTTCCATCAAATACTTTCAGCTGACCCAGGAAGCTATCGAAATACCTTATCTCACGCGATATGGATCATTAACGCGCAATTTTTCGATCGTCTCCCTCGAACGCTAATAACGTGCTGATGAGAGTATCAGGATATGGATGTTTGATATCAAGCTCAATTGTTGGGGGTTTGGAAGTCTCGAATTTTTATTATGATGGCGCCAAACGGAATAGAAGGAGGCTGCCGCGATAATTTTGCCACTTAAGCCGCTTTTTTTCATTGACCTTCCGAGACCCGCGTTTCATTCTGGCGGCGGCTGGACGCGCGAGGCCCAGCTCTTATTTTTCCCCTGAAAGGAGGATGTGCGCTGTTCTTATGTAAATAACTTGCGGCACAATTCACGCGGCCCTTTTTCCTGTTCCTATTTCCCGATCGTATTTCCTGCTGTTCGATTCCAGATCCCGACTGAAAGGATGAAACCCATGTCACAAGCCGTTGCCGTTGCCGTTGAGCGTGAGTATCCGCGAAAGATGTTTTACCGGATCAACGAAGTCAGCCAGATTACAGGCATCAAGCCTTACGTCCTGCGTTATTGGGAAACCGAGTTTCCCCAATTGCGCCCCGCAAAGGACAGCGGCGATCAGCGCCGCTACAAGCCCTCGGACATTGATCTTGTCTTCGAGATCAAGCGTCTGTTGTACGAAGAAAAATTCACCATCGCCGGCGCCCGCAAAACGCTCCACAATCAAAGCAAGCCGGCCGAGATGGCGGCGCAAGTGGTGGAGATCGCCCCCTCGGGAGCGACGTTTGCCGCCGACAAGATCAAGCGCATGCGCCAAATGGTGGAAAGCTTGCGGCGGGAAATCAACCATCTCCATAACTTCATCTAATGAATATTGAAGAATACGAAAAGATGTACGTCCTGGAGGACACCTATTGGTGGTTCCAGGGCAAAAAGTACATCGTCTTTTCGTTGCTGGATCATCATGGCGCCTTGCAGCCGCGTTCGCCCTCGCCCGGCGCCCCGCCTCCCATCGCAGTGGATATCGGTTGTGGAACCGGATTGACCCTGGCCTTTTTGCGGGGACGCGCCCGTCCTTTGGGATTGGACCTGTCGCCGCTTTCGATGATGTATTGCCGCAAGCGCGGCATCCACGACCTGGGGCGATGCGAGGCCACGGCCCTGCCGTTGCGCGATGAATCGGTGGATCTGGCGCTGGCGCTCGATATGATCGAGCATATCTCCGACGATGTGAAAGCCTACTCCGAAATCGCCCGCATCCTGCGTCCCGGCGGACAGGCCATCCTCACGGTTCCCGCGCATCCCTTTCTCTGGAGCGAACACGATGAGGCGCTGCATCATTTCCGCCGCTACACGCGCGGGCGGCTGCGCGCGCTGCTCGAAAGCCAGCCGCTCGAGATCACGCGGCTGACGTACGCGATCACGTTCACGTTCGCGCCGATCGTCCTCTTTCGCGTTCTGACCCGGCTCGTTTGCCGCCGCAAGCAAGGCCCGAAGACGCATGTGATTCTCCTGCCTCGGTGGATCAACCGGGCGCTGATCGGATTGTTGAAAATCGAGGCCAGGCTGCTGCGCCGCATGGACCTGCCGTTCGGAGTGTCGCTGGTGGCGATGGTGAAAAAGAAACTGCCCTGAGCCGGCGGCGGTAGGCGCCCGCCATTTCGAAATTGAAAGACCACTGGAAATTTTGTGGGCAATTTGTGAGAAATGGGCGCCCAATATCGCTTGACTTCCGGCGATGGGATTGGCAGTCTTGCTCTACATTCGTGTTGTGGGAAAGGCGCCTGGAGGGGACGACTTTCCTGCTCATTTCCGCGACGACGCATCTTGACGTTTCTATAGTCGGTGTTTGGTTCGACGTTCCAAGGAGCGCGAGCGATGTTGAGCGCGATTCGTTTTTTTCTCCCCCTCAAATCCAAGGGCTCTTATATCCTCCAAGCGGTGCTTTTTGTGGCGGTGATCGCCGCATTCGCTTATTTTTCAGTGAGCGAATTGAACGAGCGCAAAAAGTGGGCGAAGATCTGCCATGAGGAAGAACAACGGCTTAAACAAACCGAGCAGGAGATCCAGGCGCTGGATGAACAACAACGGTTGCTGCAATCAAGCCCGATTGCGAGTGAAAAGCAGATTCGCAGATTGATGTGGGCGCGCCCGGACGAGCAGATTATCTTTATCAATCCGCCGTCGAAATAGTTCCGAGTTCCGGGTTCCGGGTTCCGGGTTCCGGGTTCCGAGTTCCGAGTTCCAGGTTCCGAGTTCCGAGTTCCGAGTTCATGGTTCCGAGTTCGGGTTTCTGGTCTGCGGCCTGGACCCACCAGACAAAAGCCTAGTAGCAGAATCCCTTGCCCGTCATGAGGATGTCGCCTTTGGAGACGGTTCCGTTGGTGGGATCATAGATCGTGTTTATGCCGTCTATGTTATTAGTCGTCTTGCGTTGATTGAGTGGCACGATGTCTTCTTCCTTGAAGTTCACGCCAAAATCCTGCACTTGGTCCGGACCAGGGCTCTGCACGACATAATAAACACCGGAGCCATCAATGGGGACCGGATTTGTGCCGTATGTGGAGACGAAACGGACTGGCTTGCTTGGGGATGGCCCGAAATAGCTGTAAACCGTGTTCGGCCTGAAGCGATAACCGCCGCTTTGGGTATCTATGAATTTATAGGGCATATACATCACAGAGGTGATGAAAGCTATGGGCGTGGTCAATTGCCGCCATGACGCCATGTCATTCAGATATGGTAATCCCGATATGTCGTCATAATCAATAGGGTATTGATTATAATCCACGTAGTAAGCCTCGAGCGCCGTTTTCAGCGTGCGCATGTCGGCCATGCAGCGCGCATTTTTCGAGCGCGTCTGGGCCTCGAGAAAATTGGGAACGGCGATCATGGCCAGGATCGAAATGATGGCGATGACGATGAGCAGCTCGATCAGAGTGAAGCCTCGAGAAGGTCTTGCAGACGCGCAGTTGAACGAACACATGGTGAACTCTCCTTTGCACATAAATAAACTGAAATGGATTGCAGAAATCCCAATGAATTAGCTATTTGCGCCAGCTTTTTGCACTTGCTCGATTATTTTCGTCCATCCCCTCATCACTCCCAATTCCTTAGCCCATTTTTCTATGTAAGTCTTGTCTATGGTATCCCATAACGCAAAAGCCACATTGAATGCGTCGCGAAACTGCCGCTCCGATTCTCCTTTAGCCGCCCATTCAAGCTTGCTGAGGATGGAGTCTTCCGCAGATACCATAAAGACCGCGATTCCTGCATAATCCCGAAGTGTTCTCCGCGCAAATTCTTGCAGGCTATACGGACGGTTTTTTACAAAGATTAAATCCACCTTCCAACTCGAATCCAAATGAATTACGTTGAACATGGAGCGTCTTTCCAGCGCCTCCATAGCCATTTTGCGGCTGACATAGAAATCCTTTTCAATCTTGCCTAAAAAGCTTTCGATCTGGCTACTGGTACCATCAATAATAATATCGATATCTTGGGTTGTCCGTGGCTTTCCATAGAAACTGCTTCCATGTGATCCAGCCAACATGTAGGCCATTCCACATTGTTCCAGCGCGCAGGAAATTATCTCGATTATGTCCTGCTGCGTGATCATGGCTTAATGGTAATTCCCGGATAGGCTTTCGCAAAAAGCTCATCTCCCAACATAATGCGCTTAACCGCCCATTGAACTTGGCTTTCGTCGTATTCCGGATGGCGGCTGCGGACACCGGAGGCCGCAACCGCGAGCATGTCCTGGCTCATCCGGATCGTCAGCCTGGCTCTCCCCTCCGGACCGATGCGACGCAGGATTTCGAATTGCATCCGCGCTGCTTCCGGATGAGTATCGGCTGGAATTCCCGTCCATGATTCCATGAATGATTCGAGATTGGCATTCATCTTCAGCGCCTTAGACGAGGACCATTCCGCATGCGACGCACTGGGTTCCCGTGACGCGCACGCCGCAATTGGGGCATCTCTTCTTGTCGAAATGGGTGTCATAAACTTCGCGCAGCGCTTTGCGCGCCCGGGCAAAATTGCCCAGCTGTGTGTCCGTCAATGCTTTGGGAATATCCGCCGATAAGGATCGCCCGGCCTGGGGGACGCCCGCTTGGATCTGGCTTTTTTTCTTGAGGATACCCTCATAATGATTATCCAGCAGATACGCCGAAAGCTCGGCGATATACTTGGCGAAATCCGGCTCGTTCTTGTAAAGCTCGGCGTTGGCCTGAATAATGTCAACAATCTGCTCTTGAGTCAGAACATCCAAGGATTGCTGAATAGGCATATTTTCTCTCACCTTAATCGCATCAGATATTTTATGAATATTTTTGCGCCAATTATTTTTCCCGAAAAAACGCGACGCAATACGAAGCGCTGAAAATTTACCGTAAAAAGATAAGAGTGTCAAGGCGTTTCAGGCTGGCGATGGGGCGATTCTGAGATGCGCACTTTGGACATTAGCCGTTCTTCTCTCGTTAAACGCTTGCGAACGGCAGACGTAAGGCCTTATTAGTTTCGCCTGTTGAGCCCAAGACGGGCGCCCTTCTTATGACCGAAAATCCGTTAATGCCAAAACCTCTTGACATCTTTCCGCACGCCAGCGATTCACTGGCGGCGCCGGTCGAATCAAACCGCGTGTATGAAGCGATCGTGGAGATGGTCCACCGGGTGTTGCGCGTTGAGCGTTGCACTTTGATGACGGTGGATAACAACGCCGGCGTCCTGCAGATGAAATGCGGCTCGGGGATGTCGCTGGAAGTATCGCTGACGCATCAAACCAAGCTGGGCGAGGGCGTGGCAGGCTCCGTCGCGGCCACCGGCCAGCCGCTGCTGATCCAGGACGTCCGGCAATCGCCGTTTTACGATCCGGAACGCGCCGATCAATATTCGAGCGATTCTTTTATCTGCCTTCCCATCTGGCGCCATGGCGAAGTGATCGGCGTCCTGAGCGTCACGAATCGCGCCGGCGGATCGGTCTTCACCGAAGAAGACATGGCGCAGATGAACGCCCTGACCGGCTTCATCTCGATGGCGCTGGAGAACGCGGACCTGCTGGACCGGTCGCAGGGGTTGGAAGAGTTGCTGCGCGATCTGCTCGACAGCCTGGTCGTCGGCGTCGTGGCGCTGGATGCCGACTGGCGGGTGACGTCCTGGAATCATGGCGCCGAGGCGCTGCTGAGCATTCCTGCCTCCAACGCCATGAATCGGAAAATATTCGACCTGATGCCGCCGGCGATCTGGGAAAAGCTGCGCCAGGAGATTCAGACAACGGAAGAGGGACATTCGGCGCACTGCGCCGATATCGAATGGCCCCGCCCCGGTTCGGACGGGAGCAGCATTCCGCTGGTCATCACCCTGACGCGGCTGCGCCGGCGCCGCGAATCGCAGGGCGGCGTGGTGATGGTGCTGGAGGATCTGACGCTCAATCGCGAATTCGCCGCCCTCAAGCGCGTGGACGATCTGAAGACCAATTTCATCGCGATGATCTCGCACGAACTGCGCACGCCGCTGACCTCGATGCGCGGCTCGATTCAGCTGCTCACCACCATGCTGTCGGAAACCGTGGATGAAACGAGCAAGCAGCTGCTGAGCATCCTGAGCTGCAATACCGAGCGGCTGATTCATCACGTCAACAGCCTTCTCGAGGTGACGCAGCTGCAGAACAACTCGATCCTGATGCGGCGCGACAGTTGCGACCTGTGCGCGATCGCCGACCGGTGCATCGCGGATATGCGCGACATCGCCGACCGGCGCAAGATCACGCTCAGCGCGCACTGCCTGGACCGTCCGATCATGGTATTTGTGGACGAAGACAAGATCAAGCGGGTGATCCTGCATCTGCTGGAAAATGCGATCAAGTATTCGCCCATTGGCGGCGCGGTGGAAATACACGTCGAGCCATTGTGCGACGCCGCGCGCCTGCTGGTCAAAGACACCGGCTCGGGCATTGACAAAGAACACGCCCTGCGGATATTCGATCCTTTCACGCAAATCGGCCCTGGCATCACGCGCGGCTCGACGGGCGTGGGGCTGGGATTGTACATCGTCCGCGAATTCACCCGGCTTCACCAGGGAAAGATCGAGATCCTCTCGACCGGCCCGCAGGGCACGACGTTCGCGCTGACGCTGCCCCGGCCCAGCGCGATCGAAGCGGGCGCCAACGGGCGCCCTTAGTACTCATATTCGTAAATGCGATAACATAAGATCATCGCGAATACTTATACCGGAAGAAAAAAATCATGCGGCTTGGAGCGGCGCCAGCTTTGGGAGTGCGGTTGCTTGCTGCCGCTTTAGCTACGCCAATCCTATAGATCATCGAAGCTAAAGCGGCAGCAAGCAACCGCAC